>CALCMD010000030.1 GCA_937965795.1 uncultured Lachnospiraceae bacterium | reverse complement strand
CTGGCGGGTGAGATCGTTGCGGTGAAGCAGCCCCTCCCACCGGAAGAAAAGCAGCAGCCGGCTTCTGTCATGGAGGAACCGGGCAGGGATGACATAAGGCTTGACGACACCACGGATTTGGCCTTTGACCTGGATGAATTTTTCAGGCAGAACAGCGGGGCCTATGCAGACCTGTACCCGGATTCCCATGCAGAGAAAGAGCGCATGGCGGACGAGCTGCTTTCAGGAGATACCGGAAAAATCCGCATGAGGTTGGCGGCATTTGAGCGTGAGGAACACATGGAGGGAGAAACAGCGCCGCTTTTAGCGCATATTTCTTCCTATGAAAAAGAATACGGGATCAGCGCTTATTCTATTTACCAGCTTGACTTATCGGACAATACAGATAACCTCCGTTTTATGTCTCTGGACTGGCTGGAAAGCAAAGGGTTTTCCGTGGATCGGGATCATTACCAGATGGTCTATGCAAGGCAGCGGGAACCGGGCGAAACACTGGAGGATATTTACAGACGTTTTAATATCGACCACCCGGAAGATTTCTGGGGTCACTCCCTTTCCGTTTCCGATGTGGTGGTCCTGCATGAGAATGGTGCGGACGCCGCATATTACGTGGACAGTATCGGCTTCAAGGAGCTGCCGGGCTTCTTTGACGCAGGGGCACCGGAGGCCAGGCGGGATGTTTCGGTGCGGGAACAGCTTGACAATGCAAGGAAACAGGCAGCGCAGACAGAGCCGAAAGCGCCGGATAAAAAGGCCAGAGAGCCGGAAAGGAGCTGATAGTTTATGCTGATGGCAGTAGAAGGTCCCTATGCCCTGATGGTGCAGCCGGACGATATTTTAATCTCTCCCCGTGAGGTAGACGAGCATTTTGGAACAATGGTCTGCTTCCACTCCCGCTACGCTTTAGGTGATAAGCACAACTACATGGATAAAGACGATTTCCTGCGGGAGATGTATTTAGATACCGTGGGGCATGATGAAGCGGGTCTGAAACGCTATGAACACATGGTGAACATTGTGAGCAGCCGGTTCCGGCACGGTCCAAAGACAGAGGAACGGGCGGTTGATGACGCCATGATGAAGGTGATCTCCGATAAATACATTACGCTGCCCCTTTATCTCATGGATCACAGCGGCCTTGCCATGCAGACTACAAGTTTCAATGATCCCTGGGACAGCGGGCAGGTGGGATGGATTTATGTTTCCAAAGAGGACGCCTTGAAAGAGTTCGGCGGTGAAAAAATGACTGGCGCCATTCGGAAAAAGGCGGAGGATCTGATGCGCAGCGAAGTCGCTGCTTATGATTCCTACCTGCGCGGCGAGTGCTACGGCTTTGAGCTTTACAAAAACGGCGAGCTTACGGATAGCTGCTGGGGCTTCATGGGTGACCTGGCTGATGTCTGTAAAGATATGGCTGAATATCTCCCGGAGGGCTGTAAGGATATGGTGGACCACCTGGAGGAACAGGATCACCCGGCGACCATCATCAAGACGCTTCTGAAACATGCGAAAATTCAGGTAGACCAGGCGGCAAAAGCCTTTGAGCACGCCCCGCGCCAGCAGGTGATCGGGGATGCCCGTTAAACAGTTATTTTCTATTTATAATTACAATTTTATCAGGAAGGAGGATGTTCATGCAGGAAGATTTGGAACAGCGGATCGTATCGGTCTCCATTCAGACGGCAAAGCTGTCCGGGCGGGTGCTGCGCTCTGCGATTGCCGCGGTGCTCCGTAAGATGGAGCAGGAACGCACTACCCCGAAAGTCGGCAGGAACAGCATGAAACGGCTGACCTATAAAGACCCAGGGGCCAATACCATTGAAGTGTCCGGCAGAATCCGCTCTTTTGAGCGGTATGCCCGGAAACACCAGGTCCGCTACCATATTGAAAAAGAGCTGGGGACTGATCCACCGAAGTGGACGGTCTATTTCAAGGCAAACCAGGCGGACGCGCTGACAGCGGCTTTTAAGGAATATACCCGGAAAGACCTTACCCGTACACAGAGACCTTCGCTACTCTCCCAGCTTCATAAATTCAAGGAGCTGGCGCAGGCGCTTGGCCGTGACCGGGTGAAAAACAAGGAACACGGAGGCCCGGAACGATGAAGATAGATACCGATGCCCTGAAAAAACAGGTGATCCTCCACCTGCCCTATCTTCTGTTCCTTCTGGTATTTGCGAAGCTGGGCGAGGCGGTTCGCCTTGCCCCCGGAGCGGATGCCTCACAGAAATTGTTAGGGCTGTCCGAAGGTTTTAGCATGGCCTTTCAGAGTATGTGGCCCGGTGCGGCGCTGGACTGGCTGGTGGGATTATGCGGTGCGGTGATTGTGCGGCTGGCTGTCTATCTCAAAGGAAAGGACGCGAAAAAGTACCGCAAAAATGTGGAGTATGGTTCTGCGCGTTGGGGAAATAAAACAGATATAGCTCCTTTTATAGACCCGAAACCGGAGAACAACATCATCCTGACACAGACCGAGGGGCTTATGATGTCCGGCAGGCCGAAGAATCCGGCCCATGCCCGCAATAAGAATGTGCTGGTAGTCGGCGGTTCCGGCTCCGGCAAGACGAGATTTTTTATTAAACCCAACCTCATGCAGATGCACAGTTCCTATGTCGTCACCGATCCGAAAGGTACGGTCTTGATTGAGGTGGGAAAACTGTTAAGCCGCGGTACGCCGAAACTGGATAAAGACGGCAACCCGGTCCGGGGAAAGAATGGGAAAACCGTGTATGAGCCTTATAAGATCAAGGTATTCAATACGATCAATTTCTCAAAAAGTATGCACTATAACCCTTTTGCCTACATTCACAATGAGAAGGATATTCTGAAACTGGTAACGGTGC
>CALCMD010000029.1 GCA_937965795.1 uncultured Lachnospiraceae bacterium | reverse complement strand
TATCGAGATATTTTGCTCTTGTGATTGTTTTCATTTAGTCACCCACTTTCAAAAATTGAAGTTTTTTTATTTTTCGAAACTGCTTTGTTGTACTTAGTATACTGTCTACTACTAGTATATGCAAGATGTCGCTTTCAAAAACATAAATTTTTTAATTTTTTGAAAGTGAAAACTATGTAACGCAACCCGATCTGCAATCATGCTGGTTCATAACCATCCGTCAAATAAATTGCAGCCAAGCATGGATGATATAGAAACAACGGCAAGGGAACAGATGAATGCTGGTTCTGCCAAAGAGCGACTAATGAAAGCGATTATAGGAGGCATTTTGTCGGTTTTTGTCCTGAAAAATCGGAAGTATAAGAAATCTACGATTGCATTTCTGGAGCGCTTTCTGAATTATCTTGGTGTTGAAAACACATTGCACCAGTTTTTATCAGCCCTCTCATCGTATGCAATTCCAGAAATGGAGGAATTCTATGTTATCTGAATGCGCCTCAAAAAACAGTTTTTACATCTGTATTGTAACTCCAACAAGAAAGGATTCCTCACCGGGAACAAGATCGAGATCACCGCCATGGCCTTCAATGATTTTTCGGACAGAGGAAAGCCCGATTCCGTGATCAGCGGATGCGCCCTTTCGGGAGAGGAATGTTTTTCCCTCCTGAAAGACCAGCCCGTCGTAAGTGTTTTCGATCTTCAAAAAGTACATATTGCCTTTGGTTTCGCCGGCAACTAAAATGCGGCGCACTCCTTGCTTTTGGCGGCTGCACGCCTCAACGGCATTGTCCAAAAGATTGCCCAGCACCGTACACAGTTCCACATCGGTAAGCGGCATCTGATCAGGAAGATCGAGCCGCACCTGAAATTCTGTCCCCTGTATCTGCGCCATGCCGTAGTAGTATTCAATCAGCGCATTTACGACGGGATTTTTACAGAACGCAACATAGGAGTGACCCGATGACGCCGCAACCTGTTCCTCTACCTGCAACAGGAAGGAGCAGATCTCCGTCTGCCCACGTTCAGAGGCCATGCGGTCTATGGTGTGCAGATGGTGTTTGATGTCGTGGATCAGCCTTCTGTTTTCTGCCGCTGCTTCAGAAACCTGACGGCTGTATTCGGTCTGCATAGAAAGCTGACGGATGACCTGCTTGCGTTCTTCCTGAAAAATCAGGCTGTTTCCATACCCCTCTACCACATCGCGCCAGAGGGAATAACCGATGGCGGCTGCTATGAAAAAGCTGCCCCATTCCACAAACCAACCGCCGATAACCGGCTCATAAACCGGCAGAAGGCGATCCCATATAAAGGCGCAGGTTGCGGCTGCCGCAGCATAGAAGATCGGCCTGCTCCGTTTTTCTCCTCTGTGAATGGCAAGCACAGCGATGATAAGCAGATAGAGTGCAGATGCCGCCTTATAACAAAAGACCGATGCAGAGAAGAAACGAATCGCTCCAAGGGAGAGATGGGAAGCCATCATGCCATACACAAACGCATATACCAGGAAGGCAGCGCCCACCCCATTACTGATGGCCGCAGGCAGGAAGCCCGGCCTGCATATCCGGTTTTGCAGAACTACGATCAGCCAGGTAACCAGATAGATACAGAACAGTTCAATCGTGTACCAGGGGAATACGGGAACCGCAGCCAGCATATGAAGCACAGGATAGGATGACAGGCCGCACATGGCAAGGCAGATCAGTCCGAACAGGAATGTATTTTTCTGTTTCATCCGGCGGCTGAAATAAAAGGACAGCAGCGCACAGACAAAGGTAACGGTACAGCCAAACAGGCAGAATGCAAACCGGATTCCTCTGGTTGTATTGACCGCCAGCATCGTTCCGAAAGCAGGCGGATAAACAATCCCTCCGTAAAAGTGGTCATAGTTGCTGACCGCTATGGTGAGTGTGACCGGTTTTCCGCCATGAAAAGTGACCATGCGGTTTTGAACCAATGGTGTCCCATGTGCAGGTTCCCCCATTTGCAGGATCAGGTCTTGATCCAGATAAAGGTTGTAAGCAGAAAACACTTCCGGGATTTCCAGTGCATACACTTCCTTCCGTTCCGGCAGAAAGAATGTCATCTGGTAAGTCCCGCAGCCATAGGGAGAAGGGCTTGCAGGACTGGAAAAATTGGTCTGCTCTCCGATGGAAAGGTAGCGCATATAATGGCTTTCATCCCGTATTTCTTCCGGGGTCAAAAGCGCGTCAGGATAAAATGCCCAGCCGGATACCAGAAAGCGCACCGGTGACTTTTGAAGTTCTTCCTCAGAAAGCGCCAGAATCCCATTTGCCGCTTGGATTGTGTTCTGGCTATATTTATTATTGAACTGATACAGGCCAAGAAAAAACAGGGATGAGCACAGGCAGACCATACATAAGGCAGCATATTTTTTTACCACAGAAGATACCATCTTATTTTCGCCTCCTCCTTAGGAAAAATTCACCGGCAGACAGAAGAACCAGACAGACCGGAATGAAAAAGAATATGGGCGGCCGGCTGTGCTCTGTGTCGGCAGCATGTGCCAGGGAAGCGGTATCTTCCTTTCCCACAATGGTGTAAGTCCCTGTATGGCTGATCTGAAAGGAAGCGGCTTTCGCCGTATCGTCGTAACCGGTCATGGGGATTTCCACGCCGCTTTCATCACAAAGGAACAATGTGCCGGCTGCCGGGGCATTTGGATAGGGCAGCATGACAGAAACATCCGGCAGGGAGTTGAGCACAGTTCCATTGATGGAAAACGAAAAAGAAAAACCGCCATCCGTATCCTTTTGGATGATGACTTCAATCTGATCTTCGTTTTGGATACCCTCCGGCAAGGCATCTTTGGGTATGCTGATGGTGATTCCCTGTTTGGAAAAGACGGCTCTTTGCTCCCCTGTTTGCAGCATCATCAGAAAGCGTGTGCCGGAAATCCGGTCAGTGGTTTCATCGAAGAACTCTGAAAAAGCAGAGTTTTGGGAATCTGCGACTTCCTGGGGAACGGTCATAGCGCTTTGCACTGAATCTTTCCTGTTTTCTGAAAGCTTCAAGGCAGGATTGGGAGCGGTAAGCTCTGGAGCGCCGGCAATCGTCCGCACTTCAGGGGGCTGCTGTAAAGCGGTATCTTCCTCTGTATCACCGTTTGCCTGTTCCGATGGGAAATCGTCTTTATCTATATCTATGGAATCATCCTTTCCATCCCGGGATGGCTCGGAAGGCTTGTGATCCGCAGGATCATTTTCCCCGCTGACCGGTGGTGTTTTTTCAGAATCGTTGGAATCTATCCCACCGCCATTTGTTGCAGGCGATCTTAAAGGCTTTGTGGAGGGCCTGTCTGCAAAACCATCATCCTGATCGTCGGTATCTTCAGGAGGCGGCTGAATGATGGTGTCGGGTGGATTTCCGCCTGCATCCCCTCCATCCCGGTCGCCTTCATGATACCCTTCAAGAACAATTTCATCTGCGTAGGTAAAGGACAGGATGCCGGTCTGTCCGCCGTCATAATCAACCTGAAGGCGGTAACCGCTGCCCGGCGTCAGCAGACGGGTAGCAATCGAGAGCATTTCCCGTCCCACGTAAATGCCATTTTCCAGCTGGTTCCATGAACCGTTGTTTTCGGACAGCCATACACTGATCTTATCCTGTTCTCCCGGCGGTGCAACCCAGGGAAAATAAAGGTTTCCTCTGGCGGCCAGAAAACAGTTAATGTCTGGTCTATCCGGAGCCTGAACAGAAACAGGAATTGTAATTTCAGGGAAATCGACACGATCCGCAAATACGGTATTTTCCGGTGCGATCAGCCTTCCTGCTGCATGGTACAGTCCCACAGTATTCAGATCAATACCGGAAAAATCCCATTCCACCACAGCGGTGTAGCTGGTTCCGTTCTCCGCATAGCATTCCAGATAATACGGGGAGGCGGCGAATAATTCTTCCAGCGCTTCAATTTCGCTGCCCTGTGGGAGCGCAAATGCATTTGTATAAGGATACCATTGCTCTATGGAGGTAATGACAGCAGGCGTCATTTCTTCTACCCGGACGGGAATCTGCAGCTCCTGCAATACAGCTTCACCAAAGGCATACCCCTCCGGCAGTTCAATCCGGCCTGCTGCGGCATATTCTCCCGGAGTGGTCTGGTCAATGGCTGAAAAATCCCATGCGACAGAAAATGTTTCCTGCCGGATTTCTTCACCGGCTGTTACAGTGGCGCAAACGGTCTGATACTGAAGGGCCAGCTGATAAATTTCCTCCAGGTCATCATCAGACGGTGTGGTTCTAAGAGGCAGGGTAAAGGCCGGCAGGGAGAGCAGTTCGCCTTCCTTTTGTATTTCCGTGACAAGGACGAGGGGTATTTCTTCCGATGCTTCCGGTGTTTCCGGGGTTCCGCTATTCAGTGCCCCTGAAGCTTTGTTTTCTAAACCCGGCGGATTCTCCCTTCTTTCATCGGCGTTGGCTGGGGTTGCAGTTCCAGCGGCAAATGCGGGGATACTGCCGGTGAAGCAGAGGAGGCAGGCCAGACAGCCCCCCAGAATACGCCTGTGTATTTCCTTCATTCTCATACGATACGCCCCATTCCAGAGAAAACATACTGACGGTAGGTTTCCCGCAGCTGTTTTCCATTGCGGAGAGCAATCGGAAGTGCCTCCCCGTTTATCAAACGGAAGGTCTGACTGTCAACCTGGCTGATATAATCCATGTTGATTAAAACGCCCCGGTAGCAGGGCAAAAAACGCTTGTCCTTCTGCAATGCGGCAGTAACCTCCTGAAAGCCTCCGCTTACCGGTATCACGCGTTCCGCCGTATGAATCCGTGTCATACGGTTTTGATAATCTATGTATAGAATCTTCTCTGTGGGAAGTTCCAGCTTTTGACGGTCAGCCATAACCGAAAGTGTCATCACTTCATAGGGCGGTTTTAGCTGGCACAGCTCCATCGCTTCTTCAAAATCTGCCTGATGGAGCGAAAGCGGCTTCAACAGATAATAGCTGGCGGACAGACTGTACCCCATCCGGGCATAATCTTCTGTAATGGTCAGAAAAACGATCTTACAGAGCCTGTTTTTCTGGCGCAGCCTTCTGGCGGCCTCTATTCCATCCATGTTCTCCATATAGATGTCCATAAAGACAAGCTGAAAATTGACCTGGGCGGCAGCTTTCAGAAAATTATCTCCGTCCTCAAATTCTGTCAGCGTATAGTCCAGCTGATGCTTTTTCATATAATTTTCCAGGCAGACAGACAGTTCTTCTCTGTCCTCTGCTCTGTCATCCACAATCGCAATCTGCATCGTGCCATCTCCTTTGCACAATAATCCAATATTAGTATAACATAAAACCGCAGGAAAAACTTGCGTCTTAAACAGGAAACCTGCGTCTTAAACAAAGTCGGTTGCATTTC
>CALCMD010000028.1 GCA_937965795.1 uncultured Lachnospiraceae bacterium | reverse complement strand
GTGCAACAATAAATCCTGCACCTGCGGAAATCTTAAGATTTCTTACTGTTACCTCAAAGTCTGTCGGTGCGCCAAGTTTTGTCTGATCGTCTGTCAGACTGTACTGTGTCTTAGCTACACAGATCGGGCAGTTGCCAAATCCAAGCTCTTCTAACTGTTTTGCCTGTTTCTGCGCATTTGCTGTCAGAACAACTCTCTTACCTCCGTAAATCTTCTGAACGATCGCATTCAGCTTATCCTCAATGCTGCCTTCCAGCTCATAGGAGAATGTAAAGTCGTTCGGCTGCTCTACCAGTTCAAGAACTTTCTCTGCCAGAGCTTTTCCACCTTCGCCGCCCTTTGCCCATACTTCGGACAGAGCCACGTTTACACCTAATTCTTTACATTTTGCTTCTACCAGATCCAGCTCAGCCTTTGTATCCGTCGGGAATGCGTTGATCGCAACTACGCATGGAAGTTTGTATACATTTTTAATGTTGCTTACATGTTTCAACAGGTTCGGAAGTCCCTTCTCCAAAGCCTCAAGGTTCTCGTTGTTCAGATCAGCTTTTGCTACGCCGCCATTGTATTTCAGCGCACGTACAGTAGCTACGATAACAACTGCGTTCGGTTTCAGTCCCGCCATACGGCACTTGATATCGAGGAACTTCTCAGCGCCCAGGTCAGCGCCGAATCCCGCTTCTGTAATGGTGTAATCAGCCAGCTTCATTGCCATTCTGGTCGCTGTTACAGAGTTACATCCATGCGCGATATTTGCAAAAGGCCCGCCGTGTACGATTGCCGGTACATGCTCCAGCGTCTGCACCAGATTCGGTTTCAGAGCGTCTTTCAGAAGCGCTGTCATAGCGCCCTCTGCATGAAGGTCGCCTGCCGTAACCGGTTTCTGCTCTGACGGCTTTCCATATGTATAACCGATGATGATTCTGGAAAGTCTTGCTTTCAGATCTGTGATATCGCTTGCCAGACATAAAACTGCCATAATCTCAGAAGCAACGGTAATGTCATATCCATCTTCTCTTGGCATACCGTTTGTTCTTCCGCCCAGTCCGTCTACCACATTACGAAGCTGACGGTCGTTCATATCCACACATCTTCTCCATGTGATTTTTCTCGGGTCAATGTTCAGGGCATTTCCCTGGAAAATATGATTGTCAATCATTGCTGCCAGAAGGTTATTTGCAGCGCCGATCGCATGGAAGTCACCGGTAAAATGAAGATTAATATCCTCCATCGGAACTACCTGCGCATAGCCGCCTCCTGCCGCTCCGCCTTTTACGCCAAATACAGGCCCCAGGGACGGCTCACGAAGCGCTACCATAACATTTTTTCCCAGCTTCTGCATACCGTCTGCCAGACCTACGGTTGTAGTGGTTTTTCCCTCGCCTGCCGGCGTCGGGTTAATCGCTGTTACCAGAATAAGCTTTCCGTTTTCCTTCTTGGATTCTTTGAGCAGGTTGTAGTCGATTTTTGCTTTGTACTTGCCGTACTGCTCCAGATATTTCTCGTCAATACCTGCTTTTGCAGCAATCTCAGTGATTGGCGCCATCGTTGTTTCCTGTGCGATTTCAATGTCTGATTTGTAACCCATAATTAAAAAATCTCCTTTCATTTTTCCGCATTTTTACGGGATTTTGCTGTTTTTGGGCAAAAAAATGCCGCGCAAAGGAATGGACAAAATGCCCACAATTTACGCAGTAGCGGAAGCGACCTTATGACGCGGCGAACCTTCGTTCACAGAAAGCCTCCCTCTTCTGTGACACTTTACGCATAACGTCTGCTCTACTTGGTTTTGATAAACTGTTGTCTCGGTTTGCCGCTTTGCTTTCTTCTTTTATAATATAAAAAAAGCAACACTCTTAAACCTTGAAATGCTGCCCAGACGGTCGACCACATATAATTTTGATTTCCCCGTGGTACTCCACTTCTATCCGTCAGTAATCAAAACCTTTTCTTTTATACTATATAATATACACCTAAAACAAAATTTTGTCAAGGAATTGTCTGAACTTTTTCCTTTTTTTTGCGGTTTGGCTTTGTAATATTCTTTTCAAAGCCAAACCGCACCTTACTATTTCCTGCTATTTGATTTTCTTCTGTCCCCGATTTTTAAACAGCTTTGCATATGCCTTTTTCTTACTCTTCGGCACTTTAATCGTCCCTTTCGCATATGTCTTTTTCAGTGCGTCTTTCGCAACCTTTTTCAGCATCTTAGACTTTATCGTGATCTTTTTCAGCTTTTTGTCATTATAGAAAGCACGTTTTCCGATCTTCTGTACATTCTTTCCGATCGTGACAGTTGTCAGCTTCCTCATTCCTGAGAATGCCTTATTCGCTACCCCTGTTACGGAGCAAGTCTCGCCTTTTATCTTCACACTCGCCGGAATCGTCACTGTTTTCATGAGCTTATTCACGGGGCCGAGAACCTCCGCCTGCTTTTTCGCAGAATCCGTCACGCGATACATCATCTGCTTCCAAACTCCCGTATCGCCTTTTTTCAATACTGGTTTTGGCGGTTCCGCCTTTTCCTCTGTGAGACCCTTCTGTGCTGTCTGAAGGTCTGCGAGAAGCTTATTCAGTACGGAAATATCCTCTTTTCCAGAAGCCCTTGACGCTGCCTGGTATGCGGATGTGAACGCACTCCAGCTTGCTTCCGTGTATTTCCCTTTTCCTTTGTCAAACAGTGTCTTTGCGCCGTTCAGCGCTTCTGTCAGCGCTTTTGCCAGAGCCTGTTTTTCCTGTTCTGCCGCTTCTGATTTCAGAATCAGCTTTCCTGCTGCCGCATACATACTCTCCAGCGCCGCCTTCACTTCTGCCTCCGATGCCGACGCATTCTGAAGCACGGCTTTCGCTGCCGTTGCGGCCTTTACGAACTCACGGTAGGATTCTTCGCTGTAAAGAGCCGATTCCTGATTCTCTGCTTCGTTTATGATTGCGGAAAGAAGCTCTTTCTCTGTTCTTTCCTCTTTCTTTGTATACATTTCGTAGATGACAGGGCCATTTTTCTCCCATGCGATCTTTACTTCATTCACCGGACCGTACAGCAAAAGATTCTCAAATACATTCAGGCTCTTTGAAAGATTTCCGATTTGCTTCCAGGCTCCGGCATTGGTGCGAACCATTACCTTCGCATTGGACATTACGGAAGCATCCTGTAAAATGTAGAGAGAGTCCGCCGAACCTGCTTCGACTCTCCAGGTCAGCTCACCGCTTCCTTCCGCTGCTGCAAAGGATGTCAGAATCGAACCATCCGCTGCATTCGAGGCTGCATTTCCCTCTTTTCCTTCCGGAACAGCAAACAGACTTCTGTTCTTTCCACTGCTTTCTGCCAAAAGGCTTTTCAGATTAAAGGATACCTCCTCTGCCCCTTTATTGGTAATGCGGATATATTTCGCATCCAGCGTCTCAAAGGAACTTTCCACCGGATACCATTCAAATCCATTGTAGCCGTATTCCAGCGTCAGCTTATCTTTTTCTGTATAGTCGGCAGTCAGAGAAGTGATCTCTCTGGCATTCGGGAATTCCAATCCAATATATTCTCCTGCTTGCAAAGCAAGCGCTTCTTCGATTTCCGGAATAGACGCCGTATTTTTCCCCATACTTACCGTGTATTCCCGATATGCGTCCACATTGGTATATACCCGATATTCAACCGGGCGTGTGGTGACAGTAAATTCACGGATCGCATACCACTTTGCCGTAGCACTCGGCGTCCGCAAACGGACATAGCGTGCGTTAATGACCTGATCCAGAACGTTTGTCTCGACTGTCCTTCCGCTGAAATTTCCGATCGACGTCCAGTTTTCACCATCCATAGAATATTCCAGCACGCTGGAAGAGAAAATATCACCATCCGTATCATTTCTTCCCTGAAGAACCCGGATATTATCCAGTCTGTATACATCGCCCAGATCGACGCCTACATAGCCATTTGAAGAAACATTTGCATTAAACCATGCAAATGTGCTGTCATTCCCATCAATGATATTCGCTGCATTTCCCTGATGGAAGCCGCCAAGTCCTGCATGGATGACACTTGCTGTATCAGACGTTTCGCCGCCTGCCGTTCCGCCGCTGAAATTATTGTTCAAAACCGCCAGGGCTTCTTCTTTCACGGCGTTATCCATCGTCTCCGCAAACGGCATGATCTTCATAGCTCCGGCCTCGACAGTCTGTGTTCCGATCTCATCGCCACTGAGAATCGGGGACTCACATCTCTGAGACGCTTTATAATTATTAACCGCACTCAGATAATTCCCGCATATTGCGTCTGCGTCGTTTGCCTTCAGTCCCATAGCCGTCCGAATATAACCGATACATGCTTTAGAAATATAACGCAGGGAATCTACCCACGGTTTCATCTCGTCTTTCAGGTTCTCGTTTACACCGTTCTCCTGGAACTCATCGGCTGCCGCAACGATTTTTTCAAACTGCTCAATCAACGCCGTACCGCTCTCTGTAATGTCCTCTCCGGCGTTATAAGCATTTGTAAACGCCGTAAGGTACGGGGTCAGCGCCGTTGATTCTCCCATCGATGTAATTCCGCCCGGACTTGGATTCGTCAGATGCCTGGACAGTTCTGCCAGCGCTTCCGGCGCGCCCGGATCAATATACTGAAAACCGTTCTCCCAACTGGTAAAGCACGAGAAATCCTCCGTGTTCCATGCAAAATCCGCAATCGCAAACAGGGAAGTCTTGGACGCCTCAGCCTGCTCCAGAGGATTGGTCACGATTCCTCTAAAATCCGTCAGACCCGGACTTAGAATTCCTGTTTCCGCCGGCCCCATGACAAGACGTTTATGGTTTACATCATTTACCGGCCAGTTCAGCCACATGAAAGCTTCTCTTCCTGTCTTTTCTTTAAAGTTCGTAAAAGTATTCTGCGACGCCGGATGGCACACCCACTCACCTGTCCACATCAGCTCTACATCCGTAAGATTTCTGAAATAATTGAAATAGGAAGAAACCGTGTAACCGCCGCCCCAGCTTGCCGCCGCCGTACAGTATACCTGCGGTACGAATACCAGATTATAAGTTCCTTCATGCTCTTTCATCCACTGGGACATATCCCGGCAAAGATTTGCCTGCACCTGCGCATTGCTTACCGCGTCATCCGCCGAAATAACGAACTGACGCACACCTGCGTCATAAAGCTGCTGGAATTTATCTTTTACAATCTGCAAGCTCTCGTCATAATTTGCAGCCGTAATCTGATTGTGCATAAATGGATGAATCGCCCAGGCAAAGCGGCACTTCGCAGCCGTTCCCGCAGCAACCATTTTCCGGATGTCCTCCAGTTTATCCTCCGGATACAACGTTCTCCAGTTACTGTTGTGATACTCGTCATCCTTTGGTGCAAAGATATAAATATTCATCTTAAAATCACCGCCGAACTCCATCAGGCTGATACGATCCTCCACCGTCCAGGGGATTCCATAGAAGCCCTCGATAAAGCCGCGGTACTGTCCATCCGCATAATCTTCAATCTGAAGCGCACGGACCGTGCTGTCCGCCGTCTGTTCAAAAATCAGTTTCAGCGTACTCAGCCCATAAAATGCGGCGTCTGTATCTTTTCCTAGAACTGCAATCACATTATCCTTCACGCTCAGAACATAAGAATCCAGTTTGTCAAACAGCGCTTCATCATAGCTTCTGTTTTCGTTAAACCAGTTCTCTACAAATCCTCCGGACCCCTTTGTGCCGACCAGAATATTCGTCCCACCGCCCGTCACATTCTCAGAACGGGTTCCTGTAATTCCTTTTATTGCTAAAATGTCATTCAACCGATTCACGGTGGCTGTATCTACCGTGCTTTCAATGACCAGATTTGCTGTGTCTCCCAGTTCGAGCGTCCCTGTCCCATAAGAAATACCCGCCTGTGGCACAGGATAAATCTCGTACTCCCGATTTGCCGCATCTGCGGCTTCTGCCTTCAGCTCCAGTCCTGCTGCTGGAATTCCCGCAATGGAAATTACCAGAACCAGCAAAAGACTGGCAATTCTTTTACCTTTTTTCTTCATCGTCATCCTCCCTTATATATTTGTTACAATTTTATTGCCATTTGGCAATAATTTTTGTACAGTATACATATTTTATTATAGGAGTCTTTGACAATTTTGTCAATTTGAAAAGTCTATTTCACCGTTAAACTATATAAATTATACTGTCCGCTCAGCCATTTGTCATAATAAATGTCCGTACATGTTTTATAAAGAAAAAACGTCTGCTTTGCTTTCTCCTCATCCCCGTACACTTTCCAGCATCCGAAACATTTGCAGCCGTATGCCCTGTTTTCAATAAATCCTCTGACATCCTCCGGAGGATACCCCAAAAACAGTCCGATTTCATGTGGAAATTCCCCGCCGTCCTTCAGACGTTCTACCAGCCGGACCAGACAGCGCTCCGGGCTTTCCGCCGTATATCCATACTGTTCCAGCAAATCGGCAGCCTCCCGGTCAGAGAAATCTCTTCTCAGATAATTAGGACGATACAAATAAATCAACGCCCTCTGCTTCTCATACCGCACCGGCACGATTCGAATTCCCTTATGCCCCAGCAAACGATTCAGCCGCCGAATGTCTCTTTGGATTTCTTCTTTTGTCTGACATGCACAGGAAAACAGACTGCCCGTCTTGAGTCCTGCCAGCGTAGGCGCACAGTACTGAATAATCATTTCCTCTGACATCTTTCCCTCCATAAATCTTTCTCTTTTTATCTTTTCCTGTCGAAAAATGATTATACGTGTTCCATCAAAATCTTTTTTAATGCAGATATGGAACTGGAATGGGAACGTGCAATCACAGTATCCATCCCTTTTGTTCCGTCCAGGGCACAACGCACCATTTTATGAGATGTCGTATTCGTAAAAAGTACCAAAAGGTCAGGAGTTCCCATCTTCCGCTTCAGTCCGTCCTTCATTCTCGTAAAAACTTTCGCACTGCACCCATACGCCTGACAGGTTTCTTTATATTGTCTCTCCATACATTCATTTCCTCCAACAATTACAATACTCATGCAATACCTCCATTTTCTATAATTAGCATATGCTTACTCTTTATAAAAAGAAAGGCCGCCGCAGAATCTCTTTTTCCGCGACAGCTTTTCCCATGCTTTCCTGTACAGAAAACCTTCTATTTTTTGTAATGGCAGGCGCCGCCACAACTTCCGCAATCGCACCCACAGGAGGATTTTCCCTGTTTTTTATCTTTCACCATTTTCGCAATAATTGCATATACCAGCAAAATCAGGCCGATCGCAATCAGAATCGTTGACAGATTCTCCATCATCCAGGATACCATTTCTTTCCCTCCTTAAAATTTTTATGCGACTTTCTGATCAAGAATCGTCGCTTCCCTGTAAGGCTTAAACAACAGATACAGAATCCATGCCGTAACCGCCAGAGCCGCTATCACGCCGACAGGATTGCCAGCGCCGCTAAAGAGCAGCCCAAACTGATAAACGATCAGAGCGATCGCATAGGCAAACCCACACTGATAAGCAATCGCAAAAGCCGTCCACTTTGCGTTGTTCATCTCTCTTCGAATGGCGCCAATGGCTGCAAAGCACGGAGCACACAGCAGGTTAAAGATAAGGAACGAATATCCTGCAAGCTGCGTCATACCCTCAAAATCCAGGACGCCAAAGACGCCTACTACTTCTTCCTTTGCTACAAGACCCATGATCGTGGCGATAGCTGCTTTGATATTTCCGAATCCAAGCGGCGCAAAAATCCAGCAGATCGCATTTCCAACCATACCTAAAACACTGTCCTCAAGCTCCATATCCGGACTGAATCCAAAGCTTCCGTCTACCATTCCCAGCGTAGAGCCCAGCCAGATGATAATAGAAGAAAGAAGAATAATCGTCCCTGCTTTTTTTATAAAGGAGCTTGCTCTCTCCCACATGGAACGCAGTACATTTCCAACTGTCGGCCAGTGGTATGCCGGAAGCTCCATGACAAACGGCGCCGGATCACCTGCAAACATTTTCGTTTTCTTCAACATGATTCCTGAAATGATGATCGCAGCAATACCCAGAAAATATGCGCTCGGCGCCACCCACCATGCGCCGCCAAACAGAGCCGAAGCAATCAGGGCAATGATCGGAAGCTTCGCGCCGCAGGGGATAAATGTCGTCGTCATAATCGTCATACGGCGGTCACGTTCATTTTCAATCGTTCTCGACGCCATAATCCCCGGAACCCCGCATCCTGTTCCAATCAGCATCGGGATAAAGGATTTACCGGACAAACCAAATTTCCGGAATACACGGTCAAGTACGAAAGCGATTCGTGCCATATAGCCGCATGCCTCCAGAAATGCCAGCAGAATAAACAGCACCAGCATCTGCGGCACAAATCCCAGCACCGCTCCCACACCGCCAATCACGCCGTCCAGCAGAAGCCCTTTCAGCCATCCTGCACAGTTCACGGCATCCAGCGCATTTTCTGCCAGAACCGGAATACCTGGAACCCACACGCCGTAAGCGGAAGTATCCGGTACATCCTCGCTCTCCAGCGCCGCATCCACAGTCTCTGAAATGTCATACCCTTCTTCTGCCAGGGAGTCCCCGTAAGAGCCATAGGCTTCTTCAAAGGCAGCGAAATCTCCCTCCGCGATAGCTCCCTGAATATCCTCCGCTCCGATCACCTCTTCCGCAGCCGCCGCATCAACCGCAGCTTTTACTTCCTCAGTGAATACATACTTCTCTGCATAAGCATTCCTATCCTCTTCGTAATCGGCGGTCCCGATGCCAAACAGATGCCATCCTTCCCCAAACACACCGTCATTCATCCAGTCCGTTGCCATCGTTCCAACGGTCGATACGGAAAGATAATACACCAGAAACATAATCGCCGCAAAAATAGGGAGCGCTGCAAAACGATTCGTTACTACTTTATCAATTTTATCCGAGGTGGAAAGCTTACCCGCC
The DNA here is from genome assembly GCA_937965795.1 of uncultured Lachnospiraceae bacterium. GTDB lineage: Bacteria > Bacillota > Clostridia > Lachnospirales > Lachnospiraceae > Hominisplanchenecus_A. The sequence continues at coordinate 10,167 of CALCMD010000028.1, read as the reverse complement.
TCTTTCTTTTTATAACATCCTTTTAAGATAGATGCAATGTAAAGATAACGTTCATTCGTGATAATACTTTCCGCATCATCTTCGCACTCTTTTTCTGCCGCCCGAATGTCCGACTCAATATGCTCCATCACATCTTTTTCGATTCCAAGCTGTTCTAAGACTTTATCATCCCGCTCGAAAATCTTAATCGCATACCATCTCTGCTTCTCCTCAGGCATATTATGTACGGTTGCTTCTTCAATATGGGCAATCGCATGTTCCACCGTCCCCGAAAACGTATGCATGGGCACAGTCTTTGCACTCTTTGCGGCGTCAATCGCCGCCTCCGCCGCTTCCATGATACCAAAGCCTTTCAGAGCGGAGATTTCTACCACCTTGCATCCCAGCTCTCTTGACAGCTCCTCGATATGAATTTTATCGCCATTCTTTCGCACAATATCCATCATATTCACGGCAACCACTACCGGAATCCCCAGTTCGGTAAGCTGTGTGGTCAGATACAGATTTCGCTCCAGATTCGTGCCATCCACAAGATTTAAAATCGCATTCGGCCTTTCCTGAATCAGATAATTACGCGCTACCACTTCCTCCAGTGTATAAGGAGAAAGGGAATAAATACCCGGAAGGTCCGTGATAATGACTCCGTCATGCTTTTTTAACTTTCCTTCCTTCTTTTCCACCGTCACGCCCGGCCAGTTTCCCACAAACTGATTTGACCCTGTAAGCGCATTAAACAGAGTCGTTTTGCCGCAGTTTGGATTTCCTGCAAGCGCAATTCTCAAATCCATAATCTTTTCCTCTCTTTCTTTATTAGCATTTGCTAACACTTCGCCCGAAAAATATGGGGCAGGCCCCATATACGATTTACTCCACTTCTATCATCTCGGCATCCGCTTTTCGCAGAGAAAGCTCATATCCCCGTACTGTTACCTCCACAGGATCTCCAAGCGGGGCAACCTTTCGAATCTGAACCTCCACGCCTTTCGTAATTCCCATATCCATGATACGGCGCTTCACCGCTCCTTCCCCGTGAAGTTTAATGACCTTTACCGTGTCTCCAATCTTCGCCTGTCTGAGTGTTTTCATCTTTCACATCCTCCTGCCTTTCATATCATGATTTTCTGCGCCATTTCTCTGCTGATGGCTACGCGGGCTTCTTTTACGCTTACGATTACATTGCCCGACAGCGTCGTGATGACCGTAACATTCCCACCCACCACAAAACCCAGATTTTCCAGATGCTTTTTTACCTCCGGCTTTCCACCGATTTTCCGGATCGTGTTCTCTTCTCCAATATCCGCCAACGTCAATGGCATCATACCTCATCCTTCCTTACTTTACATTTTTCAATTAGCATATCCTAACCATCAATCCAAACAAACGATTAGCCTTCGCTAACCTTTCTATATGTTACCCCATGCTAACTCATTTGTCAACTGCTTTTTTCTGTTTTCCATTCCTTTTCAAAGGAATACGAACCAATCCCCGCACCCCTGGAAACTCTAAAATTGGCATATAACAAAAAATTTTCATAACACAAAATCTGTGCTGCATATAATCTATAAAAAATCATAAAGGTGCTTATGAATATCAGTTGTTTCGAATCGCAAACGGATTTTGGACCAGAACCTTATGTAACAAATGCTGCGCAAAAGGCAATACAAAATACAAATTATCGTACCGCGCTCTGGACCGGCTGCTACGCACAAATGACGCTTATGTGTATTCCGGTATGTTCAGATATTGGCCTGGAAATTCACGAGGATACAGATCAGTTTCTACGGATAGAACAGGGAATGGCTCAGGTAAAAATGGGAGATTGCGAAAATCAGTTGACTTTTTGCGAAAAAGCCTGCGTTGGAGATACGATTTTTGTCCCGGCAGGAACCTGGCACAATGTGATAAATATTGGAAGAGTCCCGTTAAAAATATCTTCCATTTATGCCCCGCCACACCATCCGGCAGGAACGATTCAGCATACAAAGAAAGAGGCGGAGAACGCGCATCATGAAATGAGTCGTTAAACATGCTTCGCCTCATTGCCTATGCAAATTTTCAATGTCATTGACAGACAAAGTGACTTGAAAGTTTTTCTATTCTATGTTACCCTTATAGTACTTTTACAATCAGAAAAGGAGGTCATCGTCATGCACTTGCAGGAATCTGGCGAAATGTATCTTGAAACCATTTTAGTTTTATCTCAAAAAATGAGTGTCGTTCGTTCCGTGGACGTCGCTGAATATATGGGTTACACGAAACCAAGCGTCAGTCGTGCCATCAGTCTTTTAAAAAATGCGAACTACGTGATCATGGACAAACACGGATACCTGACTTTGACGGAGGATGGCCAAAAAATTGCAAAAAAAATTTATGAACGTCATACACTTCTCACACAGTTTTTGATGCGTCTCGGTGTTGATGAAAAAACCGCATCCGAAGATGCCTGCAAGATGGAGCATATTATCAGTGATACTTCCTTTGCAGCCATCAAAAAACATGCTTTGGGAAAATAATCGGGCACACCCGGAAAAGGGACGGCAACAGAAGAGGATATTCTGCTGCCGCCCTTTTTTCACTTCTTTTTTCTATTCAGGCTCTATCCACCCGGTAGTTTCCTTTCACCACCACCGGCAGCCAGCCGTTCTTTATCTGAATCCACCCGGTTCCATCCAGGGTCTGCTCTACATCCCTGATTTCCACGACCGCCCCCGCTTTTAGCCTGGCTCTGTTCCCCGCAATGCGTTTACACTTTTTCTTTACCGATGCCGGTAAATCCGTATATTTCACATATCCTGCCTGCTGATATTTCTCAGACACGCCGTTTCGAAGCGCTATCGCCCGTATGAGACGCACTTTCATTCCTGCCCGCAGTTCAAGCTTCATCTTTTCCGCTACATCAGCCCGAAAGCCATCCATTGTCAGCCCGAAGCGTTCCCAGATGTGCGTCGGATCTACATGCGCCGAGGACAGCCCTGCTCTGCGCCCTTCGTCATGGGATGAAATCAAGTACAATCCTGACGGAAGCTTAGACTGCGGATTCCAGCCACGTTCTTTACAGATTTTTGCACACAGCTCCACAGATGTATGATAGCCTCTCATAATGTCCTCTTTAAACTTTGTTTCATTTAACACTTTGTAGGATGCTCCATCCAGATACTCGATGGCATCGGATTCGCAGATTTCAAACGTAATAAGATGATTATTGCCGTAACCGGCATCCGCCCAACTGCGGTATTCCTCCGGCAGACATTGCAGCACTTTCCCGCTGGCGTCGCAATCCACGATGTAGTGTACACATGCCGACACAGTACTCTGATTCCAATAATCCGCTACCTCCTGTGCAGTTCCCTGCCCAATCCCAATGGTATGAAGCTGAATGCCGATTTTCTCATTGATTGCCGCTGTCTGATAGCAACGATTCTTTGTCAGATAATTTTGAATCATAATCAATGCCATGCTTTTTTTCCTCCCTTCCCTTTATTCATACGTTCTTCCCGGATATTTTGTTCCCGCATCCCATTTCTATCTTATCGGTATTGAGAGGTTCCCCGCTAAACATTTACATTAAAAAAGCGCCGTAAACACGACGCTTTCTGACTGCGGATAACAGGACTTGAACCTGCACGTCATGGACACCAGAACCTAAATCTGGCGCGTCTGCCAATTCCGCCATATCCGCTGTTTTTATACAAAAACATTATACGGGACAGAAGCAGATTCTGTCAAGATCTATTCTATACCCCATCATCGTACTCTCCACCATCATATCAGGACTTCTTAGCGCATTCTGAACACCGAATTTATTGTTGTTTTTTGAACCGTGTTGTATACTGATGAAGTATCAAATTGCGCTGTTATGCTGAAAAATCTGGCATAATATCTGTAAATAACAAACCAAAAGCATAAATAAAAATACATATCCAGGAAGAATTACACATGGAAAATCAACGGCCTATACATACTTTAAAACGCTTCCTGTTCAACATTATAGTGACAATCGGCACCTTGCTGGTTGCTACAATAGCTTCCTGCTATTTTCAAAAGCTCAAACATGGCTCGCTCAATATTTGTCTGTTTTATATCCTTTCGACTATATTGACTGCCCTGTTCACCTCAAATTATATCTGTGGTGGTTTTACAGCTCTGGCGAGCGTATTTTTTGTCAATTACTTTTTTGCCTCTCCGTCTCCCAAGCTGGACTTCTCGCCACGCGAATCCCCGCTGACCTTTTGCGTTATGCTTTCAATCTCGCTCATTATCTGTACCATTACCATAAACCTGAAAGAAAGTATACGCGTCCTTTCCGAACGCGAAAAGCTGTTGGTCGAAGCTGAGAAAGAAAAAATGAGAGCAAATCTGCTGCGTGCCGTTTCCCATGACCTGCGTACACCACTGACCAGCATCATCGGCGCCAGCAATACATACCTGGAGAATGGAAACTCCCTGTCAGAAGCAGAAAAAGAAAAACTTGTCTCTCATATTCTTGAGGATTCCAACTGGCTTCTGGATATGGTCGAAAATCTTTTATCTGTAACCCGTATCCACAATGACGCCGCAAAAGTTACAAAATCTCTGGAACCCATAGAGGAAGTTGTTTCTGAGGCTGTGTTCCGTTTGAAAAAGCGGCTTCCCGAAGCCTCCATTAAAGTAAAGGTACCTGAAGAATTTCTGATGATTCCAATGGACGCCATACTAATTGAACAGGTTATCATCAATCTTCTTGAAAACGCTGTTGTCCATTCTCACAGCCCCAAACCAATTCAGTGCATTGTGAGCTATGACAAATCAATCGTGGCTTTTCATGTCATCGATTTCGGTATTGGTATTGCTCCGGAAAAACTGGACACACTCTTTGACGGAACTACTCATACATCAGGCTCCTCCGATCGCTCCAAAGGCATGGGAATTGGACTTTGTATCTGCAAAACTATTATTCTGGCACACGACGGTTCGATTACTGCAAGAAATCATGAACAAGGAGTCGAATTTATTTTTACCCTGCCGCGCGATGAAAAACAAGTTAAGGAAAATACAAAAAATCCAAGAAAGGAAGGACGATAAACATTATGAGCAAATACAGATCCACCATCCTGATTATTGAAGATGAAGAAAATATCTGCAACTTTATTTCCACCACACTGTCAGCCCAGAACTATCAGGTAATAAAGGCATACACTGGAGTCGAAGGGCTTTCCATCATCACCTCCCAGTGTCCAAACATCGTACTTCTGGATCTGGGGCTTCCTGATATGGACGGCCTGGACATCATCCGGCAGGTCCGTACATGGTCTGCTATGCCTATTCTGGTCATCTCCGCCAGAACACAGGAACATGAAAAAGTAGAAGCGCTGGATTTAGGTGCAGACGACTATATCCCCAAACCTTTTGGAACCTCGGAACTTCTGGCACGTATTCGAACAGCAGAGAGGCACAGCAACCGCCTGTCCTCTTCCAGCCCGCATAATGTCTATCATGCCAGGGAACTGACCATTGATTTTACGAAACATCTCATTACAGTACGTGGAAAAGAAACACATTTGACGCAGGTAGAATTCAAAATCGTTGCTCTCCTGGCACAGAACTCTGGCAGAGTCATGACTTATGATTCCATCATTTCCAGTATCTGGGGACCGTATGCGGACAATAATAATCGGATACTCCGGGTAAACATGGCAAACATTCGACGTAAACTGGAACTGAATCCGGCAGAGCCAGAATATATTCTTACCGAAATCGGTATTGGATACCGTATGATTGAGGATGAAAATTAAGACGGGCTGGTGCAAAATTGCACCAGCCTTGATTATTTACGGATTTTATTCAATGCTTTGTAAATAGAAAGATTTCTTATCCTGTTAATCCAATGTTCATGCTCGCCAATCTTCCATCCCTGCTCTGTCACTTTCTTCTCCAGCTCCATGACCTTCGATTCCAAATCATTGATCTTTTCCTGCTGTGCGCAGAATCCTTCGGTCATGCAGGTAATAATATCACGATACATGGTCTCCTCTTTCAGCGCCCACTGGGGAAGTTTACGAACCTCATTATCATAAAACAGAGGTTCCCCTTTCCGTCCCAGATACTCCTCGGCTACCTTCTGATTGCTTTCTTGGAACTGTTCCAGATAAGCCACCTGCTCCTCATATCTGAACATCCCTTCCTTTTCGTGATGTCCCTGCTCACTGTGCCAGGTGCTCGCATATAAAACCGGACGGCTCAGAAAGTCACGCATCTTACGATACTCCGGCACCCCATTGATCAAACGCTTGATCTCAATAAAATTCCCCTCAAGCCCAAGATTTCTGGTAGACTCTTCACGGTCAAAGTCGTCCGTCAGATGCAGACCCACACTCTGGAAAAAATCTGAAAAGATACTGTGCTCCTCTCCCTCGAATCTGCCTCTCTCATATGGGCGCACAATGATATTTTCCTTGCCAAGATCCTTTTCTATAAACTTCAGGTTCTCGTAGTAATCCATCGGAAAGTACCGAAAGTAATTATTATCCATCGCTTCCTGAAAAGTCATGGTTCCCTTCCGGAACATCTTGATGCTCTGATTCCAGAGTGACTGAATCAAAAGATCCTGTCTCCTGAGATAGACAATAACCTTCACTTCGCAGTCAATCTTCCTGAAATCCTCAATCACCTTACTCCAGAAATTCTCCTCCTTCCGGCAGCGATACCATATCTGTTCATCTGAGAGAACGATATTTGGATATTTTTTCGCCAGCTCTCCCAGTTGTTGATATGCTTTTTCTTTGATCTGCGCCTGATGTTCCTCCTTATTCTCCTGTTTCGATTCATAAATCAGGAACTGTCCGTTTCTGTCTTTATAAAGCCCTGAAATTCCAAGTGTCAGCAACGGATAACAATATCCCTGTTTTCTCATCTCGCCATCATTTTTGCGCATGAAAGTCTGAAGCGCCGTCGTCCCTGTCTTTGGCGTCCCGATGCTTATATAAACTGTCGTCATCTCGTATTTTCCCTTTCCCTATGAAATCTCCAGATATTTTTCCAATCCTTTCAGAACAATATCCACACACTCTTCAAGGCTGTGCTTACTCGTATCTACAACGATCTCCGGATTTTCCGGCGCCTCATATGGACTGGTAATACCTGTGAAATTCTGTAGATTCCCTTTTCTTGCCTCTTTATAGAGACCTTTCACATCCCGTTTCTCGCACTCTTCCAGCGGTGTGTTTACGTACACTTCCACAAAGCTCTGACCAACGATTTCCCTTGCGTTTCTTCGATCCTGACGGAACGGAGAAATGAAGGATGTCAGCACGATCAGTCCGGCGTCATTCATCAGCTTCGATACTTCCGCAATCCGGCGGATATTTTCAATCCGGTCATTTTCCTCAAATCCTAAATTCTTATTCAGACCCATACGCACGTTATCGCCATCCAAAAGCATCGTATGTTTCCCCATAGAGAACAGACGCTTCTCCAGCGCATTCGCGATAGATGATTTTCCGGCTCCTGATAATCCGGTCATCCACACCGTTACCGCTTTTTGTCCAAGCTGGCTTTCACGCAGTTCCCTGGTAATATCCATATTGTGCCAGGTCAGGCTCCTGCCCCTCGCCAGCGGTTCCTGCACAACTCCGCAGGCAGAAGTCATATTTGTGATACGGTCAATCAGAATGAGTGAGCCCAGCTCTCTGCTGTTCTCAAAACAGTCGAAAACAATCTTACTTCCCACAGAAATCTCACAGTATGCGATTTCATTTTTATAAATCGCATCCGCATAAACTTCCGCTCCTGTATTGACGTCCACCTTATATTTGATCTTCATGACAGTAGCCGGAATCTGCTGCGTACCAATCTTCATCCAGAAATTCCGTCCTGCCACCAGACTGTTATCATCCATCCATAAAATGGAGGCGGTAAACATCGAACCTGTAAAAAGCTTATAATCTTTCTCCAAAACACAGCCGCGGGATACATCAATTTCCGTATCCAACTGAATCGTCACGGCATGTCCTTTGCTGCTTCGTTCTACTTTTTTATTTCCGTCCAGAATATTCGTTACCTTCGCTTCCTCACGGCTCGGCATTACGGTAATCGTATCTCCCACTGCGATCTCACCGCTGGAAATCTGTCCCTGAAACCCCCGGAAGCTGTGATTGGGACGACATACTCTCTGTACTGGCATCGTAAATCCCGTGCTTCCCTCTTTTTCTCTCACGTCGACATTTTCCAGATAGGCAAGAAGTGATTCCCCGGTATACCAGGGCATGTTTGTAGATGGACTGGTGACATTATCCCCCTCCGTTGCAGAAACAGGGATGATTTTCAGGGAGCGGTAATCAAATTCCGCCATCAGGACTTTAATATCTTTCTCTATTTTCTTAAACCTCTGTTTATCATGGTGCACCAGATCCATCTTATTCACAGCAAATACGAAATGCTTGATTCCCATTAGAGAGCAAATCCTTGAATGCCTTTTTGTCTGAATCAGAACACCCTGGCTGGCATCTACAAGAATCACGGCAAGAGACGCAAAGGAAGCGCCCACCGCCATATTTCTTGTATATTCCTCATGTCCCGGCGTGTCCGCTACGATAAAGCTTCGATTGTCCGTGGTAAAATAGCGGTATGCCACATCAATCGTGATTCCCTGCTCCCGCTCCGCCATCAGACCATCCAGAAGCAGCGAATAATCAATATCTCCATCTCTGGAGCCTACTTTACTGTCCAGCTCCAGCGCTTTTTTCTGGTCAGCAAAAAGCAGCTTCGCATCATAGAGCATATGTCCAATCAGTGTAGACTTTCCGTCATCCACACTTCCACAGGTTATGAATTTCAACAAATCGTCTCTCATCTCTAAAAGTAACCCTCCCGCTTTCTTTTTTCCATGCTGGCGGAACCGCCATCCGAGTCTATGATACGGCTCGTCCTTTCAGAATCTACAGCGCCCAGTGTTTCTTCTATGATTTCGTCCAATGTCTCCGCATCCGACTCCATCCCGCCAGTCAAAGGATAACATCCCAGTGTACGGAAACGCACCTTCTTCATTTCTGCCTTTTCCCCCGGAAGAAGCTTCATTCGCTCATCATCCAGCATAATAAGCTGTCCGTTTCGTTCTACGACCGGACGCTCCTTCGCAAAATACAGCGATACGATTGGAATGTTCTCTCTGCGGATATACTCCCAGATATCCTTCTCCGTCCAGTTGGACAGCGGGAACACCCGAATGCTTTCCCCCTGCGCAATCTTTGTATTAAACAGCTTCCACATCTCCGGTCTCTGGTTCTTCGGGTCCCATGCATGTTCTCTGTTTCGGAAGGAAAAGATTCTTTCTTTCGCCCTGGATTTTTCTTCGTCTCTTCTGCCTCCCCCAAATGCTGCCGTAAATCCATACTTGTCCAAAGCCTGTTTCAAAGCCTGCGTTTTCATAATATCCGTGTAAGAAGAACCATGATCAAAAGGATTGATTCCCTGCTTCACACCCTCTTCATTAATATATTCCAACATCTCAATGCCCAGTTCCTGCGCTCTCTGATCTCTGAATTCAATCATCTCCCGAAACTTCCATGTCGTGTTCACATGCAGAAATGGAAATGGCGGCTTCTCCGGATAGAATGCCTTCATCGCCAGATGCAGCATAACGGAAGAGTCTTTTCCTATTGAATAAAGCATGACCGGTTTTTCACATTCCGCCGCCACCTCTCGCATAATATAAATCGCTTCTGCTTCCAGTTGATCCAAATGATTCATATATTTTCTCCTGTTTTCATTTTGTACAATGGTTTCCATTTTTTTGCTTTTTATGTATCCTAAAACGCTTTCTGCCCTATTCTCCTTTTTTAGAATAAAACGCGAATATGATAAAATTATGTATAATTTTATCTCTATCTTAAATTTATCTTAAGTGCCACATATTTGTCAATAGATAATCCTGAATTGTTGTACATAAGGCCAAATTGTTTCGTCTAAGAATGTAATCACGGTCTCCCTACAAGTAGAATGTGGATTTTCCCCTACGCTTATAACATACATTTTTCCCAAAACAAAGGGTGTTAATCAAATATTAGGCAATACAGAAAAAGCGCCCCTTCTGCCAGGAACGCTTTTTTCTGAAACCCTTTTCTTTCGGGTTTTCTCTGCTGAGACATCGGGGATTCGAACCCCGGACAACTTGATTAAAAGTCAAGTGCTCTA
>CALCMD010000027.1 GCA_937965795.1 uncultured Lachnospiraceae bacterium | reverse complement strand
TTAATCGTTAGCTCGCCGGAGCGTTGTCCCCGTCCGTGTGGGATATATAGCAGGTGTTCCGACGTTCGGCGTAAGCAAGAGAACTATCGGTTTCGTAACCTATCGGGGGAAGCGAATCGCCCGCCAAACCAGAATTTATATTCCAAACAAAAAAGGAGGTCAAATATGAAATCAAAATTAATTATAGATGGAAATGCGTTTTACGAAGTCGATGAAGAATGTCTGGAAAAGAAAAGACAGGAAGAAAAGAAAAAAGAAGAGAAAGAGAAAAGCCAAAAAGAGAAGATATAAGAAAAGAAGCCCCTTTTCGGGGCCTCCTTTCTTTTTCAGAATTAGCATCCACATCCGCATCCGTTGCCGCATCCGCCGCACAGCAGAAGTAAGATGATAATGATGCAGCAGTTGTCATTGCCACAGCCATTGTTAAAACCGTTTCCGAAGCCATTGCCGCATCCACAGCAGCTCAGAAGGATAATAATCCAGAGGATAGAATTATTTCCTATTCCGCATCCGCAGGAATTGTTGTTTGTTGCTCCTTCACATCCACATCCACAGTTTGTTGCTGCTAAATCACTCATGTTTTGTTCCTCCATGTTTTTGATTACACCATATACTATGTGTGGAGGCTTGTTTGGGTTACTGATTCATAAAATTTATAAAAATCTGATATAGATTCAGAGTTCCGTATCCCCATTCACGGTTTGGATAGAGATACTGGGGGTTACGGTCTGCTCCGCGAATCAGAAATCCCTGCATTTCCAGGTTTGTGAAGCTTCGGGTGGGATTATGCTCCATTCCCCAGTTTGTAAGGAGCGCCACGGCTCCGGCTGTGATGGCGGCCGCGGCGCTGGAACCGGTGTAGACGCCGTAGCCGCCGCCGACTTCGGGGGCAAAGACATTTACGCCGGGAGCGGCAATATCCGGCTTGATTTGGCCATCCCGTGTGTAACCACGGCTGGAGTTGATGTACAGGCTGTTGTTGTAGGCATTGTAAGTGCTGACTGTGATAACATCCGAATTGTTAGAGGGAGCTGTCAGGGTTGTATCAGGATTCGGAGCGAGAAAGACCGTGCCGGGGGAGATGAGACCCTTAATTGGCAGCCACATGTGGAAGGAGCCGTTGATATATACATTATTGTAGACGCGGATGGTCCAGATTCCGGGAGTCGGATTTTTAAAACGGAGCAGAATCAGTTCGTTTCCGGTCGTAGCTTCCACGATTTCATAATACAGTTCAATCACAGTCTTTTCCAGTGTAAAGCGGATCGTAGAGCTCTGGTCAAGCCGGGCGGGAATCCGTTCGATGGTTTCTCCCAGGGGGGAGACGATTCCTATGGAGTAAAGCTCAGGCCGTTGTGCCCATAGCTCCGTGGAAAAGCCTTCATCTTTGGAGTCGACCAGAATCTCCACATTTTCATAAGTGTCCGGCGTATTTAGCTTTCCATAATAGTGGTGGGCGGAACCAGCTTCGTTTCCGGCAGACACGACGATATAGCATCCGGTAAAGCTGGAATAATAAGAGAGAATCTGTGAGAGAGGGGACAGTCCCGAATGACTGCCCTGTGTGGTGCCAAGACCCAGACAGATTACGACAGGTTTTTGCAGAACGTAGCTGACCTGCAAAAGATAACGTATGGACATCATAATATCAGTCTCCTGAAAAGCCAGCGAATCCTGCGGAATCAGATAAAAATCCCGAAGATTCTGTTTGGCAGGCTTTAGTTTTACTACGACAATATCCGCTTCGGGAGCGGCTCCTATGAAATCACGGGAAAAGTCAGGGCTTCCGGCGGCGATACCAGCCATGACAGTTCCATGACCGTCCTCATCCCGGCTTGGAACAACAGAATACGGATCGTCTGCCGAGAGCGCTTCGTTGATCTGTGCTTCGGTGTATTCAGAGCCATATAAAATATTTTCCGGCGGGGTTCCTGTACGAATCGTCTGATCCCAAATGCGCAAAATGCGGGTTCGTCCGTCCGAATGCCGGAAAGCGGAGAGGGTGTAATCAATTCCCGTATCGATAAATCCCAGGAGAACTCCTTTTCCTTTATAACCGAGAAGGGGCTGGGTCTGTACCTGCAAAATTCCGGATACTTCCAGACTGGTGGTGTCCAGTGCAGTAAAAAGTTTTGGAATAGCGTAATATCCAAGAACATCCATTGGATTTTCCGGCAGAAGATTGTGGCGGATATGAAGCATACCGAGCCCTCCGCCGAAAGTCTGGGCGCCAAAATTTTCAAATTGCTTCTGCCAGAGTTCAGGGGCTGTTCGGAAGTTTTGAATAAAGTCCAGATAATCATTTGAGTAAATCATTTCCTGTATTTCGTTTTCGTCCATAAATACTCCTCTTAATTCTTGTGTTGTTCTATGTCTATGCCGGAACGGCCGAAGCATTTCTGCATATAAATATAAAAAAAGTCCGGGAATGAAATTATGAATCGAGTGCGTGCGGCAGTTCATGCGGAAGAGGCATACCAAAGGGGAATTCGTGGGCGGGGGATCGGCGTGGCAGTACTGGATACCGGAATCAGCCGGCATCCTGATTTTGACAGGAGAATTGCGGGTTTCCGGGATTTTCTGAATGGGCGGGTAAACTGCTATGATGATTGTTCACATGGAACCCATGTCTGTGGAATCATGGGTGGAAGCGGCGCGGCCTCCAGAGGAAAATACAGAGGAATTGCACCGGAATGCCATTTGATCGGACTGAAAGTGCTTGACCAGTGGGGAAATGGAAATAAAGAAGAAGTGATCCGGGGAATCGACTGGGCAATCCGCAACCGGAATGCGTATGGCATCCGGATTCTGAATATATCGGTAGGAACGGTGAGAGAGAGTCAGGCGGTAGACCGTCAGCTTATTGATGCGGTGGAGCGTGCCTGGGACGCAGGAATGGTCGTAGTAGTAGCGGCCGGAAATATGGGGCCGGAGCCGATGAGTATCACGGTTCCGGGAAACAGCAGAAAGGTGATTACCGTAGGAGCGTCGGATGATTGTGTAAACGTGGCTACAGGAGGAATAAAGCCCTGCTATTCTGGCAGAGGCCCTACAGGGGAATGTATCTGCAAACCGGATATCACGGCGCCGGGTTCCCAGGTTACGTCCTGTAACGCCGCCCTGCGAAGAAGTCCGGGGTATTATGCGGTAAAAAGCGGTACTTCTATGGCGACGCCGATTGTATCGGGCTGTATTGCGCTGCTTTTATCCGTGGAGCCGGCGCTTACGAATGTAGAAGTGAAGATGCGGCTGCGGGAGGCGGCGGTGGATCTGGGACTGCCCAGGCAGCAGCAGGGATGGGGACAGATTGATGTAAAAAAACTTCTTATGATTTAGTATTGCGAAAAAAGCGATTTTGATTTAGTATAATACAAGAGCCAAAAAGCAATCAGAATACGAGGAGGATAACGATGGAAAAAATCAGAATGACGACGCCGCTGGTAGAGATGGATGGAGATGAGATGACAAGGATTCTCTGGCAGATGATAAAAGATGAGCTTCTGCTTCCGTTCATTGACCTGAAAACAGAATACTATGATCTGGGTCTGGAATATCGTAACGAAACGGATGATCAGGTGACATTTGACAGCGCTTATGCGACAAAGAAATATGGGGTGGCTGTGAAATGTGCGACGATCACACCGAATGCGGCCAGAATGACGGAGTACAGTTTAAAGGAAATGTGGAAGAGCCCGAACGGTACTATTCGTGCCATTCTGGACGGTACGGTGTTCCGTACACCGATCGTGGTAAAAGGGATTGAGCCGTGTGTCAAGAATTGGAAAAAGCCGATTACGCTGGCAAGACATGCCTATGGGGACGTGTATAAGGGAACAGAGATGAAGGTAGACGGACCTGGAAAAGCAGAGCTGGTATTTACAGCAGAGGATGGTACGGAGACAAGAGAGCTGATTCACGAGTTCAAGGGTGCAGGCGTACTTCAGGGAATGCACAATACAAGCGCATCTATCACAAGTTTTGCAAAAAGCTGTTTCAATTATGCGCTGGATACCAGGCAGGATCTGTGGTTTGCTACGAAGGATACGATTTCCAAAAAATATGACCATACCTTCAAGGACATTTTTCAGGAAATCTATGAGCAGGAATATAAAGAGAAGTTCGAACAGGCAGGCATTACTTATTTCTATACTTTGATTGATGACGCTGTAGCGCGCGTCATGAAAGCAGAGGGCGGTTTCATCTGGGCATGTAAGAATTATGATGGCGACGTCATGAGCGACATGGTATCCTCCGCTTTCGGGTCGCTGGCAATGATGACTTCCGTGCTGGTTTCTCCGGATGGAAACTTTGAGTATGAGGCCGCACATGGAACGGTGCAGCGTCACTACTATAAGCATCTGAAAGGTGAGGAGACCTCCACAAACTCTGTTGCGACAATTTTTGCATGGACAGGAGCGCTGCGCAAGCGTGGTGAGCTGGATCAGATTCCTGAGCTGATGGCATTTGCGGACAAGCTGGAGGCGGCTACGGTAAAGACCATTGAGGATGGAAAGATGACAAAAGACCTGGCGCTGATTACCAGCATTGAGAATCCGACGGTTTTGAACAGCGAGGGATTTATCAAGGCAGTGCGCGAGGAGTTAGAGAAGAATTTATAAGAAAAGGAAAACAGGCTGTCATTCGATTTTGACGGCCTGTTTTTAAGTGTTTTTATAAAGCCAGGGCATATCGCCTATTCTGCCAGAGTTTCCCAGAGTTCGTACAGGGAATCAAGTTCTTTTAAGACAGCGTCTTTTTCATTGCCAAGCGCCAGGCATTTTGCCACGTCAGTAAAGATTTCCTCATGGGTCAGCAGTTCATCGATTTCAGAATCCCGCGTTTCCAGTTCATGAATCCGTTCCTCTGTTTTTTTCAGGTCATTCCGTTTTTTGCGCAGCTTTGCCTGCTCTTCTTTTTTCTGCTGCCAGGAGAGCTTCGCTTCGCTGGTTTTCTCCTGCGTGGTTTCAGCCGTCTGCGGCGCATAGATCTGTGTCAGTTCTTCTTTCTTTTCCAGGTAATAATCATAATTTCCGATATAATTTACCAGAGTGTTTCCGGTCAGTTCCAGGATGCGGGTTGCGGTCTGATTGATAAAATACCGGTCGTGGGAAACGTACAGTATGGTTCCCGTATAACGGTTCAGGGCGTTTTCCAGAATCTCTTTCGAGGTGATGTCCAGGTGGTTGGTGGGCTCGTCTAAAATGATGAAATTTGCCTCCGAGAGCATCAGCTTTGCCAGAGAGACGCGTCCCCTCTCCCCGCCGCTTAAGTCGGAGATTCTCTTAAATACATCATCACCAGTGAACAGAAAAGAGGCCAGTACGTTTCGAATCTGCGTGTTGGTGAGCGTGGGGTAGGCGTCTGAAATCTCATCAAACAGCGTCTTTTCCATATGAAGGACATGATGCTCCTGATCGTAGTAGCCGATGTTCACCTTGCTGCCCAGTGTGAAGCTTCCTGCATCCGCGGGAAGGACGCTGTTTATGATTTTCAGGAGGGTAGTTTTTCCGGTTCCGTTATTTCCGATGATGGCTACCCGCTCTCCACGTTTGATTTCAAAGTTCAAATCAGAGAACAGGTGGTTGGAACCAAAGCTTTTTGACAGTCCTTCTACCGTAAGGACGTCATTTCCGCTGATGATCCGGGGTTCCAGTCTGATGCGGATTTCATCGTTGACTTCAGCAGGTTTTTCCAGAACCTCTATTTTGTTCAGCATCTTTTCCCGGCTTTCCGCACGCTTGATGGATTTTTCCCGGTTGAAGGATTTCAGCTTTGCGATTACCTCCTGCTGGCGTCTGATCTCCTGCTGCTGGTTCATCCAGGCTTTTAAGGCCGTATCCCGAAGCTGCTTTTTCTTTTCTGCGTAAGCGGAATAGTTGCCGAGAAAGGTAGTTACATGCCCGTTGTCGATTTCTACTACTTTTGTCACGACACGATTTAAAAAGTAACGGTCGTGGGCAACGATGATGACAGCGCCGGGATAATTCAGCAGATATGTTTCCAGCCATGCGATTGAATTCATATCCAGATGGTTGGTCGGCTCGTCCAGAAGAATGATATCCGGTTTGGACAGCAGAAGCTTTCCGAGGGCGACACGGGTCTTTTGGCCGCCGGAGAGCGTTTCGACCTTTTTGCCAAAGTCCTCTTCGTCGAATCCCAGGCCTTTCAGGACTCCGGCCAGCTCACTGCGGTAGGAATAGCCGTCCCGCCGCTCGAATTCGGTACTCATACGGTTGTAGGATTCCAGAAGCAGGGTCAGGGCGTCTCCCTGGAGAGATTTCATTTCATGTTCCATCTGACGGATGTTTTCTTCCAGTTTGATCAGGTCGCGTTTTACCTCAAGCAGTTCCTGGTAGATGGTATTGCCGGAGGATACTGCCTCGTGCTGCGCCAGATAGCCGATGGTTTTTCCTTTTGCGATCATCACTTCTCCGGAGTCGGCGCTCATCTGGCGCATGATGATTTTCAGAAGCGTAGATTTCCCGGCTCCATTGATTCCCACGATGGCGGTCTTTTCCCGATCCTCAATATGGAAAGAAGCGTTTTTCAGGATTTCATTGGTTCCGAAGGATTTTGTTATATTTTGACATGCTAAAATCATGGTTTTTCCGTCCTTTGTGATAGTTTCTAAACCAGTATTTTAACACAGAGCCCCGAAATACGCCAGTTTTTTTGTGAAAATACTGGACGAATAAAAGATTTTGTACTAATATAAATCCATATGGCATGATTCAGGAGGAGATAAAATGAAAAAAGTAGTAAAATTCGGCGGAAGCTCTCTGGCCAGTGCAGAGCAGTTTCGTAAAGTAGGAGACATTATCCGCAGCGATAAAGCGAGAAGATTTGTAATTCCTTCCGCGCCAGGAAAGCGGTTTGACGGGGATGTGAAGGTAACGGATATGCTTTACAGATGCTATGCGGCAGCAGAAAACGGAGAAAATTTCGACGGATTACTGGAAGATATTAAAGCACGTTATTATGAAATCATAGGCGGTCTGGGACTTAATCTTTCTTTGGAGGAAGAATTTGAGGTTATCGGGCGTTGTTTTGCGGAAAAGGCGGGCAGCGATTATGCGGCTTCCAGAGGCGAGTACTTAAACGGCATCGTGATGGCGAATTATCTGGGCTATGAATTTATTGACGCGGCGGAAGTCATCTGCTTTGACGACAACGGGAATTTTGAAGCTGACCTGACAGACGCGAAGCTTTCAAAAAGGCTGGAGCATGTGGAGAGCGCCGTGGTTCCGGGCTTTTATGGAGCGATGCCGGATGGAAAGGTAAAGACGTTTTCCAGAGGCGGTTCCGATGTAACAGGTTCTATTGTGGCAAAAGCGATCAGCGCAGATTTGTACGAAAACTGGACGGATGTTTCCGGATTTCTGGTTACAGATCCCAGGATCATTGAAAATCCGAAGGTGATCGAGACGATTACTTACCGTGAGCTTCGTGAGCTTGCCTATATGGGAGCTACGGTGCTTCATGAGGATGCGATCTTTCCGGTGCGAAAAGCGGGTATTCCGATCAATATTAAAAATACAAACGCTCCGCAGGACAGAGGAACGATGATTGTGGAGAGTACGTGCAGACTGCCGAAATATACGATTACCGGTATTGCCGGAAAGAAAGGGTTTGCCTCCATCAATATTGAGAAGGATATGATGAATTCTGAGGTGGGATTTGGCAGAAAGGTTCTTCAGGTATTTGAGGAAAATGGCATTTCTTTTGAGCATATGCCGTCCGGTATTGATACCATGACGATTTTTGTGCATCAGTCAGAGTTCGAGGAGAAAGAACAGAAGGTACTGGCAGGAATCCACCGTGCGGTAACGCCGGATTCCATTGACCTTGAGGCAGATTTGGCTCTGATTGCAGTCGTAGGGCGCGGTATGCGTGCAACCAGGGGAACCGCAGGACGTATCTTCTCTGCACTGGCTCATGCCAATGTAAATGTAAAGATGATCGATCAGGGTTCCAGTGAGCTGAATATCATTATCGGCGTCAGAAATGAGGATTTTGAAACGGCAATCAAAGCAATTTATGATATTTTTGTGACAACACAATTGTAAGGATTGACAGAAATTTAACATTTCGTTATACTAAAGAAAGAAGTGTACCCATTCCGGCAGGGAGAAACTCTGCCGGAATGTTTCTGTACAGAGTGAACGAAGAGTGGGAAGGTGATTCAGATGGAAGAGAAGGAAATATCCAGGGCCGTGGTCAAGCGGCTGCCGCGTTATTATCGATACCTGGGAGATTTGCTGGAGAGCGGGGTAGAGAGAATTTCTTCGAATGAACTGAGTGAAAAAATGCGGGTGACTGCATCTCAAATCAGACAGGATCTGAATAATTTCGGGGGTTTTGGCCAGCAGGGCTATGGTTATAATGTGAAATTTCTATATCATGAGATTGGGAAAATACTGGGACTGGATAAGACCTACAATATGATTATCGTAGGAGCCGGAAATCTGGGACAGGCTCTTGCAAACTATGTAAAATTTGAAAAGCGGGGTTTTAAGATCAAAGGGATTTTCGATGTAAATCCCAATCTGGTAGGGAAAAAGGTGCGCGGAATCGAGATACGTCTGACGGAGGAGATACCGGCATTTATGAAAGAACATGAGATTCAGATTGCTACGCTGACGCTTCCGAAGGACCAGGCGGCAGAAATGGCAGATCTTCTGGTGGAGAATGGTGTGAAGGCTATCTGGAATTTTGCACATCTGGATCTGAGGCTGCCAGAGGATGTAATCGTGGAGAGTGTACATCTGTCGGAAAGTCTGATGCAGCTCTCTTATAATATCAACCGCTATGAGCGGGAACATGAAAATCAGGAATAGAAACAGACCGAGAAGGGATGCTGCAAACATATTTGGGGCATCCCATGTTTTATGGAGAGGGTGAGAATTTGAAATATGTGGTAAATGCAAAGGAGATGAAGGAATGTGACCGGGTAACGATGGAGGAATACGGGATTCCTTCACTTGTCTTAATGGAGCGGGCAGCTCTGGCAGTGGCAGATGTGCTGATGGATGGCAGTTTTCCTACCGAAAAGGTGCTTGTGGTCTGCGGTTCGGGAAATAATGGCGGGGATGGATTCGCAGCCGCCAGGATTTTATTTGAGCGAAAGATACAGGTTTCCATACTTTTTGCCGGAAAAGAAAAATCCATGACGAAGGACGCACGGATTCAGAAGAAAATCTGCGAAAATTATGGCATAAATATTGTCAGCAACACGGAGGTGGGTGAATATACTTGTATAGTAGACGCTATTTTCGGAGTCGGTCTGTCCAGAGAGGTAGAAGGACATTACCGGGAGCTGATAGAAGAAATCAATGCGTGCCGGGCGAAAGTGCTTGCGGTAGACATTCCATCGGGGATATCCGCAGATACCGGAAAAGTGATGGGAACGGCTGTGCGCGCAAAGAAAACCGTTACGTTTGCTTTTGCAAAAACAGGACTGATGCTGTATCCGGGAGCGGAATACTGCGGGAAAGTGCTGGTGCGGGAGATCGGAATTACGGAGAAGAGCTTTCAAAAGATTCCTCAGGTCTGCCACATGGAACAGGAGGATTTGTACCTTTTTCCGAAGAGAAGCGTATACTCGAATAAAGGAACTTATGGGAAGGCCCTGCTTGTGGCGGGACAGAAAAACATGTGCGGCGCCGCATTTCTGGCGGGAAAAGCGGCCTATCGGATGGGAACCGGTCTGGTGAAGGTCTGTACCGAGGAGTGTAACCGGGAAATTATACAGGGAAGGCTGCCGGAAGCGCTGCTTACAACTTATGAAGCCGAAAGTTTTTCTGAAAACAGGGAAGCGCTGTATGGCTGGCCCACGGCGGCAGGCATTGGGCCGGGATTTGGCGTAGGAGCCGGGAAATGGGAGCTTTTGCGAAGTTTTCTGTCGGAGAGCCGGTGTCCGCTGGTATTGGATGCGGATGCGCTGAATCTGCTTTCCGGGCGGATGGAGTACTTGAAAAAATGCACAAGTCCTGTTGTAGTGACGCCCCATGTCGGGGAGATGGCACGTCTGGCCGGATTGACGAAGGAAGAGGTTTTGTCAGACCTTATGGGAACCTGCCGGGGATTTGCGAAGGAGTATGGCATTGTTTGCGTTTTGAAGGATACCAGAACTGTGATTTCCGATGGAGAGGAGATCTGTATCAATCTCACGGGAACGGACGGAATGGCCACCGGAGGTTCCGGGGATATTCTGGCGGGGATGCTTACCGGACTGCTGGCACAGGGAATGGAGGCTTTCTGTGCGGCAAAACTGGCGGTGTGGATACATGGAAAGGCCGGGGAGATGGCGGCGAAACGACTGGGCAGACATGCAATGCTGGCCGGGGATATTTTGGAGGAAATACCGAAAATACTGTGCAAAGAGGAGAAATGTGATGAAGAAACATAGAAGAGTCCGGGCAGAAATCGACCTGGATGCGATTGAGGAAAATTATCGGGCAATGAAAGGAAATCTCTGTCAGGGGACGAAGATGATTGCAGTCGTAAAGACGGATGGATACGGGCATGGGGCGGCGCCGGTTTCCAGAATGCTGGAGTCTTTCGACTATATCTGGGGTTTTGCAGTAGCGACTGCGGAGGAGGCGCATAGTTTAAGAGAGCATGGAATTACAAAGCCAATCCTCATTCTGGGCTATACGTTCGTGGAGGATTATCCACAGTTTGTCAGAGAACAGATTCGCCCGGTAGTGTTTACATATGACATGGCAGAAAAGATGTCAGAGGCTGCGGCAGAGAGAGGACAGAAATTAAACATTCATCTTGCTGTAGACACGGGAATGAGCAGAATTGGTTTTGCGGATACGAAAGAGAGCGTGCGTGAGATTTTAAAAATCCGTAAGCTTCCGGGAATTGAGATAGAGGGGATTTTTACTCATTTTGCCAGAGCGGATGAGCTGGATAAGACCTGTGCAAAGAAACAGGCGATGCGTTACATACAATTTTTGGAGCTTTTGAAAGCGGAGGGGGTTGAGATCCCCTGGAAGCATTGTGCAAACAGCGCCGCTATCCTTGAAATGCCGGAGGTCGGCATGAACCTGGTTCGTCCGGGCATTACAGGATACGGCATTTACCCTTCGGATGAAGTGAGCCGCGAGCGTGTACCCCTTCGTCCTGCCATGTCGCTGAAAAGCCATATTGTCTATATCAAAGAGGTGGAGGCAGGCGTGCCGGTCAGCTATGGCGGCACTTATGTGACAGAAAAGAGAACACGGATCGCCACGATACCGGTAGGATACGGGGACGGCTATCCGAGAAGCCTTTCAAACAAGGGCTGGGTTTTGATTCACGGGAAAAAAGCCCCGATTCTCGGAAGAGTGTGCATGGATCAGTTTATGGTAGATGTGACGGAGATTGAAGAAGCCAGGGAGCTGGATGAAGTCACTCTTTTGGGGGAATCAGAGGGCTGTTTCCTCGGTGTGGATGAGCTGGGACGCCTTTCAGGAAGGTTTCCTTATGAATTTGTCTGCGACGTCGGAAAGAGGGTGCCGAGGGTCTATATCCGAAATGGGAAAGAGGAAGGAACCGCAGAATCGATGGAAAAGTAAAAGAGAAGGACAAAATGAATACGAAGAGAAAATATGGGAATACTTTCGATAAGCTTTCCGGAAATCACGGAAAAGGACCATAGAAATCGGAGTGTGAATTTTGTGATTATTAAAAGAGGAGATATTTTTTATGCGGATCTGCGGCCGGTAGTCGGCTCGGAACAGGGAGGGGTTCGTCCCGTCCTGATTATTCAGAATGACATTGGAAACAGGCATAGTCCCACGGTAATCTGCGCGGCGATCACATCAAAGATGAATAAAGCAAAGCTGCCGACACATGTGGAGATCGACGCCGGAAAATATGACATGATCAAAGATTCCGTCATTCTGCTGGAACAGCTTCGGACGATTGATAAAAAAAGACTGAAAGACAGGGTGTGTCATCTGGATGCTGAGATTCTCGGCAGGGTAGACAGGGCGCTGGCAGTCAGCCTGGATATGAATTTTCAGATGCCGGTGCGGATGCACGGATGCAGATAATTTTTACATAAAGCTTCCGTGCGATACAGTTTGTAACAGTTCCTTGACGAATGCAGGGGAAAATGATATATTTTCTAATGGAAATTTTTACAAAAGGGAAAGAAAATGCTTTGTGATAAAAACAAAAGAAAGAAATAAAGGAGAAGGAGAACATGTCAGGACATTCAAAATTTGCGAACATTAAGCACAAAAAAGAAAAAAATGACGCTGCAAAAGGAAAAATTTTTACGATTATCGGAAGGGAGATTGCAGTAGCGGTCAAGGAGGGCGGTCCGGACCCGGCAAATAACAGCAGGCTTCGTGATGTGATTGCCAAGGCGAAATCCAACAATATGCCGAACGATACCATTGACCGTGGAATCAAGAAAGCGGCAGGCGATGCGAACTCTGTAAATTATGAATATGTATCGTACGAGGGATACGGCCCCTGCGGAATCGCAATTATTGTGGATGCGCTTACGGATAATAAAAACCGTACTGCCGCAAATGTGAGAAGCGCATTTACGAAGGGAAGCGGAAGTATCGGAACACAGGGATGTGTTTCCTACATGTTTGATAAAAAGGGTCAGATCATCGTCGATAAAGAAGAATGTGAGATGGACGCAGACGAGCTTATGATGCTGGCACTGGACGCCGGGGCAGAGGACTTTTCCGAAGAGGAGGACTGCTTCGAAATCATTACCGACCCGGACGATTTTTCCTCCGTGCGAGAGGCGCTGGAGAAAGAGGGAATCGTTATGGCAGAGGCTGAGGTGACGATGATTCCGCAGAATTATGTGGAACTGACAGATGAAACGGCGATTAAGAATCTTCAGAGAACCCTGGATCTTCTGGACGAGGATGATGACGTACAGTCCGTTTACCATAACTGGAATGAGTAGGACTGCCTGAAAAGGAGAGTTACAGATGAGTTACTATACGGAAGCGATTGCGGGGATGCCGGGACTTCTTCTGGACGTCCGCGAACCGATGGCGAATTACACAAAAGATCTGTATACGGGCGCTTTTCAGAAATATTACGAGGAACATCTGATTACATATGAAGCGCTGGAAAATGGGTATAATTCAGTCATCGATAAAGAGCAGTATATCGAAAATATGGCAAACGCCCTGGGAGACGCGGCCAAAGAGGAGCTGGAGAAGGTTTCCGGGAAAAGTAAAAAGCAGGCGCGCCTGCTCGATCTGAATTTCTGCCTGGCGGCGTATGTATTTCCGGCAATCCTGAAGTTTTCGGGAAATTCGTCCAGACCTTTGGCGGAAGCGGTTCACAGAGTCTGGAAAGAGCATTTTCCGAAAACAAATGTGGGAATTTCGGACTATGAGGGAATCATGAAGGGCTTTAAGAGAAAATCCTGCTACATTACAACGGCGGTGTGCGAGACCCTTCAGAAACCGGATAACTGTTATGAACTGACGCTGCTGCGCGAGTATCGGGACACGTATCTGATGGGGCTGGAGGACGGTGAGGAACTGATTCAGGAATATTATAATCTGGCGCCCACGATCGTGAAACATATCAACAAAAAGGAAAACAGCGAAAAGATTTATGCAGGAATCTGGAAAAACTATCTTCTGCCCTGTATCACCTTGATCGAGGATGGGAAAAATGAGGAGTGTAAGGAGCTTTATATCCGTATGGTAAGAGAGCTATGGAAAGCATATGCGTAGAAAGCAGAGAAAAAGGCGGCGTACTCAGAAATGGGTATGCCGTTTTTGGATTTATTTTGAAAATCTGTGCACACTAATCCCAAAAAGAAGAGGGGATTTGGCATGAAATCTTTATGGAGAGAGCAAGTTCCTGTCCTTGCGGGCAGAGAAAAATGTGGTAATGGCGTATGCCGGGGAAATCACAGGGAAATTCTTGTTGTGGGAGGCGGACTTACCGGGCTTTTGACAGCTTTCTATTTACAGAGGTGCGGAAAGGAGGTCATGGTTCTGGAGGCGGATACGATCGCATCAGGGCAGACAGAGAGGACGACGGCGAAAATTACAAGCCAGCATGGAGTGAAATACAGTAAGCTGCTTCGAACCGTGGGTCAGGAGAAGGCGAAGCTGTACGCGCAGGCAAATGAAAAGGCAATCGGGGAATATGAAAAGCTCATTTCTGAAAGAAATATAGACTGCCAGTTTACGAAAGCCCCGGCTTATCTGTATACCTGTCAAAAAGAAGCGCTGCTGAGAGAGGAGGCGGAGGCTGCAAGGAAACTTGGAATTGACGCGGCTTTTACACAGGAGACAGAGCTTCCGTTTGAAGTGTCCGGAGCAGTCTGCTTTCAGAACCAGGCGTGCTTTTCCCCGTTGGAGTTTTTAAAGGATATTGCTTCGGAACTGGAAA
The DNA here is from genome assembly GCA_937965795.1 of uncultured Lachnospiraceae bacterium. GTDB lineage: Bacteria > Bacillota > Clostridia > Lachnospirales > Lachnospiraceae > Hominisplanchenecus_A. Next base: position 13,468 of record CALCMD010000027.1, on the reverse strand, counting down.
TCAGGGAGTATACAAAGGTTACTGCGGTAAAAGGAAAGAAGGTTTTTGCAGGGGAAGAAGTTTTTGAGGCGGAAAAGATCATCATTGCCACACATTTTCCAATCCGGAACGTTCCCGGATTCTATTTTCTACGCCAGCATCAGGAGAGAAGCTATGTGCTTGAGCTTTCCGGAGGAAAGAAAGTGAAAGGAATGTATCTGGGGATTGACGCAGATGGGCTCTCTCTGCGTCAGGCAGGTGATTTCCTGCTGTTGGGAGGAAGTTCTGTCCGTACCGGAGAAAATAAAACAGGAAGAGCTTATCAGGCATTGCAGCAGGCGGCAGAACAGTATTTTCCGGAATGCAGGATCGAGAAGCATTGGGCAGCGCAGGACTGTATGCCGCATGATGGGATTCCCTTCATTGGAAAATATTCCATGTTTACCCCAAACCTCTACGTGGCGACAGGGTTTCAGAAGTGGGGAATGACCACGGCGATGATTGCGGCGCAGATTCTGCGGGATGAAATATGCGGGGAAAAGAATCCGTATGCCGCCCTGTTTCGTCCGCAGAGGATAAATTTTCTGGCCGGAATCGGAAATCTATATCTGGATATCGGAAAAAGTGTCAAGGGACTTTTGCAGGGATTTTTTGAAAAAAAGGAGATGAGGTGCCCGCATATGGGATGCAGGCTTTCATGGAACCCGGATGAGCGAAGCTGGGACTGCCCATGCCACGGGTCACGGTTTGATGAAAATGGAAAGCTGATGGATAATCCGGCGAAGAAGGATAAATCATATCATCCTGTTCAATGAGTAAGTCGATCTCCGCTTCCTTTTCTGTTCTTTCGCCATTCTCTTCCATTCTTTTACAGTATTCACAGACACATCAATTTGTGATGCTATCGCTGAATAATTTAGCATTTGTCCGGTTCGGGCGGCTAATGCCGTTAAAAATTGTGTGAATTTCAATTTATCTTTCACATTTCCCAGGGCATTAATATCCCTGTCAATATAGGTCTGAATGTAAGAACTAAAAAAGGTCTGCCAGTCCACATGATCATCGGCTAATGCCGGATAGCCCCCTCTGTGAATCAATTCCCATATATTGTGCTGTATTTTAAACTCTCTTCCTCTTTCAGAAATATACTTTTCGTCAGGAATAAATGGACGGTTAAAACTGCTCCCTTGTATTTCACGTAGTGATAAACCAGACAATTCCAGTATGCCGACTCTGCCCGCCAAAGATTCTGAGACATTTTTCATCAAATGATATTGCTGTGAACCTGTAAGACTTATTTGCCCTTTTTCTTCTGTTTTATGATACGATTCAGGAGATTGAAATTTCAGGAGCGGATAAGAAGAAGTTCAAGCGGGGGGAGACGTTACTGCTCTCTAATTGTAAGAACTTGAAGAGCGTGGTGATCGGATCGAAGAGAAGGTCAGGAAGCCGGATTCTCAAAGCATTATTTTTTGAATTTTCGGACACACTATCCGGGAAGATGAAAATGCAGAAAGGAAACGGAACATGGCGGAAAAAGAAAAAGATAATGATGAAAAAAGACCGGGGCTTGGAAAAGACGGGGCGGATGTAAAAGAATTTGGACAGATGATGCTGGAACATAAGGTTCATCTGCTTACTGTGATAGGAGAAATAGAGGGGCATGAGTGTCTGTCGGCAAATACAAAGACAACAAAATATGAGCATGTCCTGCCACAGCTTGCAGCGATCGAAGAGAGTGATGAGATTAAAGGTCTGCTGGTGCTTTTGAATACCGTGGGCGGCGATGTGGAAGCAGGACTTGCGATTGCGGAAATGATTGCGTCTCTCAGTAAGCCGACGGTTTCACTGGTGCTGGGCGGAAGCCATTCCATTGGAGGACCGATTGCCGTATCTACGGACTATTCTTTTATTGTGCCGACAGGAACGATGGTGATTCATCCTGTACGGATGAATGGCACGGTGATCGGCGCGCCGCAGACTTACGATTATTTTAAGCAGATGCAGGATCGGATTCTTGGATTTCTGGCTTCCCACTGTAAAGCAGAAAAGAATCGGCTGGAGGAATTGATGCTGGATACGGGGATGCTCACCAAAGATCTGGGAACGATTCTGGTAGGAGAGCAGGCGGTAAAAGAAGGGCTGATTGATGAGGTAGGCGGTATCAAGGAAGCCTTAAGGAAGGTGCATGAGATGATTCGTGCTTCCTAGGGCGTCCGCCAAAGATTGTGCAAACCTTCAAACTGATGTAAGATAAAATTACGCAGTTTGAAGGTTTATTTTATGCAGGGAAAAAGATTTCCCGCAAAAGCAGCTCTTTGTGAAATGCTGTGATGGTATCTTGACAGAACCCCATGTTTTGATATAATATAGCATAATAAAAATATATCATATCATATAGAAAGAGGATTTATCATGAACAACTTGAACATTGGAAAGCAGCTTAAGAAGATTCGTCAGGGGAGAGAGCTTTCTTTAGATGAGGCGGCGGTTTTAACAGAAGTCAGTAAGCCGATGCTGGGACAGATTGAGCGTGGACAGTCCTCTCCAACGATCACTACGCTGTGGAAAATCGCAACAGGACTGAAAGTGCCTTTATCGTTATTTTTGCAGGAGGAAAAAGCACAGTATTCGGTCGTCGATTTATCAGAGCAAAACGCAGTATCCGCAGAAAATGGCGCTATGAGAGCAAACACACTGTTTCCGTATGATCCGATACGGAATTTTGAGGCGTTCTATATCGAATTTGATGCGGGCTGTATCCACACTTCCGATCGTCATAATGATAACGTGGAAGAAACAGTCTATGTCATAAGCGGTAAGCTCGACATGGTGATAAACGGTGAGAAAGTAACCCTTGCAGAAAAACAGGCAATTCGTTTTTCTGCAAACGTAACGCACAGTTATCAAAATAATTATAACGGGCTTTGCTGTGTGTACAATACGATTTTTTATTAAGGAGAATGCTTATGTACGAATTAAAGCAGATTGGTGAAAAAAGCTATTATGTGAACTGTCCTGCAAAAATCGGGATCTATCTTTCAGACGATACAAATGCGTACCTGATTGACAGTGGAAACGATAAAGACGCAGGCAAAAAGGTGCGCAGAATTTTAGAGGAACGGGGCTGGAAGCTTTCGGGTATCCTGAATACCCATTCCAATGCCGATCATATCGGCGGAAACCAGTATTTGCAGCAGCAGACGGGGTGCAAAATTTTTTCCAGTGGAATGGAAAAAGCATTTACCGAGTATCCTGTTTTAGAACCGTCATTTCTGTACGGAGGCTATCCCTGCAAAGATTTAAGGCATAAATTTTTGCTTGCAAAACCAAGCGAAGTCACGGATTTTTCGGATGATTGTTTTCCGAAAGAGATTGAGGTGATCCCGTTGAAAGGCCATTTTTTTGACATGGTAGGTTTTCGGACTCCCGATGATACAGTATTTCTTGCCGATTGCCTTTCAAGTAAAGAAACGCTTGACAAATATCAGATTGGATTTATTTATGACGTGGCAGAATATCTTCATACGCTTGAAAAAGTGAAGTCTTTAAAAGCGAGAATGTTTGTGCCTGCCCATGCAGGTGCGACGGAGGATATTACAGAACTTGCGGACCTGAACATTGCGAAAGTACATGAAATTGCCGAAAAAATTCTGTCAGTATGCAGAGAACCGGTCTGCTTTGAAAAAATCCTGCAAAAACTGTTTTCCGATTTTGGTTTAACCATGAATTTTGAACAGTATGTGCTTGTAGGAAGTACCGTTCGTTCTTATCTTTCCTGGCTGAAAGACAGCGGGAAGCTTTCGGTTGCTTTTGAAGATCATATGCTGCTTTGGAAAATTTGAAAGATTGACAGATAGAAAAATATATTGTATGATAATTACATGGGTGAGCACCTACCAGCAGTCAGGCTAATGAGTCTGGCTGTTTTTTTGAGGAGGAAGAAAAATGTCGTATACCTGGCCGATTATACTTGTTGTCATTTCAAATATTCTATATCAAGTCTGTGCGAAATCTGTTCCGAAAGATATGGACGCAATGGCTTCCATGACCATAACTTATCTGGTGGGGGCCTTATGCTCAGCGGTTATGTATTTCATAATGAATAGAAACGGAAATCTGCTGCATGAATACAGCAAAATAAATGCAGCTCCAATCCTGTTAGGAATTTCCGTTGTAGGATTGGAGGTTGGATTTATATATGCTTATAAAGTTGGCTGGCCTGTCAGTACAGCTTCGATTGTTCAGAGTGCGTTTCTTTCCATTGCTTTGATTATCGTAGGGGCGGTGTGCTATCATGAGGGTATCACAACGAATAAGGTTCTTGGAGTCGCAATATGTCTGGTGGGATTGTATTTTATTAACAAATAAGGATGGATATGATCAACATGAAGAATATCCGTTGGAGGCGCATTTTATCCGTGAGAGTTGGAATGGCAGAATGAAAGCCTGCTGAATTTAGTATTTTACATTATGGCGCGGTTGCCGAGTTAAAAGTGATGAAGTGAAGTAAATTGTAAAGCAGCAGAAAATACAATTTGTATATCTGAAAAAAGTATGATACAATGTTCCCAAAAGATAAATATTGGGAATTTGGGAGGGGAACATGACAATATTACAGGCGATTCTGTTGGGAATCATACAGGGAATCACAGAATTTCTTCCGGTAAGCAGTTCCGGTCATTTGGCGATTTTTCAAAATATATTTAAAATAGATACCGGCGGCAGCATGTTATTCGACGTCATGCTGCATGTAGGAACACTGGCGGCGGTCTTTGTCGTTTATCGGAAGGATATTATGAAAATGATTCTTGAAGCCCTCCGTATTTGTGTTGATATTGCAGCAAATATCAAAATCTGGATTTCGAACCGAAGGGACGATGAGGCGCTTCGTTATCGAAGAGTTATACATAATAATTATCGGAAATTTGTAGTGTTGATTCTGGTGTCCACAATCCCTACGGGAGTGATTGGTTATACGGCGAAGAGTCTGGTATCGGCAGCCAGCGCTACGTTAATTGTTCCGGGCGTCTGTCTGCTCTTGACAGGAGTGCTGCTGATAGTGGCTGATTTCACAGAGGATGGAAAGAAAATTCCGAGGGACGTCAGTTATACGAATGGATTCTTTATTGGTATTGCGCAGGGACTCTCCACGCTGCCGGGGCTTTCCCGTTCCGGGACGACGATTACGGCCTGCCTCCTGAGTGGATTTGACAAAAGGTTTGCAGTGAAATATTCGTTTTTGATGTCTGTTCCGGCGATTTTGGGCGCGTCCGTACTGGAGATTAAAGACGTGGCGGCAGAGCCGATTACAGGTTCTCTCATTCTTTGTTGTATCATAGGAGCAGTAGTTGCCGGGCTTGTCGGTTATGTTTGTATCAAAGTCATGCTGGCTGTTGTCCGAAAAAAGAAATTTAAAGGATTCGCAATCTATTGCTTTGTACTTGGCCTTGTGGCAATCGTGGCACATTTTGTCATTTAATTCAGAGGGCCGCGGAATCATATGGAAATGATAGCAGGAAAATCCACTGAAGCAGGGAATTTTCCTGCTGCTTTATGTATAAAAGATATTAAGGGGTAAAAGGAATATGGCCGGAAAGAAAGTGAAAGGGAAATCTATAGTGTCAAAGAAAGGAAACGCTTCGAAAAGAGGCGGAAAAAAGCAGAATACGGGACAGAAAATCACGATCAGGGAGGAAATCATTCTGTGGCTGGTTCTTGCGCTTTCCATCGTGATTCTGATTAGTAATTTTGGGTTTGGCGGTTTTATCGGAAATGCAGTCAGTGGAGTTCTGTTCGGATTGTTCGGGTTTCTTGCCTATCTTCTTCCATTTGTACTGCTTTTGACAGTCGCTTTTAATATTTCCAATAAGGGGAATAAAATTGCGTGGGTGAAATCCGGGGCTGTTTTGATTCTCTGGGTTTGTCTTTGCGCACTGATGGAGCTTATGAAAAGAGGAAACGATGCGACGGGAAATTTTCTGAAGTACTATAAAGAAAGCTCGCAATGGAAAACGGGAGGCGGGTTAATCGGAGGCCTGGTATGCAGACCTTTGTCTGCCGGAATCGGCGTTGTGGGAGCCGGTGCGGTTCTGGTGATTCTGGGTATCATTTGTATCGTACTGATTACAGAAAAATCATTGTTTGCAGGTATGAAAAAGGGCGGCAGCAGGGTGTATCATACGGCGAAGCAGGATGTTGATTACAGAAGAGAGAGAGCGGCCATCCGCCGGGAGCAGCGTGAGGTGGAACGGAAGCGGAAGATAGAGGCGGAAAGGACGCATCTTCTGGAAGAGCAGGAAGAGTTTGAGAAAATGAAGCAGGAACTGCGGATGGAACGGAAGGTCAGCGGAGTCAGCCTGGATACCCTGATCGAACCGCAGATCAAGGAAAAGAAGGAGAACAGAAAAGAAAACAGAAAGCCGGAGGAGACCGGGGAGAAAAAAGAAATTGTATTAGGAGATTTTACAATTGAGAGAGACCGGACAGAGGAAACGGAAGAACAGGATATGTTTTCAGATACCAGTCAGAAGCCTTATCAGGAATTTCAGGAAGAACCGGAGGAGGAATTTATTGAAATACCGCTGTCCGAGGAGGAGAATTTCACCAGGATTCCGGTGGAGGGCGAGCCTGAAAAGCATATGAAAAACCCGCATTCCTCCAGAAAGGAACAGGAAGAGGGCATAAAGGCGGTGGCGCAGGAAATCGAGGAAACGGCCAAAGAACAGCCGCCGGAATATGTTTTTCCGCCGATTGACCTGCTCAAAAAGCCCCGTCGCGGAAAAACGGGGGATTCAGACAGAGAACTTCGGGATACGGCGGCAAAGCTGCAAAATACGCTGCACAATTTTGGCGTGGAGGTCAGCGTGACAAATGTAAGCTGCGGCCCTACGGTTACGAGGTATGAGCTGACTCCGAAACAGGGGGTGAAGGTCAGCCGGATCGTGAATCTGGCGGATGACATTAAGCTGAATCTGGCTGCCGCGGACATTCGTATTGAAGCGCCGATTCCCGGAAAGCCTGCGGTCGGTATCGAAGTGCCGAATAAGGAAAACAGTCCGGTGATGCTGCGGGAACTTCTGGAATCACAGGAATTTCAGAAGCATCCTTCCAATCTGGCTTTTGCGGCCGGAAAGGATATTGCCGGAAAGGTCGTTGTGACGGACATTGCAAAAATGCCGCATCTTTTGATTGCGGGTGCGACGGGGTCAGGAAAATCGGTATGTATCAATACGATTATCATGAGCATCCTTTACAAAGCAAAGCCGGAAGATGTGAAGCTGATTATGATTGATCCGAAGGTCGTGGAGCTGAGTGTGTATAATGGTATCCCGCATCTTTTTATTCCGGTAGTGACAGACCCGAAAAAGGCGGCGGGAGCTTTGAACTGGGGCGTGGCGGAAATGACGGAGCGTTATCAGAAGTTTGCGGAGCTGAATGTCCGGGATTTGAAAGGATATAATGAAAAAGTTGCGTCCATTCAGAATATAGACGAAGAAGGGAAACCGGAGAAAATGCCGCAGATCGTTATTATTGTGGACGAGCTGGCAGATTTGATGATGGTGGCGCCGGGAGAGGTGGAAGATGCGATCTGCCGTCTGGCACAGCTTGCCAGGGCAGCAGGAATTCATTTGATCATAGCAACGCAGAGACCGTCGGTCAATGTGATTACCGGGCTCATTAAGGCGAATATGCCGTCCAGGATTGCATTCTCGGTTTCTTCTGGTGTGGATTCCAGGACGATCATAGATATGGTTGGCGCGGAGAAACTTCTGGGAAAAGGAGACATGCTGTTTTACCCGCAGGGTTATTCGAAGCCGGCACGTGTGCAGGGAGCCTTTGTTTCAGATGAAGAAGTGGGAGAAGTGGTAGAGTTTTTGACTGCGCAGAATACCAGGGAGGTTTACAGCAATGAAATCGAGGAACGAATCACGAAGGTACAGATTGCGGACACGGTTTCGGGGGGCAACGAAGTAGATACGCATTTTGCCGAGGCAGGCAAGTTTATCATCGAGAAGGAGAAAGCATCCATAGGTATGCTGCAAAGGGTATTTAAAATTGGTTTTAACCGTGCGGCGCGCATCATGGATCAGCTTTCAGACGCAGGCGTTGTAGGCCCGGAAGAGGGAACGAAGCCCAGAAAGGTTCTGATGACGATGGAGGAATTTGAGAAGTATCTGGAAGAGAGCGTCTGAGGCGAAAAGCGGTCAGGAAGGGCGAAGAAAAGATGATTGACAAAAGCATCAGGTTTTGATAAGTTATATCTAAAATTTGAACATGATAAAAGACTGATCAAGAACAGGAATAATTCCGGAAAGGCGCTTAAATGAAATTTTTGGATAAAATGGAACGGAAATTTGGAAGATATGCGGTACGCAATCTGTCCATGTATATCATTATCAGCTATGTCATCGGATATGCACTGGAATTCTTTGCACCGGATATGATCTATTATCTGAATCTGGAACCGGCTTTGATTTTAAAAGGCCAGATCTGGAGACTGGTAAGCTGGGTATTGATTCCGCCGGAGGATCTGGGGCTTTTAACCATTATTATGTTGGTTTTGTATTACTCATTGGGAAGTACGCTTGAAAGAAGCTGGGGAAGCTTCCGGTATAACGTCTATATTTTTATGGGACTGATTACTTCTGTCGCAGGGGCCTTTATTTTATACTTCTGTGGCGTACAGATGCTGGGATTCGCATTTAGTACCTATTATATCAATATGTCGATTTTCCTTGCATTTGCGGCGATGTATCCGGAAGAGAAGCTTTACTTTTATTTTGTGATACCGATAAAGATCAAATGGTTTGCACTTTTTTATGCGGTGCTTCTGATCTATCAGATGGTGAACAGTAATTGGGCGGGAAGAGTGGTAATTCTGGCGTCGCTTGCGAATTTCATTCTGTTCGTTCTTCTGACCGGAAGCATGAGACGTATCTCACCGCAGGAAATTCGAAGGAAACAGGATTTTCGGCGGAAGGTGCAGAAAGCGAAGCCCAGGGGAGTAACGAAACACAAATGCGCGATCTGTGGGCGGACAGAGCTTGACGGAGACCATCTGGAATTCCGTTTCTGTTCCAAATGTGATGGAAATTATGAATACTGTCAGGATCACCTGTTTACCCATGAACATGTACACAAAGAGTAACAATATGCAGAGGATAGGAAAAGAACATAAGATGAAAAATATAATAAGCAAATCAAAGACAAGACGCGCCGTCGCTGTAGTGACGGCGGCCGCCTTGTCAGTATTGAGCGTCGGTGCAGTGTGGGGCGACGGTTTACAGGGAGGTAAACTGGCTCTGGCACTGTTTTTGTCTGTATTTGCGGGGATACTCCTTGTATGGGATACGGAGATTGGAGAAAAGCTGAGCCTTGCGGTGTTTTTCGCACTCCCGTTTGGGGCGTTGTGCTGTATGGAATTTTATACACATGTTCCCTGGGATCTGACTTTTCTGATTACCGTGCTGAATTATCTTTTTTACCTGATTTTGTACGGTGTCTGGACGACTGTTTTTGGAAGCAGCAGGGTCGGATGTGTTTTAGGGCCAGTGATACCAATGATTGCAGGACTTGCGAATTACTTTGTCGTAAGCTTTCGCTCATCGCCAATCGTTCCGTGGGATATTTTTTCGCTGGGGACAGCTACAAGCGTCACCGATAATTATTCGTTTACCCTGAATTTCCGAATCGTGTTTGTGCTGCTGGGATTTGCATATTTGATGATTCTTGGTGAGAAAACCAGAATAAAGATTCGTAAACTGCATATCCGCATGGCATCCATCTGTCTCTCCGTTCTTCTGATGGCAGGGTATGTGACCGCAATACAGGTAGAATCCGTAGAAAATGCCTTTGGCATGGACGACATTCTGTTTACGCCAAATGTACTGTATCGGAACAATGGGTTTATGGCGGCTTTCTTTGCCAATCTGCGCTATCTGAATGTGGAAAAGCCGGAGAATTATTCCGCCGGAAGAGCGCAGGAGATTCAGGAATCGCTTGATGAAAACGGAAAGGAGCAAAAGACAGATCTTTCGGATATGCCGAATCTTTTTGTTATCATGAATGAAGCGTTTTCAGATCTGTCCATATACGGAGATTTTGGAATCAGTGAGGATGCGATGCCGTTTCTGCATTCTCTGAAAGAGAATACAGTCAGGGGGAACCTGTATGTTTCGGTAAAAGGAGGGAATACGGCAAATACGGAGTTTGAATTTCTGACCGGAAACAGTATGGCATTTATGCCGGCCGGAAGTGTTCCATATCAGCAGTTTCTAAAAGGAAAGACGCCGAGCCTTGCTTCGCATTTGAAAAAGCTGGGTTATCGAACCGCAGCGCTTCATCCTTATTATGCGAATGGCTGGAACAGAAATCAGGTTTATCCGGATATGGGATTTGAAAATACATATTTTAAGGATGATTTTTCGGGTGCGTCCACCCTGCGCGGGTATATAGACGATGCGTCGGCTTTCGGGAAGCTGATTCAGTTATACGAGGACAAAGAACAGACGGAAAGGCTGTTTGCGTTCGAAGTAACCATGCAGAATCACGGCGGTTACAGTAAGGAATATGCCGATTTACATCCGGAAATTTATCTGACGGATATTCCAGATGAGCAAAAGGGAACGCAGGTACAGTCGACAGAAAAATATCTGACCTTAATACGAAAGACGGACGAGGCATTTGAAGCGTTTCTGAACTATTTTAAGGAACAGCAGGAAAAGACCATTGTGGTGATGTTCGGCGACCATCAGCCGTCCGATTATATCTGCAATCCGATCCTCAGAGCTTTGGGAAGCTCTGAGGATTCCAGGGAAGCTTCCCTGGAAGAGTTTTCAAAAGGTTATGTTGTCCCTTTTGTCATATGGGCAAATTATGAGATGGAAGAGGAAGAAGTCGACGCCATCAGCGTAAATTATCTGAGCGCTCTTTTGATGGAGAAAGCGGGGATTCCGAAAACGAGGTATCAGGAATATTTAACGGAGCTGAGAAAAGACTATCCGGTCGTGACGGCTAATTTCTTCCAGACCGCAGATGGAAAATTCTATGACTATGCGGATACGGAGCAGAAGGATGGATTGAATAATTATGCAATTCTTCAATATAACGATATTGTCGATAAAACGAACCGGTTGGAAGGATTTTTTGGAGACTGAGTCTTGACAAAAAATTCATCAAATATTATAAATATGATGTTGAGATCAAAAGCTGCCAGACGGTCATTCAGTCATGAAACTACTTTTGATCCTGGCATTGTGAATATACCAGAATGTGAACAACTAAGGAGGAGTACAGAACTATGAAAAAAGTGCCGTTTGTAACAAAGGAACAGCTTGAAAAGATTGCGCAGGAATATCCGACGCCGTTCCATTTGTATGATGAGAAAGGAATTCGTGAAAATGTCAGGGAATTGAAAGAAGCGTTTTCATGGAATAAGGGATATAAAGAGTACTTTGCGGTAAAGGCGACTCCGAATCCGTTTTTGATTGAGATCTTGCGGGAGTATGGCTGTGGCTGCGACTGTTCTTCCATGACGGAACTGATGCTTTCAAAAGCGATCGGGGCGGTGGGAAATGACATTATGTTCTCCTCTAACGATACGCCGGCAGAGGAGTTTCAATATGCAAATGAGATTGGGGCGACCATCAATCTGGATGATATTACACATATTGAAGCGTTGGAAAAGGCAATCGGGACATTGCCGAAACGTTTAAGCTGCCGCTATAATCCAGGAGGTTTGTTTAAAATCAGTAATGACATTATGGATAACCCTGGCGATGCGAAATACGGAATGACTACAGAACAGCTTTTTGAGGCGTTTCGCATTCTGAAAGAAAAAGGTGTGGAGGAGTTCGGCATTCATGCGTTTCTTGCAAGCAATACCGTGACAAATGAGTATTATCCGATGCTGGCGAAGATTCTCTTTGAGGTGGCAGTAAAGCTCCAAAAGGAAACGGGCGCGCATATTACCTTTATCAATCTGTCCGGAGGAATCGGAATCCCATATCGTCCGGAACAGGAAGCAAATGATATTTATGTGATCGGAGAGGGCGTGCGGAAGGTTTATGAAGAAGTCCTGATTCCGGCTGGTATGGGTGATGTGGCGATCTATACGGAGCTTGGCAGATATATGATGGGTCCGTATGGGGCGCTGGTTACCAGAGCGATTCATGAAAAGCATACGCACAAGGAATATATCGGCGTCGACGCCTGTGCAGTAAATCTGATGCGGCCGGCGATGTATGGCGCATACCATCACATTACGGTTATGGGAAAAGAAGATGCGCCGTGCGACCATAAGTATGATGTGACAGGTTCTCTCTGTGAGAATAATGATAAATTTGCAATCGACCGGATGCTGCCGGAAATCGAGAAGGGCGACCTGCTCTTTATCCATGATGCGGGAGCACATGGATTTGCCATGGGATATAATTACAATGGAAAACTGAAATCAGCGGAGATTCTCTTAAAGGAAGATGGAAGCGCGCAGTTAATTCGCCGTGCAGAGACGCCGGCAGATTATTTTGCTACTTTTGACTGTTTCGATTTTTATAACAAAGTATTGGGAAAATAGAAACTTGTTTTTGAGAGACACGTCCTGGACGACAGGCAAGTATTGCGAGGCATTGCTTGTCTATCGTCTGAGATAGAACTGGAAAATTTCTCCTGTGGGCAGCAAAAGGCCCGATGTCGGGTCTGCATTTAAGATAAATTGGGGATTGGTAAATTGGGGATTGTGTTAAAAAATGTAAAAAGTACTTGATTTTTTGAAAAAAGTATAGTATCATAAAGGAGTCGGTTCGACATGGTTCGTTGGTCAAGCGGTTAAGACGCCGCCCTCTCACGGCGGAAACAGGGGTTCGATTCCCCTACGAACTGTTTTAAAAGCTCTGGAGAAATCCAGAGTTTTTTGCTGCGTCATTTAGAAAACGAGGATTTTTGTGAATTTGTTCATGTAAAGAGAAGAACAAAAAGAAAAATTGTACAATTCCACTAGAGTTGGGGTTGAAATTCATCATTCAAGAATGTATACTGAAAGGGAGAGCAAAATGCAGACAGTGTCGATGGGATCGCAGTGTCTGACATCAAAAGAAAAGGAGAAAAAATCATGAAGTCATTTAATTATGTAATTACGGACGAAGTAGGAATCCATGCAAGACCAGCGGGAATTCTGGTAAAGGAGGCAAAAAAATACGCGTCAACGATCACAATCGTAAAGGGCGAAAAGAAGGCAGACGCTACCAGACTTATGGCGCTCATGGGGCTTGGTGTAAAATGCGGTGAGGAAGTTACGGTAGAGGTTTCCGGCGATGATGAGGAGACCGTATGCGCAGAACTTGAGGCATTTTTCAAAGCGAATTTATAAAAGTAACTGACAGAAACGAAGGATAAGAGGAACTGTTGCAGAATGTGGAGACAGCTATATATGAGGATCAGGCATATATAGAAAACACGTTTCGCAGCGGTTCTTTTTGTTTTGTGATCC
>CALCMD010000026.1 GCA_937965795.1 uncultured Lachnospiraceae bacterium | reverse complement strand
CGACGCTCTTCCGATCTTGTAGCATCTGTAAGGGTTGCTTTTCTCAGGTTTCTCTTTCTTTTGGCAGATTTCTTTGTTAAGATATGGCTTTTATAAGCTTTATTTCTCTTTAACTCACCGGTACCTGTCTTTTTAAAACGCTTTGCAGCAGCTCTGTTTGTTTTCATTTTTGGCATTGTATATGTTCCTCCTTAATTGTGTTTTTTCTATTTGCGGCGCCTGTGCGCGCAATCTTTTAACACGAACCGTTTTTATGAACGCTTCTCCGTTAAAAACATCGTAATGCTTCTGCCTTCTACCTTGGCTGCCTTATCGACAACTGCGATGTCGCCCAGCTCTTTGGCAAAGTCATCCAGGATATGACGGCTGGCATTCATGTGGGCCATTTCACGGCCACGGAAACGTAATGTCACCTTCACCTTGTTTCCTTTCTGGATGAACTTTCTGGCAGCGCTGATTTTTGTGTTCAAATCATTGCTGTCAATGTTCGGTGAAAGACGCACTTCCTTTATTTCAATGATTTTCTGTTTCTTCTTTGCTTCTTTTTCTTTCCGCGCCATCTCGTAACGATATTTTCCGTAATCGATAATCTTACAAACCGGCGGTTTTGCTGTGGGAGCGATCTTTACCAGATCCAGTTCCGCTTCTAACGCAATTTTCATTGCTTCCCGTGCGGACATAATACCTAACTGCTCGCCATTTTCTCCAATCAGGCGGATTTCCCTGTCTCTGATCTGCTCGTTAATCATTAATTCGCTAATAGTTGTGCACCTCCATCAAACACTAAAATCTCTTTCCTCACTCAAAAAGAGTGGATAGACGGACTACCCACTCTTAATACTGTCATAGAAGCTCTATGGTTCATATTAACCGATAGTCGCCTGCTTGCGCTACGGTGAGAGCGGATACTCTTCTTTGCTTTTAACCTTATTTACCCTATCATACTTCTGTTGGCCTGTCAATGGTTTTCTGAAAAAACAGGCAAAAAAAGAATGCGGAAGATGGGACTTGAACCCACACGGTATTGCTACCACAGGCACCTGAAGCCTGCGCGTCTGCCAATTCCGCCACTTCCGCATTTGGAAGCCACCTGCGTGACTTGCGATATTTATGATACAACCGTTGAGGAGATTTGTCAAATACTTTTTGCAATCTTATTATGGTTTTTAAAGCGTTTTTAAAGCTTTTGCGTGAGAAGGTCTTTTTTAGGGTATAAAAAATCCCTGCATCCTATGAGATACAGGGGATTCTTTTTATGCGGGAGATGGGACTTGAACCCACACGACGTTGCCATCACTAGATCCTTAGTCTAGCCTGTCTGCCAATTCCAGCACTCCCGCATTTCCTGAATGGAAATGTCACATCGTCTGCAACATCAAGAATTATAGCACCAGTTTTTTGATTCGTCAATACATTTTTTCCTTTTTTTGAAAAAACCCTTGAATTGAAACTTTTTGAATTTTTTGCAAAATTCTGTATTGACAAAGTGGGAAATACATTGTATTATATCATTCGTGAGTTACGCAAGTGACTTTCGAAATGCGGAAGTGGCGGAATTGGCAGACGCGCAGGCTTCAGGTGCCTGTGGTAGCAATACCGTGTGGGTTCAAGTCCCATCTTCCGCATTGGAGACCTCGTGAACATGAGTTCGCGGGGTTTTTTGCATTTGGCAGATAGATACCGGGCGTGGGGAAGCGCATTGTCATTCAGTTTTCAGTTGCAATCGCTGACTTCGAATGATATACTTATCGTTGAATTAAAATACGGCCCGCCTGTATATGCGGGATGGAGTTTTTGAAATCAGATCGTGCATTGACAACGAACAAAAATAGGAAAAGATGGTGATGCTTATGTCAATGAAAACAAAGACGGCCAGTGAGAAAAAAGAAGAGATTAAGAAAGCAGATGCCAGCGTAAAGACGATGGAGGATTTTACCAGTCCGGACGTCCTGTATCAGGAGCTGATTGCCAGCGTTCGGAAATACCATCCATCAACGGACATTTCTATGATTGAAAAGGCGTACAGGATTGCCCGTGACGCCCATGAGGGACAGAGCAGGAAATCGGGAGAACCCTACATTATTCATCCGCTTTGCGTGGGAATTATTCTGGCGGATTTGGAGCTGGATAAGGAAACGATTGTGGCGGGGCTTCTGCACGACGTCGTGGAGGATACGGTCATGACGTCAGAGGAAATCGCACAGGAATTCAGCGGCGAGGTGGCCCTGCTTGTGGACGGGGTCACGAAGCTGGGACAGTTGAGCTATTCCGCCGATAAAGTGGAGGTTCAGGCAGAAAACCTGCGCAAGATGTTTCTGGCGATGGCAAAGGATATCCGGGTCATTATGATTAAACTGGCCGACCGGCTTCACAACATGCGTACTCTGAAATATATGAAGCCGGAAAAACAGAAGGAAAAAGCCCGTGAAACGATGGATATTTATGCACCGATCGCACAGCGCCTGGGTATTTCGAAAATCAAGGTGGAGCTGGATGATCTTTCCCTGAAATATCTGGAGCCGGAGGTCTACTATGACCTGGTGGAGAAGATTGCGCTCAGAAAGAGCGCCAGGGAAGCGTTTGTGCAGGGAATTGTGGACGAAGTCAGTTCACATATTGAGGAAGCGGGAATCAAAGCGCAGATTTATGGAAGAGTCAAGCATTTTTTCAGTATTTATAAGAAAATGGTGAACCAGGATAAGACCCTGGATCAGATATACGATTTGTTTGCGGTCCGCATTGTCGTGGACAGTGTGAAGGACTGCTATGCGGCTCTGGGAGTCATCCATGAGATGTATAAGCCGATTCCGGGGCGGTTTAAGGATTATATTGCCATGCCGAAGCAGAATATGTACCAGTCTCTGCATACGACGCTGATCGGACCGAACGGACAGCCTTTTGAGATTCAGATTCGTACCTTCGAGATGCACCGGACGGCAGAATACGGAATTGCGGCGCACTGGAAGTACAAGGAAAGCTCGGATGGCAAGAAACCGGTCGCCCAGCAGGAGGAAGAGAAGCTGAGCTGGCTGCGTCAGATTCTGGAATGGCAGCGTGATATGTCCGATAACCGGGAGTTTTTGACGCTTTTAAAGAGCGACCTGGATCTGTTTGCGGAAAATGTGTACTGTTTTACCCCGGCGGGAGACGTGAAGAATCTGCCCAATGGCTCCACGCCGATTGATTTTGCTTACAGCATTCATTCAGCGGTTGGAAATAAGATGATCGGCGCCAGGGTAAACGGAAAGTTGGTAAACATTGATTATATCATTCAGAACGGAGACCGGATCGAGATTCTGACTTCGCAGAATTCCAAAGGGCCGAGCCGTGACTGGCTGAAGATTGTCAAGAGCACCCAAGCGAAGAATAAAATTAACCAGTGGTTTAAGAACGAACGGAAAGAAGATAACATTATCAAAGGAAAGGAACTGCTCGTATCTTACTGTAAGGCGAAAGGGATCGTCCTGAGCAATCTTTTAAAGCCGACCTATATGGAAAGCATCATGCGGAAATACGGTTTTCGTGACTGGGAATCAACGCTTGCCGCGATCGGGCACGGCGGCCTGAAGGAAGGCCAGGTCGTAAACCGGCTCCAGGAGGAGTATGACAAGCAGCATAAGAAAGAACTGACGGATGCGGATATTCTGGAAGCGGCAGAGTCGAAGGAGCGGATGCGTGTCGCCAAGTCAAAGGGCGGCATCGTGGTAAAAGGCATTCATGACGTAGCCGTGCGGTTCTCAAAGTGCTGCTCGCCGGTTCCGGGGGATGAGATCGTTGGATTTGTGACGAGAGGAAGAGGCGTATCCATCCACCGGACGGACTGTATTAATGTGATTAATCTGTCGGAGGCAGACAGGGTACGTCTGATTGATGCGGAGTGGCAGGCTCCGCCAACGGGAAAAAGCAGTGAGCTTTATGCCGCGGATATTAAAATCTTTGGTTATAACCGTACCGGGCTTCTGGTGGACATCACGAAAATCCTTACGGAAAGAAAGATTGATGTGACCACGGTGAACAGCCGTACCAGCAAACAGGGAATGGCGACCATCTGCCTGAGCTTTGACGTGCCAAGTAAAGAAGAGCTGAACCGGCTGATTGAAAAGATCAGACAGGTGGAGAGCGTAATTGATATTGAGCGGACCACCGGCTGAGAGGAGAGAAAAAATGGGAAAACTTCAAATTAAGAAGTATGTGCTCGGCATGATAAGAACAAACACGTACCTGCTCGTCAATACAGATACGAAGGAAGCGATTATCATTGACCCGGCAGATTCACCGGAGCTGCTGGAACAGAAAGTGACAGAGCTGTGTGTAAAGCCTGTGGGGATTCTGCTGACGCATGGACATTTTGACCATATCGGGGCGGCGAAAGCGCTGGGAGAACGGTATCAGATTCCCATCGGGGCCGGAAAGGAAGAGCTGGACGTGATAACAGGCGAAGAGAATATGTCGGCACAGTTTGAGGGATTTTTTACGGTAGTTCCGGATCGTCTTTATGAGGATCAGGAAGTAGTAAGGATGGCAGGATTTCAGATTCAGGTGCTGCATACGCCGGGGCATACCAGGGGCGGCGTGTGCTATTATCTGCCTGAAAAAGCGGTACTGTTTGCGGGGGATACCCTGTTTTGTGAGAGCGTGGGACGCTCGGATTTTCCGACGGGAAGCATGGCTGTGCTGGTGCGTTCCGTGCGGGGATTACTGAAGATGCTGCCAGAGGAAACGGTTGTTTATCCGGGACATGGACCGGAGACTACGATTGCGCATGAAAAGGAGTATAACCCGTTTGTATGATATTTGTAAAGTTGAATAAACGAGATTTTGAATATGACATTCATTCCCTGGTCCGGGCATTCTATCCGGAGATGGAAGTCATGTTGAAGGCTTCGGATGAGAATTCGGAAGAGAATGTATTTGCCGGAGATGAAGCGGCAGAGCTTCGCATAAGTATAGATTACGAGGATGACGGAATCAGAATCCGCTTTGCGGACGGGGACGGAAACGTGCGGCTGGAGCAGTCTGAAACGGTAGACGGTTACGCGGACAGGAAGCAGACGAAAAATTCTCTGAAACTCCTGCTCTACCGGATGCTGTCAGAGTATACCGGACAGGAGCTTCCCTGGGGGAATTTAACAGGAATACGGCCGACGAAAATACCGATGGCTCTTTTGCAGGCGGGCTGGAAGAATACGGAAATTGCGGAATATATGCGGAAAACTTACCTGACCAGCAAGGAAAAGACAGCGCTGGCGATTATGATTGCCAACCGGGAAAAATACATTTTGGAACAGATACCTTATAAGGATGGATACAGTTTGTATCTTGGGATTCCATTCTGTCCGAGTATCTGTGTGTACTGCTCTTTTAGTTCCAGTCCCATCCATATCTGGAAGGATAAAGTAGATGCTTATCTGGACGCCATGTGCAAGGAAATTGCTTTTGGAGCGGAGGCTTACAGAGGAAGGACTCTGAATACCCTTTACATAGGGGGTGGAACCCCTACGACGCTGACTCCGGCGCAGATGGATCGTCTGCTTACCGAGGTGGAGCGCCACTTTGACCTTTCTCATCTGAGTGAGTTCACGGTGGAGGCCGGAAGGCCGGACAGCATTACGGCAGAGAAACTCAAAGTGCTGATGGAGCATAAGGTAAGCCGTATTTCCATTAATCCGCAGACCATGAACCAAAAAACGCTGGATTTGATCGGACGGCGGCATACCGTGGAAGAGACGGTGGAAGCTTTCACACTGGCGAGGGAGCTGGGATTTGACAATATTAATATGGATTTGATCGTGGGGCTTCCGGGTGAAGAATTGCCGGAGGTGGAGCATACCATGAAAGAGGTAACGAAGCTGAACCCGGACAGCATTACCGTACATTCTCTCGCGGTAAAGCGGGCAGCCAGGCTGCATATGTTCCGGGATCAGTACCGGGAGATGACCTTCACGAATAATCAGGAAATTATGAATATGACTTCCATTTACGCAGGAAATGCCGGTATGTCTCCTTATTATCTCTATCGGCAGAAAAATATGGCAGGAAATTTCGAAAATGTGGGCTATGCCAGAGACGGAAAAGCCGGCATTTATAATATTTTGATGATGGAGGAGAAACAGTCGATTCTGGCGTTGGGGGCAGGGGCTTCTACGAAGGTCGTACAGGCGGCTGACCGCATTGACCGCATTGAGAATGTGAAGGATATTAAAAATTATATCGAGAGAATCGATGAAATGATAGAACGTAAAAAACAGGGATTTTTGAAGTATGGAAAATGAGTTGACCAATCTGGAAAAGCAAATGGTGAAGGAAATATCACATGGAATCTGCGTCAGTAACCTTGCGTACCGGGTGGCCGGGGAACTGGGGCTGCCGGAGGACGAATGCTATGAGATGGCTGTGGCAGGTATGCTTCATGATGTGGGGAAACTGGAAGTGACGAAATATATCTATCAGAAGGAGGACCGGCTGAATATCGAAGAAATGAGATATGTGAGAAGCCATTCCGCCCTCGGATATGCCATGCTGGTGCAGAAAGAATATTCTGATTTTATTTTGGAAAGTATTTTATATCATCATGAAAATTTTGATGGAACAGGTTATCCGGCAAACCGGGAGGGAGAGGATATCCCCATTGGAGCGAGGATTTTAAGAGTCTGTGACGTATGTGCGGCGCTGATTGCCGACAGGCCCTATCGGCGGGCTTTTCCTCTGGATACGGCTGTGGAGCTGATGATCGAAGAGGTTAAAAATTTCGATATGAAGGTGTTCCTTGCCTTCCTCAAGGTGATTCATGAGGAGGGAGCGGAAGAACTGTTAGAGAAAAATGAATGGGAAATAAAGATAGAGGAGGATATAGTATGAGCCTGAAAAAGAAACCGGTTACGGGGATGAAGGATATTTCTCCACGGGAGATGGAGATTCGGGATTATGTAATCCGGATGATAAAAGAAACGTACGGGACGTTTGGATTTTCATCCATTGAGACGCCCTGCGTGGAGCATATTGAGAATCTTTCCAGTAAACAGGGCGGAGAGAATGAAAAACTGATCTTTAAGATTTTAAAGAGGGGCGAAAAATTGAAACTGGATACCGCAAAGGCGGAGAGTGATCTGGTGGACGGGGGGCTGAGATATGACCTGACCGTGCCGCTTTCCAGATACTATGCGAATAACGCCAATGATCTGCCGTCCCCCTTTAAGGCTCTTCAGATGGGAAATGTGTGGCGCGCGGACAGACCGCAGAGAGGACGTTTCCGGCAGTTTATGCAGTGCGATATTGATATTCTGGGAGAACCGACCATACTGGCGGAGATTGAACTGATTCTGGCGACCTCCACACTGGTGGGCAAGCTGGACTTTAAAGATTTCACCATCCGTATCAATGACCGGAAAATCTTAAAGGCGATGGCAAAATACAGCGGATTCCCGGAAGAGAGCTATGATCTGGTATTTATCATTCTGGATAAGATGGATAAGATCGGTCTGGACGGCGTGGCGGCGGAGCTTGAAAAAGAGGGATTTGACAAAGCGTGCGTTGACAAATACATGGAGCTGTTTGGAGGAGTGACAAACGACCTGGAGGGCGTGAGATACTTAAAAGAGAAGCTTGACGGCGTGCTGGACGCCCGGATCGCAGAGGATTTGGAGACGATCATTGAGAGTGTGGAGGCTGTGAAAACCGCAGACTTTCAGATCGTATTTGACCCGACGCTGGTGAGAGGCATGTCCTATTATACAGGGCCGATTTTTGAAATCAGCATTGACGGGTTCGGCGGTTCTGTGGGCGGAGGCGGACGATATGACGAGATGATTGGAAAGTTTACGGGAAACCAGACCTGCGCCTGCGGTTTTTCCATCGGGTTTGAGCGGATTGTCATGCTTCTTCTGGAGAAGGATTACCAGATTCCTGCAAAGGCTGAGAAGATGGCGTTTCTGATTGAGAAAAATATGCCGAAGGAAGAGCTTTTGAAGATTTTCGGCGAGGCGGAAGAGCTTCGCAGGAACGGGATGCAGGTGAATATCGCCGTGATGAAGAAAAATAAGAAATTCCAGAAAGAACAGTTGACAGCAGAAGGATATACCGGATTTAAAGAGTTCTTCCGTCGTTAGGAAGAATGAAAAACCGTGCAAAATAAATGATAGAGGAGAGACAGAGTATGGCAGAGTCAATGAAGGGATTGAAAAGATCTCACAGATGTACAGAGCTTAGCGCAAAGGATGCGAAAAGCCAGGTGACCGTAATGGGATGGGTCCAGAAAAGAAGAAATCTGGGAAGCCTGATTTTTGTGGATCTGCGCGACCGTTCCGGATTATTGCAGATTGTATTTGATGAAAAAGATATTGGGACGGATGGCTTTGAGAAAGCAGGAAAACTGAGAAGCGAGTTCGTGATCGCAGTCGTAGGACGCGTGGAGCTGCGCGAGGGAGCGGTGAATGAGAATCTGGCGACCGGAGAGATCGAGATCCGCGCGACACAGCTCCGGATTCTTTCCGAGTCTGAGACGCCGCCGTTTCCGATTGAAGAGGATATCAAGACGAAGGACGAGCTGAGACTGAAATATCGTTTTCTTGATCTGCGCCGTCCGAACTTGCAGAGAAATCTGATGCTGCGCAGCAAGGTGGCGAATTCTGCCCGTCAGTTCCTGGCGGATGAGGGATTTTTAGAGATTGAAACGCCGATTCTGATTAAGAGCACTCCGGAAGGAGCCAGAGATTATCTGGTACCGAGCCGTATCCATCCGGGACATTTTTATGCGCTTCCCCAGTCGCCGCAGCTTTTTAAGCAGCTTCTGATGTGCTCCGGATATGACAGGTATTTTCAGATTGCGAAGTGTTTTCGTGACGAGGATCTCCGCGCCGACAGACAGCCGGAGTTTACACAGATCGACATGGAGCTTTCTTTTGTAGACATTGATGACGTCATTGACGTCAATGAAAGACTGCTTGCGAAAATTTTTAAGGATGCGGTCGGTATCGATGTGCCGCTTCCGATTCCGAGGATGACCTGGAAAGAAGCGATGGACCGCTTTGGCTCAGACAAGCCGGACACCCGTTTTGGCATGGAGCTTAAGGATGTGTCGGAGATCGTAAAAGACTGCGGGTTTGGCGTCTTTACCGGCGCGCTGGCAAACGGCGGCAGCGTCAGGGGAATTAATGCCAACGGACAGGGACATATGCCGAGAAAGAAGATTGACGCTCTGGTAGAGTTCGCGAAAGGCTACGGGGCAAAGGGATTGGCTTATCTGGTGATCAATGATGACGGTTCCTATAAGTCCTCTTTCGCCAAATTTATGACAGAGGAAGAGCTTTCCGCACTCGTAAACGCACTGGAAGGAAAGCCGGGCGATCTGCTTCTCTTCGCAGCGGATAAGAATAAAATCGTATGGAACGTGCTGGGGGCGCTGCGGCTGGAGATTGCAAAGAACCTGGGACTTTTGAAGAAGGACGAATTCAAGTTCCTCTGGATTACCGAGTTCCCTCTGCTTGAGTACTCGGAGGAAGAGGGAAGATATATGGCGATGCACCATCCGTTTACCATGCCGATGGAAGAAGATCTGGACAAGATCGATACGGACCCGGGAGCGGTTCGCGCGAAAGCATACGACATCACATTGAATGGAAATGAGATCGGCGGGGGAAGCGTCAGAATCCATCAGGACGATATTCAGTCTAAGATGTTTGAAGTACTGGGCTTTACCAAAGAGCAGGCCGAAGACCAGTTCGGATTCCTTCTGACGGCTTTTAAGTATGGAGTTCCCCCACATGCAGGGCTGGCATACGGTCTGGATCGTCTGGTGATGCTGATGGCGGGCGAGGACAGTATCCGTGAGGTCATCGCTTTCCCGAAAGTAAAGGACGCCTCCTGCCTGATGACGGGCGCGCCGGGAACCGTGGACGAACAGCAGCTTAAGGAACTGGAACTGGAAATCACGGCAGAAGAGTAATCATTTCTTGGAGAAATCATCATTGTTTCGCTGACGATGATGATTTCTTTTTGGTTCAGCTTGTGGGAACCGCCTGTGACTGAAAGGTCTTTACCGCCTCTGTCATATTGCCCAGGAGAGCGTCTGTGAAATCGCTGTTCAGATTCATTTCCCAGGCGGTTCCATTGTTTACAAAATCAATTTCTATCGTTTTCGTACAAGTCTTTGTATTGCTGTTCAGGCATTCGGCCAGAAGAGCGGCAGTCTTATCGGCAAGTTCCGTATCGGTCGCGCGCACGGCTTCCGTGGTAGAAGCATAATCCAGAAGCTTGTCCATATAAACCTCCAAAACATGATTCATATCCAGACTGGTAATATCAATAACAGCCGTTGCCTTTTTATTCTTTTCCGTCACTTTCTGGATTTTGTAGGAAAAGCATTTGGAAATCTGCGAGGCAAGCGCAAGGTCCACTTTTTTGGCGAGCGTACTGTAAGTAGAAAAAATATCGTTCATCCCAAGATAAAAGACCCAGTCCTCTGCCGTTTGTTTCTGCATCATTTCAAAGACTTTGGCGGTAATCTCCTCCGGCGTCACAAGGTAAGGATTACGCAGATAGGAGATAAAGCCGCCCACAATTTCGTTCTCCAGTGACTCATCGCTCTGAATATGCCAGACGTCGTCTGTTTCGGTCAGATGAAAATGTGCCGTGGTTTTGACGGATTCGTATGTTCCGGAAGAAAGAATGTCATACAGGAGAGAAAAATAAGAGCCTGTGGTGGAAAGCGGCGAGTCTTCCGGGTTCGGTGAGGTGGAACGGGCGATCAGTTCCAGACAGAGGTCTTTTGCCAGGGCTTTGGCGTCTATATTTTCAATTTCCACATTTACAGTGGCGTTTTCTTCTGTTATGCTAGAAGAGAGAATGCGGTAGTCAAAATTTTGAAAAAAGAGCTGTATTGCTTCGGCAGCGTCCGAGTCGGTTTGTGAGTCGGAACCAGAAGGAATCATGTTTTTATAGGAAATAAAAGTCTGGATGGTATGTTCGTCGAGTTTTTGTATTTGGCTTAGCTCTGATTTTACGAGTTTCACCGGTTCGGAATCCCGACAGCCGGAAAGCACAAACAGGAGGCAGAGAAGTACTGTGAATAATGTAAAAAAATTATATTTTTTCATGACATCTCCTTTGAGGTTTTTCTATAGTGTATATGAAAAGTGGGGAAATGTCAAAAAAATAGGGCAAATGATATAAAAATATAGTATGATGATCGTAAAATATTAAGAAAGAGGGGGACAAAGAGTGAAGAACAGAAGCAAGAAAGCACTGTCATTATTGGTGGCAGGATGTGTGGCGGCGTCAGGTATCATGCCTTATGTGGGAGACATGAGAGTCCGTGCGGAAGCTAATCTGTCAGAGGGATTGATCGGTTACTGGAAATTTGACGGGGACACGGATGAGGCACGGCTGGAAAATGAGGTGTCCGGCACGAATACAGAGGTGATAAAGTCCGGAAGCGGCGTCGTGTTGAAAAGTGACGGGGGAATATCGGGCGGTTCGGTTTCGTTTCAAAAGGCGGCGGATTCCTGGCTGAAAATGAAAAGAACGGATTTGGAGCAGGGATTGTTGAATGCGTCTGCCGATGATTTTACCTTTGCGGCATGGGTGAATTATGATGCGGAAGCCTCATCCTCAGGCGGGAAGATGAACCTTTTTCAGCAGATGGGGAGCGGCAGAACAATTCTGTATGTGAATGGGCAGAGGCAATACGGCACCTACCTGACAGGAACAGATGTGGTATGCGATACGGGGATTGTTTTTGGAAAATGGCATCACGTAGCGGTCACCTGCAATCACGGGACGAAAAAGCTACAGTTTTACATAAACGGGGTCTTAAAAAAGGAGAGTACTCTGAGCGGGGCGTTTGCAGATGAGGCTACAGATATTCTGATAGGGATCCATAAAAATATGGAACAGTCCGGGGCCTTGAAAGGGAGCCTGGATGAACTTCGTTACTATAATAAGGTTGTGAGTGCGGATACGATTGCGGCCTTGTATGACGAGTTTAAGCTGCCGGAGGAAGAAAAAGAACCAATTTTGATTACGGTAGACCCATCCGAAGAGGTGAGAGATATTTCCCCGGCGATGTTTGGCATCAATCACAGGTACCATAACGATGGATACAGCTCCTGGAATGCCGCAAAACAGAAGATGGAGGAGCAGTTTACCGAGTATGCGAAGGAAGCGGCGTTTGGTTCGGTACGCTATCCGGGAGGAACCGTGTCCAATCTGTTTGACTGGAAGCGTGCAATCGGGCCGGCAGAGCAGAGAAAGAAAACGATTCATGGAAATACCAGCGCGCCGATTACGCCGAATTTCGGTGTGGACGAGGCAATGAAATGGATTTATGACGAGCTTGGCTCGGAGGCTGTCTGGGTCTATGCTATGGGACAGGGAAGCGCGGCGGATGCGGCCGACCTGTTCGAGTATCTGAATGCCCCGGCGGATGGAGATGCCACAAACCCGAACGGCGGTATCGACTGGGCCGAGGTGCGAAAAGAAAATGGACACGAAGAGCCTTATGGAGTTACCCGCTTTGAGATCGGAAATGAGATGGGGCTCTGGGGGCAGAATTACTGGATGCCGGGGTGCGGCAGCAGCTCTTATGACAGAATGGCGCAGGCTTACGTAAACGGCGGTGAGATGACATTTGGACAGAACACGAAGACCGTACAGGAAGAGGACTGGAGAAATGCGGCGGCAAACAGCGATGGCACGGCAGGGCAGGTTCGGTATGTGCGGTATAAACCGGTAAAAGAAGGAAGCGTTTCTGTCAATGTGGGCGGAACGGCATGGCAGATCGTGGATTCGCTGGAAGGGCGAGGACGGGAGAATGTCTGTACGTTTGACTATGCGTCGGGAAAAATCACGTTCGGAGATGGGACGAACGGCAATATACCGGCAGCGGGACAGAGCATCAATGCCGCTTATACGAGTATACAGGACGGTTTTACTGACTACTACCGTGAGCTGAAAAAGATTGCGGCAGAACTGGGAATGGAAGTGGAAGTGTACTCCTGTATGGAAAAAGAGTCCGCAATTCAGGCATTGAAGGATGCGGGAAATCAATATGATGGAGCGGTAATTCATCCTTACAGTGAGACGAGCGGAAGCGGCGGCGGGTATATCAATATACCGGAAAACGATCCTGAGTTTTATGAAAAGCTCCTGGGACGTTCCCAGGAACATAATATAAGCCGTGTAAAGGAACTGAAAGAGCTGATGGGAGAAGGCAAGGTACCCGTGGTTTCCGAGTTTGGTATTTACCGGCACAATATGCAGCTTGTTCGTGGAATCGGACATGCGGTGTATCTGGCGAATGAGATGATTGATTATATCAATCTTGGCACACCTTATCTGAATAAGCATTGTCTGGTGGATTATCCGTATGCGTCAGATGATCTTGGCAATGGGGCGCAGTGCGTGATTCAGGCAATCCGGAATGACGATGGCTCATACAGCTTTGTATCCACACCTTCCGCAAAGATGTTTTCTATCTTTAATCACATGACCGGAAGTAAGCAGATTGGGCAGGAGGTTGCCGGAAACGGGACATATTATACCTTTGTGCAGAATGGAAACTGGGACGTTCCTATGGTGAAAACGTACGCTACGAAGGACGATGAGGGAAATGTTTATGTGACGGTGGTAAATAACCATAGAAGTGAGGAGACGCCTGTTACGATCGGGGTAGCGGGGAGAGATTTGACGGCCCAGGAGATGGAGGTATGGTATCTGACTTCCGAAAGCGTGGAGGATGAAAATACACTGGAACATCCGAATCAGGTAGATGTGGTAAAGACTACGGTAAGCAGTGAGGGAGCGGACATGGAATACAGGCTGGCGCCGCATTCGATCACCAGCTTTAAGATTCCGGTAGAGAAGCTGGCCGTTACAGCCAGAGCGGAAAGCGGCGGAAGGGCCAGCGGAAGCACGAAGGCAGCTCCTGGAAGCGAGGTGACCGTTACCGCGGTACCGGACAATGGTTATGAGTTTGCCGGCTGGTATAACGGTAATGACAGGGTATCGAAGGATGCGTCCTACACCTTTACCGTTACGGCGTCTGTGGAGCTGACGGCCAGATTTACAAAGAAACAGGAGCCGGAAACGAACCCGCCCGAAACAGAACCCACCCTTCCTGGGGAAGAAAAGTTTGAAAAAGGTGCGGAGAAAACGGTGGGAATCGGGCGTTATCAGGTGACGGATGAGAAGAAGAAAACGGCAAAGTTAATCCGTGTCCTGAATAAGAAAGCGTCAAAACTGAACCTTCCCGCAACCGTGAAAATCGGTGGCGTAACCTGTAAAGTCACAGAAGCAGGAGAACGGATTATGATGGGGAATACCAGATTGAGGAAGGTGGTTCTCGGCCCGAATGTCGCGGTAATCGGAAAGCAGGCATTTATGGGATGCAAAAATCTGAAGAACGTTCAGTTAAAAGGAAAAGGGTTAAAAACCATCCGGACGGCAGCGTTTAAGAAAACATCCGCCAGACTGACCGTCAGTGCGAAGAAGATGAACAAAAAACAGAAAAAGCAATTACTGAAAAAACTGAGGAAGGCCGGGATGAGCAAAAAGGCAAAGGTA
This sequence comes from uncultured Lachnospiraceae bacterium, assembly GCA_937965795.1. Classification (GTDB taxonomy): domain Bacteria; phylum Bacillota; class Clostridia; order Lachnospirales; family Lachnospiraceae; genus Hominisplanchenecus_A. Next base: position 13,132 of record CALCMD010000026.1, on the reverse strand, counting down.
AAATAAAGCATGGAAGAAATGGAGGAAAGCATGAAAAAGAGTATGAAAAAGATGATTGCGCTGCTGATGGCGGCCTGTGTTACCACAGGAGGAGCCTTTTCCTGTGCGGGAGCTCTCCAGGTTCAGGCAGAGGCGAATCTGACAGATGGACTGGTGGGGTACTGGAAATTTGATGGAGACACAGAAACAGCGCGGCTGGCCAACAGTGTTTCCGGAACGAATGTAACAGCAGAAAAATCAGGAAGCGGAGTTACCTTAAAAAGCGGGGACGGTATATCGGGAGGAAGCGCTTATTTCAGTAAGGCGGCGAATTCTTATATTAAATTGAACCTGAAAGACGCCGGGAAAGGATTGAATTCATCTACGGATGATTTTACCTTTTGTGCCTGGGTGAAGTATGGCGACGGCGTTTTGAACGGAGATAAAATTAACCTGTTTCAGCAGACAGCCGACGCATCCAATACAGGAGCGGATGGCAGAACGATTCTCTATTTGAACACAAACAGAAAATATGGAAGTTATCTGAATGGGGCGGACGCTGTGTGTGACAATCAGACGATTGCGCTGAATAGCTGGCATCATGTAGCAGTTACCTATGATCACGACGCAAAAAAGATGCAGTTTTATATAAACGGAAGTCTTGCAGAAGAAAGTGTCTTGAGCGGAACATCCGTAAATGCGGCAACAGATATTCTGGTGGGGATTCATAAGAATATGAATGCAGCAGGAGCAGTCAAAGGACATGTAGACGAGCTGCGCTATTATAATAAGGTGGTAAATGCGGACACGGTAAAAGCTCTGTATGATGAATTTGGGGCGACAGAGAGCCCGCAGGCGGTCATCACGATTGAGGTGGATACAAAGGATGAAGTGAGGGAGATTCCATCTGCCATGTTTGGAATCAATCACCGTTATCATAAGGATGGTTACGGAAGCTGGGATACCAATACGAATGCGATTGCCGAAGCATTTGATTCCTATTCTAAAGAGGCAAACTTTGGTTCTGTGCGTTATCCGGGAGGTACGGTATCGAATCTTTTTACCTGGAAGGATACGATCGGGCCGCTGGAAGAGAGACAGCCGATCATTGCGGGAAATAATTTTTATTCGAATCCGGGAGAGATTCCGGTAAATCCGGTTTTTGGCGTGGATGAAGCGATGAAATGGATTTATGACGACCTGGGTTCGGAGGCGATTTTTGTATATGGACTGGGGAGGGGCAATCCTCAGGATGCGGCAGACCTGGTAGAGTATCTGAATGCGCCGAATGACGGAAGCAATCCGAACGGGGGCGTTGACTGGGCGGCCGAGCGTGCGAAAAACGGACATGAAGAGCCATACGGCGTGGTACGGTTTGAGCTTGGAAATGAGTTCAGCGATACCGGACAGGACTACTGGATGGCAGGAAAAGGAAACCGCAGCGCGGTAGACGCATACATTAACGGAGGCGTCATGACCTATACGGCAGGACAGAGGAGTTATTATCAGAACACGACCAATGTGGCGAAAAAAGCGGACTGGAGGGCTGCCGCATCGAACAGTGACGGAAAGCCAAACGAAGAACGCTATGTATACTATGTTCCGGTTGTGGAGGACAGCGCGACGGTATCGGTAGCGGGCAGCGCATGGCAGATTGTAGAATCTCTGGAAGGACAGGGAGCGGCAAATGTCTGTACCTTTGACTATGAGACCGGAAAGATTACTTTTGGCGACGGCATAGATGGAAATATTCCGGCGGCGGGAGCGAAGATTACGTGTACTTACCAGTCGAGACAGGCGGGATTTGTGGAATATTATGACGCCATGAAAGAGGTGGCCGGCCAGATCGGGACAGAGATTGAGATCTATTCCGGAATCGTGGACAGGCTTCAGAAGGATTTTATTTCTCAGATGAACAGCCAGGGCTATAATGATAAATATGACGGGGTGATTATCCATCCATATACCAGCTTTTCTAATGCAGGACAGTATGAGGAATCTCTGGCGACAGCGAAGGCAAAGACAAACTATGTGGCGTCCCATAAGGACGCGATGATGGCAGCTACGGGCGATGACAGGAAAAAGGTGGCAATTTCGGAATTTGGCATCAATACTCAGAGCAATTACGTCACGTCTCTGGGAACGGCGATCTATGTCGCAAACCATATGGTCGACGGGGTAAATGCCGGGGCGGCATATCAGAACAAGCACTGTCTGGTAGACTTTACGGTAGGAGATAATCTGGGCGCATGGCAGCAGTGCGTGATTCAGTGCCATAACTCCGACAATGGGTATCAGTATGTGGCGACGCCTACCTTGTATCTGTTTTCCATTTTTAACCATATGACGGGAAATGTGCAGGTGAACCAGACCATTACCGGAAACGGGGATTATTATACGAGCGGAAATAATACGGTACAGAATATCAACGTGTATTCCACGAAAGATGACCAGGGAAATACCTATGTACTGGTCATCAATAATAAGAAATCCGATACTTCGTCCATACAGATTTCTGTAGATGGCCGTGATCTGACGGGGGAAGAGGTAGAGGTATGGGATTTAAGTTCTGAGAATGTGGATGATATGAATACACTGGCAGAACCGGACAAGGTAACGATCGGAAAAACAAGCATATGCGGAGAGGGGACAGAACTGGAGTATACGCTTCCCGAACATTCGGTTACCAGCTTTAGAATTCCGGCAGAGAAAGCAAATGTCAGCGTTACGGCAGAAGCAGGAGGAAGCGCTGCCGGAAGCACACAGGCTGTTCCGGGCAGTCAAGTGACGGTTACGGCGACGCCGGATGAAAACTATGAGTTCACCGGATGGTATCTGGGAGGAGAAAAGGTATCCGATCAGGCAGTTTATACCTTTACCGTTACCGTTTCGGTAGAGCTGACTGCGAAGTTTACGAAGAAACAGGAAACGGAGACGCCGTCTACGGAAGCGCCTCCTGCGGAAACAGAAAAGCCCGTCCCCAGGGAAGAGTTTGGGAAAGGCGTGGAAAAAACAGTGGGAGCCGGACGTTACCGGGTAACGAACGAGAAAAAGAAAACGGCAAAGCTGGTAAGCGTCTTAAATAAGAAGGCGTCAAAGCTGAACGTTCCGGCAACTGTGAGAATCGGCGGCGTGACCTGCAAGGTTACAGAAGTCGGTAGCCGTGTTATGATGGGAAATACGAAGCTGAAAAAAGTGATTCTTGGAACGAACGTCACCATGATCGGGAAACAGGCATTTACAGGCTGTAAGAACCTGAAAAATGTTCAGTTAAAAGGAAAAGCCCTGAAAACAATCCGCACAGGCGCGTTTCAGAAAACCTCCGCAAAGCTGACCGTCAGCGCGAAGAAGATGACGAAAAAACAGAAAGCCGCGCTTCTTGGAAAACTGAAAAAAGCCGGCGCAGGGAAAAAGGCGAAGGTAAAATAAGCCGGCTTTTAGCCGTCAGGAAGCTTACATGGCTGAACGGTTACAAAATACGAAATAAGTGGCAGGCGAATGCTTGACAATATCGGATAAAACAGATAATATGGTAGGGTATGCCACTATTATGCACAAAAAGCATTGTACGTATGAGGATGTTAAGGAGGAAAGTTCTATGTATTCACTGGATGAGGTGAGGGCAGTAGATCCGGAAATCGCTGAGGCAATTGTCCGGGAAGAAAAACGTCAGGACAGTCATATTGAGCTGATTGCTTCAGAGAACTGGGTGACGAAAGCGGTTATGGCAGCTATGGGAAGTCCATTAACAAATAAATATGCGGAAGGCTATCCGGGAAAACGTTATTACGGTGGGTGCCAGTGCGTGGATGAAGTAGAGAATCTGGCGATTGCGCGTGCAAAAGAAATCTTTGGATGCACTTATGCAAATGTTCAGCCTCATTCCGGAGCACAGGCAAACATGGCAGTGTTTCTGGCGATGCTGAATGCCGGAGATACCGTGATGGGTATGAATCTTGCGCACGGCGGGCATCTGACACACGGAAGCCCTGCAAACTTCTCAGGTATGTATTTTCATGTTGTACCTTACGGAGTAAACGATGATGGCGTGATTGATTATGAAAAAGTAAGGGAAATTGCCCTTGAATGCAAACCAAAACTGATCGTGGCGGGGGCGAGCGCTTATGCGCGTACGATTGATTTTAAGAAATTCAGGGAAATTGCAGATGAGGCAGGCGCTTATTTGATGGTAGATATGGCGCATATCGCAGGACTGGTGGCGGCAGGACTCCATCCGAGCCCGATTCCATATGCAGATGTAACGACGACGACGACACATAAGACGCTGCGTGGGCCGAGAGGCGGAATGATTCTCTCCAGTGAAGAGACAGCAAAGAAGTTTAATTTTAATAAAGCCGTATTTCCGGGCGTACAGGGCGGTCCGCTGATGCATGTGATCGCAGCGAAGGCAGTGTGCTTCAAGGAAGTACTTTCCGATGAATATAAGGTTTATCAGCAGAATATCGTGAAGAATGCACAGGCGCTCTGCAAAGGGCTGATGAGCAGGGGAATCAAGATCGTTTCCGGCGGCACGGACAACCACCTGATGCTGGTTGACCTGGTAGATACCGGAAGGACAGGAAAAGAAGTAGAAAATCTTCTGGACAGCGTACACATTACCTGCAATAAGAACACGATCCCGAATGATCCGAAATCTGCTTTTGTAACCAGCGGCGTCCGTCTGGGAACTCCGGCAGTAACTGCAAGGGGAATGAAGGAAGAGGACATGGATGTGATTGCGGAGGCGATCGCTATCATGATTAAAGATCCGGAAGCAAATCAGCAGAAGGCGAGAGCGCTGGTGCAGGGATTAACGGATAAGTATCCATTGATCTAGTGATTTGGCGCAGTGATCTGTGAGATTCCATACAGAAAACAGAAGAATGAGACAGCCGTGAAATTTATGGTTTTGCGGCTGTCTTTTTGACCTGAACATCATATTTAATACATGAAGGAGCATAACAGGAGAATCATTATGAAATCATTAGTAATCGCGGAAAAACCTTCCGTAGCCCGTGACATCGCCCGCGTGCTGCATTGCCAGAAAAAGCTGCCCGGTGCGCTGGAGGGGGACAAATATATCGTTACCTGGGCGTTGGGGCATCTGGTTACACTGGCGGACCCGGAGGAATATGATAAGAAATATGCCCAGTGGAACCTGGAAACGCTGCCCATGCTGCCAAAAAAGATGCAGCTTGAGGTCATTAAGCAGACGGCAAAGCAGTTTAAGGATGTAAAAATACAGATTTACCGCAAGGATGTCGCGGAAATCATTATTGCGACAGACGCCGGGCGGGAAGGAGAACTGGTGGCTCGGTGGATTCTGGAAAAGGCAGACTGCCATAAGCCTTTGAAACGGCTGTGGATTTCTTCAGTAACAGATAAGGCAATCCGTGAGGGGTTTTCTCATCTGAAAGACGGCAGGGAATATAACAATCTTTATGCCGCTGCCGAGGCCCGCGCGGAGGCGGACTGGCTGGTGGGAATCAATGCGACCCGCGCGCTCACCTGCAAATACAACGCCCAGCTTTCCTGCGGACGTGTGCAGACGCCAACGCTGGCTATGATTGCCAGGAGGGAAGAGGAGATCAGGAAATTTAAACCGGAAGAATATTTTGGAATGCAGCTTCAGGCAGGCGGGATACGCTGGACATGGCAGGATAAGAAAAGCAAAGGAATGCGCACGTTTCAAAAGGAGCGCATGAGTGAATTGCAGAAGCGGACAGAAGGGCAGAAGCTTACGATCACGGATATCGAAAAAACTTCAAAAAAGTCCTGCGCGCCTGGGCTTTACGACCTGACAGAACTCCAGCGGGACGCAAACAAAAAGTTTGGCTATTCGGCGAAGGCGACGCTGAATATGATGCAGAGGCTCTATGAAAACCATAAGGTGCTGACGTATCCGAGAACCGATTCCCGCTATATCGGCAGCGATGTGGCGGAGACCTTAAAGGAACGGTTGAGAGCGTGCGCCGTGGGGCCATACCGGAAAATGGCGGGAAGCCTGGCGATGAAACCGATTAAGACGAACAGCTCTTTTGTAGACAATAAAAAAGTAAGCGATCACCATGCCATTATTCCGACAGAGCAATTCGTCCAGCTCGATCACATGACGGTGGATGAGAGAAGAATTTATGATCTGGTGGTACGCCGGTTCCTGGCAGTGCTTTGCCCGCCGTTTGCGTATGAGCAGACGACGATGCGCGGGGAGACAGCGGGGGAGACCTTTGTAGCGAGAGGAAAGATCGTGAAAGATCCGGGATGGAAAGCAGCGTATGAAAATCTTTCGGATCTGGAAGAAGAGGAAGAGGAAAGCGGCATCGGGGAACAGACGCTTCCGGCCATGCGAAAAGGAGAACGCCTGGTGGTGGAGCGTGTACAGATTACGGCTGGAAAAACGAAGCCGCCTGCTCCGTTTAATGAAGCGACCCTTTTATCTGCAATGGAAAACCCGGTCAAATATATGGAATCGGGGGATGCGGCGGCAGCCAGGACGCTGGGAGAGACCGGAGGACTGGGGACGGTGGCGACCAGGGCGGATATTATTGATAAGCTTTTCAATACTTTTCTGATGGAAAAGAGAGGAAAGGATATCTATATTACTTCCAAAGCAAGACAGCTTCTGGAACTGGTGCCGGAGGATCTGAAGAAACCGGAGCTGACGGCGTCCTGGGAGATGAAGCTTTCAGGGATTGCAAAGGGCTCCATAAAAAAAGAGGATTTTCTGAAGAAAATCAGAGAATACACACAGGAGATCGTAAATGAGATCAAGATGGGGAACGGAACGTTTCGCCATGAGAACCTGACCAGTAAGAAGTGCCCGGAATGCGGAAAGCGGATGCTGGCGGTCAATGGCAAGAACAGTAAAATGCTGGTATGCCAGGACAGGGCGTGCGGGTACCGGGAGACGATTGCCAGAGTGACAAATGCACGCTGTCCGAAGTGCCATAAAAAGATGGAGATGTATGTAAAGGGAGAAGAGGAAACTTTTATCTGTGCCTGCGGATATAAGGAAAAGCTGTCGGCTTTCAAGGCGCGCAGGGAAAAAGAAGGGGCGGGTGTAAACAAAAAGGATGTCCAGCGGTATCTGAACCAGCAGAAGAAAGAAGCGAAAGAACCGATGAACAACGCTTTTGCAGAAGCCTTTGCGAAATTGAATCTGAAATAAAAGGGAAAAACCCCGGAAAAGGGAGAGCCGGGCCTTGTTCAAGGCCCGGCGGGTTATGAAAAAGATTTTGAAAAGGTGTGTGCCCTTTTCGATGATTACTTTATCATGAAAATGTGAAAAAAATATGTATAACTTTTGAAAAAAATATGGATGCGGACTGGAAAATGAAAAAGTAAAAAAAGGACTTTACAAATTCTTAAAGATATGCTAAAATTCTTTTTGTTGTTAAGGAATGTGCGTTTAGCTCAGCTGGATAGAGCGTTTGGCTACGGACCAAAAGGTCGGGGGTTCGAATCCTCTAACGCACGCTCACAGAAATAAACGGGAGTCTTGAGGGATCAGGACTCTCGTTTATTTTTATGATGGGAAAAACATTGATTTGTTTCCTTTAATAAAAAACAGACACAGGAGGATTGGTATGTTAAAACAGGTATCAGTATTTGCAGAGAACAAAAAAGGAACGTTACAAACAATGATCGGCGCGCTTTCCGGCGAGCAGATTAATATTCTGGGGTCCGTAACAAACGACAGCGCAGAATACGGAATCGTCCGGATGGTCGTTTCGGAGCCGGAGAAGGCTCTGGAAATTTTACACCGGAAGGGTTATCAGGCCAGGTTAACGGATGTGCTCGGTGTAGAAGTAGAGGACAGGCCGGGAGAGCTGAACCGCCTTTTACTGGAAATCCGGGAGGGGAACATTGATGTAAACTATCTCTATTTATCCTTCAACAGAGATACCGGAAAACCGATCATGGTGCTTCACACGGAAGATATCATGGAAGCCCAGCAGTGCCTGGCGGCAAGAGGATTTTGCATGTTATGATGAATATTCCAAAGATGATGAAGCCGGGTATGTGTCCTGATTCAGCCGTGGGAAAGATGGCGGAATGTTTATAACGTGAATCAGCAGGGCGATTTTGGTGCATATTAATCCTGATAGTGAGAGAACTGATTTTGCAGTACATTTCACAAATAGACTAGGAGGAATGCACAATGAATTATCAGGAACTGGCTGACAGAATTTTGGAGCTGGTCGGCGGGAAAGAGAATGTGGCCGGATTAACACACTGTGCGACACGACTTCGGTTTAATTTGAAAGAAGAAGCGGCCGCACAGACAGAAGCGTTGAAAAAGACTGCCGGAGTTTTGGGCGTTGTAAAAAACGGAGGGCAGTATCAGGTCATTATTGGAAATGATGTCAATCATGTATACAGGCCGATTGCGGATGCCTGCAATCTGGAGCATGCACAGGAGGGAGGGGAACCGGAAGAGAAAAAGGGAATCGGGGCGCGGCTGATCGATACGATCACAGGAATTTTCACACCGATTCTTCCGGCTATTACTGCCGCCGGAATGTTAAAGGCGGTACTGGCGCTGCTGGTCGCCTTCAAGTGGGTAAATACAGAGGACAGTACGTATCAGGTCATTAATTTTATGGCGGATGCGGCGTTCTATTTTCTGCCGATTCTGCTGGCAAATTCCGCCGCAAAGAAGTTTCGATGCAATCCGTATCTGGCAATGATGGTGGGCGGGATTTTGCTCCACCCGAATTTTGTCAATATGGTGACGGCGGCAAAGGAGACCGGAGAGGGAATCCGGCTGTTTTTTCTACCGGTCTATCCGGCGGGATATTCCTCATCGGTAATACCGATTATTCTGACGATCTGGTTTATGGGCTGGGTGGAGCCCATTGCGGACAGAGTTTCTCCGAAAGCAATTAAGTTTTTTACGAAACCTCTTTTGACCATCCTTGTAGTCGGCACGGCCGCCTTGTGCGTACTGGGGCCTGTCGGATATATTGTGGCGGGCTGGATTGCGGACGGAGTCAATCTTTTGAATACCTATGTGAGCTGGCTGGTGCCGCTGGTTCTCGGCGGACTGTTCCCGCTGCTGGTGATGACAGGAACGCATTATGGGATCATTCCCATCGGTATTAACAATCGAATGACGACGGGATATGATACGATCGTATATCCTGCGAACCTGGCTTCCAACATCGCACAGGGAGCGGCGACTTTTGCGGTGGCGGTAAAGACAAAGTCACAGGAAGTCAGACAGTTGGCGACTTCTGCGGGAATTACAGCCGTGTGCGGAATCACGGAGCCGGCGCTGTACGGGATTAACATGCGTTATAAAACACCGTTGATCTCCGCATGTGTCGGCGGGGCGGCGGGCGGTCTGTATATGGGTTTGTTCACCGTGAAGAATTATGCCGGAGGTTCGCCGGGGCTTCTGACCCTTCCGGGCTATATCGGAGAGCTGGGATTTGGAGATCTGCTTCATGCGTGCATCGGAGCGGCGATTGCTTTTGTGATTGCCTTTGCTTTGTGTTATGTGATTTACAGAGACAGGACAGAGGAGGAAGGAGAAAGGCCGGAAAGAGGCAGACAGACAGAAACAGGCACGGTTGTCCGGGATGCATGCAGGAAGGAGACGGTTTCCATCTGTGCTCCGGCCGCGGGAACTTTGATACCGGTTTCCAGTGTCAATGACCCGACCTTTGCAGAAGAGATGCTGGGAAAAGGCGCTGCGGTCATTCCAGAGGAGGGAACCTTTTATTCACCGGTCAACGGCAAGGTGCAGATGGTCTTTGATATGAAACATGCCATCGGTTTTCTGTCCGGGGAAGGAGCGGAGGTTCTGCTTCATGTCGGGCTTGATACGGTAAGCCTGAAAGGGAAATTTTTCGAGACGCTGGTACAGGAGGGACAGAGCGTCAAAGTAGGGACTCCGGTACTGCGGGCAGATCTGGAAGGGATTCGAAAGGCCGGATACGAAACGACAACGCTGACCATTCTGACGAATCATACGGAATATAAGGAGGTTTCGGTAAAAGCGGAAGGAAAGGTTCAAAAGGGAGAAGAAATAATACGGGCAATGGGCAGAGAGGGGTGATGGTATGGCATTTCCGGAGAATTTTTTATGGGGCGGCGCGACAGCGGCCAATCAGTGCGAGGGCGCTTATCAGGAAGGCGGCAGAGGGCTGGCGAACGTGGATGTAATTCCGCACGGAAGCGAGCGGCCGGCTGTGATGCGGGGCGTGAGACGGATGACGGAGCTGGAAAAGGGGTTTTATTATCCGGCTTTGGAAGGAATTGATTTTTACCATCATTATAAGGAGGATATCCGAATGTTCGCCCAAATGGGATTTCGGACCCTTCGCCTGTCGATTGCCTGGTCGAGAATTTACCCCAGGGGAGATGAAGAAATACCGAACGAAGAAGGGCTGAAATTTTATGAGAGGGTATTTCGGGAATGTCGGAAGCATGGAATCGAGCCATTGGTAACGATCACACATTTCGACTGCCCCATGCACCTGATCCGAACGTACGGGGGATGGAAGAATCCACGGATGATAGAATTTTATAAGCGCCTGGCCACGACTCTGTTCCAGCGTTATCAGGGGCTTGTAAAATACTGGCTGACCTTTAATGAAATAAATATGATTCTCCACCTGCCGTTTCTGGGGGCAGGACTTCTGTTTGAAGAAGGGGAGGAGCAGGAGAAAGCGAAATACCTTAGTGCGCATCATGAATTAGTGGCAAGCGCATGGGCGGTAAAAATTGCTCACGAGACAGATGCCGAAAATAAAGTAGGATGTATGCTGGCGGCGGGAGAGTATTATCCGTACAGCCCGATGCCGGAGGACGTATGGGAAGCGAAAAAACGGGAACGGGAGAATCTGCTGTTTATTGATGTGCAGGTACGGGGGTATTATCCCTCCTATGCGGAAAAACAGTTTGAACGAATGGGACTGGAGCTGCATGTTACAGAAGAAGAAAAAAAGATTTTACAGGAGAACACAGTCGACTTTATCAGCCTGTCCTATTATTCCTCCCGCTGCGTGACAACGCAAAAGGGCGTGGGAGAAACCATTGGGAATGCGTTTAAAGGCACGAAGAATCCGTATCTGAAAGTCAGTGAATGGGGATGGCAGATCGATCCGCTCGGCCTGCGCATTACGCTGAACACACTGTATGACCGTTACCAGAAGCCGCTTTTTATCGTAGAAAACGGCCTGGGGGCGAAGGATGAACTGATCGAGGACGGATACGGCTCCTATACGGTAAAGGATGATTACCGGATTGCGTATCTGAGAGAGCATATCCGGGTAATGAAGCAGGCCATAGAGGAGGACGGCGTGGAGCTTTTGGGGTATACCCCGTGGGGATGTATTGATCTTGTGAGCGCTTCCACGGGCGAGATGAGCAAGCGCTATGGCTTCCTGTATGTAGACCGGGCTGACGATGGGACAGGAACGCTGAAAAGATATAAAAAGAAATCCTTTGACTGGTACAAAAGAGTCATCGCTTCGAATGGAGAAGAGCTATAAATTTCAGCAGAGAAACGGTTGTATTCTTCCCGGAAATTTTATAAGATAGACAGAAGGAGGGAAGTTTATGCCTGATTATATCACGACTTATGGAGGAACCCATTTTGTACCGGCCAAACCGGAGATGGATAAAATACACATCACAGATATTGCCCATGCGCTGTCTTTGATTTGCAGAGGGAGCGGACACGTAAAGACATTCTTTTCGGTAGGGCAGCACTGCATTCACTGTGCACTGGAAGCAGAGGCGCGCGGATATTCCAGGAGAATCGTACTGGCCTGTCTGCTGCATGACGCCAGTGAGGCGTATATCTCGGATGTGCCCAGTCCATTTAAAAAGTATCTGAAAGAATACAATGTGTTCGAGGAAAAACTTCTGGAGACAATTTATACAAAATACCTGGGGTCGGCGCTGACCGATGAGGAGCAGTCCAGAGTGAAAGAGATTGATGATGACATGCTGTACTTCGACCTGAGAGATCTGCTTGGTGATCCGGATGACAGGCAGGAGCCTGCGGTAAAGACGGTAATTTCCCACCAGGTAGTGCCATTTGAAGAAGTGGAGCGGCGGTATCTGGAGCTGTTTTACAGATATAAAGCATAGAGGGAAGGGCTTTTGCCCTTCCTTCCTTTTATGAAATCACTGTTCCGGCCTTTCCTTCCAGCGCCTCCAGCGCATGTTCCAGGTTTGTAATGATTGCTTTCCTTCCCTCACCGGCTTTGATAAAGTCTACCGACGCCTGAATCTTTGGAAGCATCGCTGCTTCCCCGAACTGGCCGTCAGCGATATGGTTCATGGCGTCCGGAATGCTCATGTGTGCGACTGGTCTTGGATGATCGGAGGTGTGATCGAGGCATACCTTCTCATCGTTGGTAAGAATCATCAGGATATCGGCGTCTAAAAGCTCGGCAAGCTTCCCGCTGGCATAGTCTTTTTCAATAATGGCACTGGCGCCTTTTAACGTGCTTCCCTGAGCAAGAACCGGGATACCGCCGCCGCCGCAGGCAATGACGATCTGGCCTGCATCGGTAAGGGCGCGGATGGCGTCGATCTCAATGACGTCCTTTGGACGCGGGGCAGCCACGATTCTGCGGAAGCCTTTGCCTGGTTCTTCCACCATATAGTTTCCTTTTTTTTCTTCCTCCTCGGCTTCGCTGGCAGTCATGTAACGGCCGATCGTTTTGACCGGATGATAGAAAGCGTCATCGTAAGGGTCTACCAGTACCTGCGTCAGAATGGTACTTACGGTTTTGAAAATTCCTCTTTTCAGCAGCTCGGTACGGATGGCGTTCTGAAGATCGTATCCGATGTAGCCCTGGCTCATGGCGGAGCATACAGACATGGGGGCGGCGGTATAGTCCGGATGCACTTTGCCGAATTCGTTCATAGCAGTATGAATCATCCCCACCTGCGGGGCATTGCTGTGCGTGATAATAAGCTGGAAGCCGTCGGCAACCATATCAGCCAGGACTTTTGCAGAGTTTTTGACTGCTGTTTTTTGCTCCGGAAATGTAGTTCCAAGCGCCCGGTGTCCCAGGGCGATCACAATCTTTTGCTTCATTTTTTGTACCTCTTTTCTGTCTTTCTGGGATTTCCGTTAAACTTCACGAATAAAAACAGTATAAATAGTTTAAAGGAAAAAAGCAACCAA
>CALCMD010000025.1 GCA_937965795.1 uncultured Lachnospiraceae bacterium | reverse complement strand
TTATGGAAGAAGCTCAGAAGAGCGGGCATCAGTAAAAAGGCGAAAGTGAAATAAACAAAAAAGAGAGGGTATCCGAAGCGAAAAAAGCTTTGATACCCTCTTTGCTGTTATTCGTTTGGAAGCTGCTCGATTCCGGAAATATCGGAATCAATCACCATAGAATAATTGGTATGATAGATGACGAAGCCCGGCATTTTTCCATTTACTTTTTTGACGTGCTTTTTCTGCACATAGTCAATTTCCGCCTTCTCCGCTTTGCTGTTGCTCGAATAGTGTGCGGCAAGCCGGGCCGCTTCCTCGTAAGTACGGTCGGGCATCTCGCCGCCTGACGGGTTTTTGACGATGACATGGGAGCCGGGAGCGCCTTTTGCATGGAACCACCAGTCATTTCCGGTGGCAAACTTAAACGTAAGCTCCTCGTTCTGGTAGTTATTTTTTCCCACATACATATGATAACCGTCACTGGAAAGGAAATGAAACGGTTTTGAAGTGATGCGGACCTTTTTTTCGGTATATTTCCGGCGGATGTAGCCATATTGTGTCAGCTCTTCCTTAATCTGCACCAGGTCTTCCTCGGAAAGTGCGATGTCCAGCGCAGTACTGATGGACTCCAGATGTTCGATGGCGTCTCTTGTCTCCAGAATCAGGCTGCTTAAGGCTTCGTAGGTACGCTTCAGTTTGTTATAGCGGTCAAAGTTTTTCTGTGCGTTTTCCTGGGGAGTCAGCGTAGGGTCGAGGGGAATCGTAACCATCTCATTGGTATAATAGTTCAGCGCTTCCAGTTTTTTTGCCCCAGGTTCCAGACCGTAGCCGTAGGCGTTGATCAGTTCGCCGTTTATCCGGTATTTTTCACGCTTGCCCGTATCTTTTAGCTGGCGGAGTTGTAGATCGTATTTTTTTCGGTCGCGGTCAAGGGCGGTCTGCACGATGCGGCGCAGGTCTGCCGAACGCTGCCGGATGCGGGTGAGGGTATTTTTTACTGCGTAATAGGATTCCAGTACCTCTGAAATGGATGGATAGACCTGTGCTGTGAAATCCTGATACTGGGTCATCTCTATGGAAGAGAAATCCACAGGTTCCTTTCCGTGAAATAGAATGTTTGGCGTAAAGTTCCCTTCCCGTACATCGTTCATGATCAGAGAGAAGATATGGTACAGATGCGTCTGTTCCAGTTCGGAGAGGGAGTTTGCGCTCTGGGAGGATTCGAGGGAACTGCGATAGCAGATTTCCTCCGCCGCCAAAGGGCTGATTCCCGTCAGCGTCATGTACAGAGCCTTTGCCAGAGGCATGGGCTTTTTACACACGGAATCCCGGAAATCCTGTTCCGTGATCGTAAGAGGGTCCAGCTTTTCCTGCGTGGCGGGAATGAAATAACTTCTTCCGGGCAGTACTTCCCGGACAGAGCTCATATGCGCTCCCACATGCTTGATACTGTCAAGAATCATACCTTTGTCATCGCAGAAAATGATATTGCTGTGTTTTCCCATAATTTCAACAATCAGGTCTTTTTTGCAGAGGTCGCCCAGCTCGTTCAGATGCTCGATTTCGAAATGGATGATACGCTCCAGACCGGGCTGCCAGATTTTTGTGAATTTTCCGCTTCCGATATATTTTCTGAGAAGCATGCAGAAATTTGGCGCGGTCATGGGGCTCGGCTTATTCTGCTGCGTGAAATAAATCAGCGGAAGGCTTGCGCCCGCAGAAATCAGCAGGCGGTACTGGGTCTTATTGTTCTTTATGGTAAGCAGCAGCTCGTCGGCTTCTGGCTGTGCGATTTTATTGATTTTTCCGCCTAATATGGTTTCATTCATCTCTTTTACCATATTTGCGATTACAATTCCGTCTAATGCCATAAGGGTCTCCTTTTTTGCAACATAGTTTGAATCAACACAAGTATAGCAGAAAAAGGAT
>CALCMD010000024.1 GCA_937965795.1 uncultured Lachnospiraceae bacterium | reverse complement strand
CATTCTTAGGAGTTAGTTTTCGAATTCCCTGCCCCCGTTTGCGTGAGATACGTTTTCCCCCGGCCTGCGTACGGAATGAACGCAATCTCCCCGCTAAACCGTGATTTGAAAGAGTAATTCTAACAAAAGTGACAGAAGTGAAAAGGTTAAATTGCAATGCCGGGTTGAATATGATATAATCAGTAACCATAGTGAAGAGAAGAAAAAACAGATAAAAGGCTGAGGGCAGATAGCGTAGTGAGGGAAAAGAAGTTTGGTAGAAAATGCCCGCATGGTGGAAGTGCGGGAAGATAGTGATTCAGGAGGGGATAACTATGAAAAGATTCAGGAAACACACAGTATATCTGGTACTCGCTCTGTCGGTAGCGGCGTTGGCTTCAGGATGTAAAAAGAAAGCAAAGGAGACCGAACCGGTCTCAGAAAAGCTGACAGAAGCAGTTACAGAGAAAGACGGGGAGGTTGAAGTAAAAACAGGCACAGCTACAAATCAGACGAAATTGTATACTTCAAGAGATAAGACGTTTTCCATCAACCTGCCGGACAATACATGGAAAAATACAAAGGATACGGAAGATATGCTGGTATTTGAAGCATCCGAAGGCAGTATTACCATTACACACTTATCAGGAAGCACTGTCTCTTCCGTAAAACTGCCGGAGTCAAAGGAGGAAGTGCTGGAGAACTTCAGGACGGCGGGGAAGAACGTGGATGATTATGAAGTGACAGAGTTTAAAAAGACGAATGTCGGGACGACAG
This sequence comes from uncultured Lachnospiraceae bacterium, assembly GCA_937965795.1. Lineage (GTDB taxonomy): Bacteria > Bacillota > Clostridia > Lachnospirales > Lachnospiraceae > Hominisplanchenecus_A. The sequence continues at coordinate 36,781 of CALCMD010000024.1, read as the reverse complement.
ATCAGTATCACACCGTCATTAAGTGTTCCGATGCGCAGGAGAATTATGTATATTCCGTCGGGTATGATCTTGCCAATGCCGAGGAAATTTATTCTGTGACAGGTTTGGTAAAGAGTGCGGATGAGGATGTGCTAAAAGAGATTCAGACAGCCGTGGAAAGCTTTAAGCTTCTGGCAAAAACAACGGGGGGAAAGAAAGACAATCCTTCGGGGAAGGCGGATGTAAACCAGAACGGTCAAGGTCAGACGGGAGATACGAAGGTTCTTTATGACTCGAATGGCAATCCGGTCACAGTCACGAAAAATGCAGACGGAAGCTGGACGGATGGAAGTGGAAAGACGTATGATATGCAGGAATATGGCGTAATGGGCAGCGACGGCTACTGGTACACTTATGACGCACCATACGGCGGCGGGAACGGTACGGGTTCCAATGAGAATAATAACAATAATAATGAAAATAACAACAACAATAACAATAACAACAATAATAATAACAATACCGGAACAGAAACTAATGGATTTTATGACAGGGACGGCAATTATATCAGTGTAACGAAGGACGCGAACGGAAACTGGGTGGATTCCTATGGAACGGTCTATTATTTTGGGGACGATGGTGTGACGGACAATGCCGGAAACTATTATCCGTATAAAGACAGCAGTGAAACCACTGGTTTTTATGATGACCAGGGAAATTATATTACCGTTACGAAAAACAGTAATGGCGAATGGGTGGACAGTTCAGGTGCGAAATATGTGTTTGGCGATGATGGCGTGACAGATTCTGCCGGGAATTTCTATCCATATTGAGAATTGAAAAGACCAATAGTATAAAATTCCGTAACTTACAAATAATAACTCCATATCCAAGAAAAATGGGCTGGCATGGCAGAACAGAAATCTGTCATGCCAATTTGAAAAAATGGAGGAACAGATATATGAAAGCTACAGGAATTGTACGGCGCATCGATGATCTTGGACGTGTGGTAATTCCAAAGGAAATACGCAGGACTCTGCGGATTAAAGAAGGCGCCCCTTTAGAAATTTTTACGGACAGAGAGGGAGAAATTATCCTGAAAAAGTATTCTCCGATCGGTGAGCTGGGAGCTTTTTCGAAGGAATATGCAGAGGCGCTGGCTCAGGCGAGCGGACATGCCATCTGTATTACAGACAGGGATCAGGTGATTGCTGCGGCGGGAGGAATGAAGAAAGATAATATCGGGAAGCCGATCAGCAGGGAACTGGAACAGGTCATCCACGGCAGAGAGCAGGTGCTTTCAGCCGGAGATGACCAGAAATTTGTCAGAGTTACAGGCGATGATGCGGAGGAGAATTTTCCGCAGGTGGTCTGTCCGATTTTGTGCGAGGGAGATGCGATAGGGTCCGTGGTTCTGCGTGGGAAAGATCCCAAGCACAGGCTGGGAGAAACAGAGCAAATACTGGCACGCTGCGCTGCCGGCTTTATGGGGCGTCAGATGGAGCAGTAATGAGGAAAAAGGTGATACTCTTCCAGGGTGAGTCCTGTCAGGGTAAGATAAAGAGCCAGCGATTTTGTGACATACCGGATATGCCAGGGTTCCCAGGCATACCCGGTGATTTTTTCTTTTCCCTTAGGATAACGCAGGACAAAGCCATAGTGATGCGCGTTCTGATACAGCCACTTTCCTGCGCTCGTGGAAGCGAAAGCATCTATGAGATCAAAACCGATATCCGGGCAGGAAACGTCGAGAGCCAGTCCTGTCTGATGCTCACTGGCGCCAGGCGGGGCGACATAGCGCTTATCGGCAGCCTTTTGATAGAGGATGCGCTGACGGCTGTATGGGCGGTATCCGGAGACGCCCATAAGAGATATTCCATCGTTTTCGGCATGGGAAAACAGCTCTTCTGCCGCCCGTGCCGCCCGCACATCAAGCAGGCGTTTCAGGTCTTTTGCAGGAGCGTCAAAGGGGATGGAAGGGATTACAAGGGTTTCGGGAATGAAGTCAGACCCCAGACGGTGTTCTTTATTTACCAGTATTTCACAAGAATATTCAGACATAAAAATCCCCTTTCAAAAACAATCTTTTATGTTTTATGAAAGGGGAAGATAATTTATACCGCAGAATTATTTTTTCTCCATGGAATCCATACTCATCTTTTCCAGAAGATCGGATTTGATGTGGAAGAGCTTATCGGAGAGGTCTACATAAACGGCCTGCGGATTTACGAAACGTTTTGTTTCATCCCAGAGGGTGTCCTGTTCTTTTAAGCAGACGTCACGGATTTCCATAACGCTTGGGGAGGTGTAAACGCATTCCCCGTTCTTGAATACCGGAACCAGAAGCTCGCGCAGCGTATAAGTGTTTGCCCTGATCTTTGTCTTTTTCCAGGTGGCGTGAGGATCGAAGATGATCATGTCTTTCGTTTCGTCGAAAGTTTCGTCCGCCAGTGAGATCAGATCGGCCTTGATCTTTCCTTGTGTTTTGTCATAAATCCGGTAAATGGTCTTATTGCCGGGATTTGTGATTTTTACCGTGTTTTCAGAGAGCTTGATTTTGGGAATAAATTCTCCTGTAGTTTCGTCTTTTATGGCTGCCAGTTTATATACGCCGCCGAAGGAAGGGCAGTCTTTGGAGGTGATCAGGTTCGTGCCTACGCCCCAGGAAGAAATCTTGCAACCCTGAAGCTTTAAGCTCTGGATCAGATATTCATCCAGGTCGCTGGATGCGGAGATGTAGGCATCTTCAAAACCAGCGGCATCCAGAAGCTTTCTTGCCTGCTTGGATATATAGGCGAGATCGCCGCTGTCCAGACGGATTCCATAATTTTTCAGTACAATTCCCGCGTCCTTCATCTCCTGGAATACCCGAATGGCGTTCGGTACGCCGGATTTTAAGGTGTCGTAGGTGTCTACCAGCAGACAGCAGGCATCCGGATACAGATTGGCGTAGGTGCGGAAAGCCGTGTATTCATCCGGAAAGCTCATGATCCAGCTATGGGCATGCGTTCCTTTTACCGGAACGTCAAAGAGCTGTCCGGTCAGCACATTGGAGGTTCCCACACATCCGCCGATCATGGCGGCGCGTGCTCCGTAAACGCCGGCGTCCGGCCCCTGGGCACGGCGCAGGCCGAATTCCAGAACGGAATCTCCCTGTGCAGCGTATACGACGCGGGCAGCCTTGGTGGCAATCAGGCTCTGATGATTCAGAATGGTGAGGATAGCGGTTTCCACGAGCTGAGCTTCCATGATCGGGGCAACCACTTTGATCAGAGGCTCCATCGGAAACACGACGGTTCCCTCCGGAATGGCATAAATGTCGCCGGAAAAGTGAAAATGACTCAGGTATTCAAGAAAGTCCCCGTCAAAGATATTCAGACTTTTTAAATATGCAATGTCATCTTCTGAAAAATGAAGATTTTTAATATAGTCAATGACCTGTTCCAGACCTGCTGCAATCGCATAACCGCCGCCGTTTGGATTTTGGCGGTAGAATGCGTCAAAAATTACCGTTTCCGCAGCCTGGCTTTTAAAATAGCCCTGCATCATGGTAAGTTCATAGAAATCGGTTAACAGTGTCAGATTCATTGTGCTCATAGTTTGTCCTCGATTCTTTCGTTGGAAATTGTGAAACTTTTTCTATAGTTATAATACATTGCCTCTTTTTAATCAAGTACGAAATTTTGCATTTTTTGTATGAAAGTGAAAAAAATCTGCACATATAAAAGTTTTCCTGTTTGCATTTTCCTATTTTCAAAAACGGAGAAATAGAGTATAATCATGGTTGCAGGTTTCTACTCGAAGAGCATTAAGGAAAGAAATGAAGGATTAAAGGAGAAAGACCATGAACAAACTTGAGCTTCAGATAATGGCCAATGAGATACGCAAAGATATTATAACATCTGTACACAGTGCCAAAGCCGGACATCCGGGCGGATCTCTGTCAGCCGCAGACGTGTTTACTTATTTATATTTTGAAGAGATGAACATTGACCCGAAAGATCCTCAGAAACCGGACAGGGATCGTTTTGTACTTTCAAAAGGACATACGGCGCCTGGCCTTTATGCAGCTCTTGCACGCAGAGGATATTTTCCGGTGGAAGATTTAATTACGCTGCGTCATGTAGGTTCCTATTTGCAGGGACATCCGGACATGAAGAGAACGCCGGGTGTGGATATGTCCAGCGGTTCTCTGGGACAGGGTATTTCTACAGCTGTGGGAATGGCTCTTTCCGCAAAGATGAGCGGAGATACCTATCGGGTTTATACGCTGCTTGGCGATGGAGAGATTCAGGAAGGTCAGGTTTGGGAGGCGGCAATGTTCGCCGGAGCCAGATCGTTGGATAATCTGGTCGTAATCGTAGATAATAACGGCCTTCAGATTGACGGCGATATTGCAGAGGTTTGTTCACCCTATCCGATAGACAAAAAATTTGAGGCATTTAATTTTCATGTAATCAATGTAGCAGATGGAAATGATATGGAACAGCTAAGGGCGGCTTTTGAGGAAGCGCGCGGTGTACAGGGAATGCCGACGGCTATTCTTTTAAAGACCGTCAAAGGAAAAGGAGTTTCTTTTATGGAGAATCAGGCTTCCTGGCACGGGGTGGCGCCGAATGACGAACAGTATGCGGCGGCTATGGCAGAATTAGAGAAAGCAGGTGAAGCATTATGTCAGAAGTAAAGAAGATAGCGACAAGAGAGGGATATGGAAAAGCTCTGGTCGAGCTTGGAAAAAACGATGAGCGGATCGTGGTTCTGGATGCAGATCTTGCGGCGGCGACAAAGACAGGCGTATTTAAAAAAGCGTTTCCGGAGCGTCATATCAACTGTGGCATCGCAGAGGAAAATATGATGGGAATCGCGGCGGGGCTGGCGGCTACGGGAAAGATCCCGTTTGCAAGTTCTTTTGCCATGTTTGCGGCGGAACGTGCTTTTGAGCAGATCAGAAATTCCATTGGGTATCCCCATCTGAATGTAAAAATCGGAGCGACACATGCGGGAATTTCCGTAGGCGAGGACGGACCGACACATCAGTGCAATGAGGATATCGCCCTGATGCGCACGATTCCGGAAATGATGATTATCAATCCTTCGGATGCCATAGAGGCAGAGGAAGCGACAAAAGCGGCAGCAGCCTATGAGGGTCCGGTATATCTCCGGTTTGGGCGTCTGGCCGTTCCTGTGATCAATGACCGTCCCGATTATAAATTTGAACTGGGCAAGGGCACTGTATTACGGGAAGGAAAAGATGTGGCTATCGTGGCGACAGGGCTTCCGGTGGCAGAATCTTTGAAAGCTGCAAAGATGCTGGCAGCCGATGGAATACAGGCAAAAGTGATCAACATCCACACTATTAAGCCTCTGGATGAGGGACTGATTGTGGAGGCGGCAAAGGAAACGGGAAAAATCGTTACGGTGGAAGAGCATTCCGTGATCGGGGGGCTGGGAAGCGCAGTGTGCGACTGCCTTTGTGAAAAAGCGCCTGCGCGTGTGTTAAAAATCGGAATGAATGATGTATTCGGAGAGTCCGGACCGGCAGTTCAGCTTCTTCATAAATACGGCCTGGATGCCGAGGGTATTTATAAAAAAATTAAGGCATATTTAGGATAGCATGTGAAGGATTCCGGCCGAAATCTGCCGGGCCACGGGCATGACGGCCGAAAGTCTGGTGGTCTGGAGCGTCAGATGGGAAAAGCGTCCGGAAGGCCCTACGATACCTGTGATAAACACGTCTCCGACGCTTTCCAGTTCTTTACGTACGCCAGCTCCCGGAGTCAGGCTGCCTTTTCCGAGAGTGATGTAGCCCTGATGTTCAGGAATGCCGAGGGAAGCGTCGATAGCGATCAGAATATTATTTTTGTGATGCGCTTTGATGGCATGCAGGACAGGGCTTAAATTTAAAGCATGAACAGGCATTTCGAGCGTTCCATAGACGGGGATATTGTCATGGAATGCTCTTTTTAGTTCAGAACCAATGATCGGCCCCAGACTGTCCCCAGTCACACGGTCGCTTCCAATGCAGAGAAAGACAGGAGCGCTGGCGGCGGTTTGCGGACACCGGCGCAGCAGGGAGGAAAGGCGGCTGCTCACCTGTAGACCGGCGTCTTCTCTTTTTGAGTCTATATAATAAATTTTTTCTTCGAAACCAAACATGATCTTGTCCCTTCTAATGTTTTCTAAAGTCTATCCTGGTTTTTGTGGAAGTATTCATAGGAAGCATGGGGAAACGCGTCGAAAATCTAAGGAAAATTCCCCCACGGATTGATAAAATCCGCAGAACGGATATGCTATGATAAGTCAGCACTGGAAGCAGGGAAGACAGTGCAGACTGGTCATAAAGGAGTGTGCAAAGAATGATTGAGATGGTCTATAAGGGAAAAGACGGGACGGAAAACGATGAGAAGAAAGCACCGAAAAATGTACGCCAGATTGGAGAGGTCGGAAAAGGAAAAAGGGTTTACCTGGAAGACTATGTAGTTACTTATCTTCATCAGGCAGAGGCGGCTGTGCTGCTGGGAGAGACCTGGGAGAAGGATGGAAGCAAGTACATTTTTATTCACGGAGCGATTAAGGTGAATCATCTTGATTTCAGTGAAGAGGTCTGGGAGGAAGTTTACCGGGACGCTGGAGAGTATTTTGCACAGAGCGACATTCTGGGATGGGCGATGCAGGTGTCAGAGGCTCCATTCGTTCCAGATCAGAGTATGAATCACATTTTTAAAACACATTTTGACAGAGAAGATACGGTACTGATACTTCATGAGCTGGCAGAAAAGGAGGATGTGGTTTTTGCAGAAGAAAATGGTACTCTGAAAAGAATGGATGGATATTATATATATTATGAAAAAAATCAATCCATGCAGGAGTACATGATCGCTAAAAATGAAGGAAAATCCGTGGAAAAGGAAGAGAAAGTAGCGGATAAGGCAATCAGGAATTTCCGAAGGCTTTCGGAGAAAAAGAAGGACAGGCAGGAGGAAAAGACGAAGGAACAGGAACCTGTAAAGCAGGCGAAAAATCCCCGGTTTCTTTATGCGGCAAGTACGTTTCTGGCGCTTACGATACTGGTTCTTGGCGTTACGGTGGTCGGCAATTATGACAAAATGAAACGTATGGAACAGGCCATTTCTGATATGGCGCAGACGACGGAGGACGCGCTTGCGGCAAATGCGCTTGTTGAGGAAGAATGGAAGAGAATGACGGAGGAAAAGGAGACAGAGAGTACGGAAGAGCCGGAGACGGATCAGGAAGAGACAAAGGAAACAGAAGCGGTGACGGAAAGCCCGCAGACAGAAACTGTTCCATCAGATGGGAATGCGGCAGCGATGGAAAATGGCGTGGAGCAGGCGTCCTCTTCCCAGACACGGTCACAGCAGGCGTTCTATACGGTAAAGGAGGGGGATACACTGGCGGACATCTGCCGGATGTATTATGGAACGGATGAAAAAATGGAAGAAATCTGTGCATTTAATGGAATTGATAATCCAAACCACATTTTGCCGGGACAGAAAATAAAACTTCCATAGATGTTATGGACACGGCCGGACCCTGCATGTTCAAATCCAATTTGCGGACTTGAGCTTGCAGGGTAATTTGTGTTATGATATTACCGCAAACATAAGAACGGTGAGCGGGAATATCCTGCGGAAAGATAAGAGAATGATGTCATTTTTAAAAAAGAAGGTTCAAAAATTCAGAAAAATAAAGGAAGAAATTGAAGAAGAGGATCGCGAAAACCTGGAGACGGCGGAGACGCCGGAAGTATTGGACGGGCAGCAGGAAAAATTCTGGGCAAGGCTCGGAATGCGCCGCAGATCGGTCAGAAGGCATCGACTGCTGGTGATCGGCGCCGTCTGCCTTTTGAGCATCGCAGGTATGCTTTTTCTTTATCTTCATGTCGGAACGACTTATTCAGTCCTAAGGGAAGAAAAGCGGACGGATATTAGCGGAACCGTCTATGCAGAACTGGGAGATAATCTTCTGAAATACAGTTCAGACGGAGTGACCTGCATGTCGGATGAAGAAACCGTGCTGTGGAACAGTACGTTTAGTATGCAGAGCCCGATGATCGACATAAGCGGGACGACAGCGGTTCTTGCGGATAAGAAGGGGACGCAGGTTTATGTTTTTGATGAAAGCGGAACGCTGGGACAGTTTCAGACTTCCCTTCCGATTGAAAAGGTTTGTGTGGCAAATCAGGGGGTTGTGGCGGCGGTTCTGAGCGACGGAGATGTGACCTGGATTAACTTTTACGATACGCAGGGAAATGAGATTGCGAAGAACAGGACTTCTCTTGGAGATTCCGGTTATCCGCTGGATATTGCCCTGTCGCCGGATGGAATGAAAATTATGGTATCTTATCTGCGTGTGACGCAGGGAATTATGAATACAAAGATATGTTTTTATGATTTTGATTCTGTAGGGCAGGCAGAAATCAATAACCTGGTGGCTTCCGAAACGTATGAAAATGTCGTGGCTCCGGAGACGTATTTTATTGACAGGGAGACTTCGGTAGCATTTCTAAGCAATGGTTTCAGCCTTTTTCAGGGGAAACAGGTTCCCGAACAGAAGAAGAAAGTGGAATTTGACGAGGAGATTTTAAGTGTTTTCCATGATGGAGATTATTTCGGATTTATTTTCAGGAGCGATAAGGAAAAACATAAATACAAGGCGCAGCTTTATAACCGAACGGGAAAGCAGATTATGAAAACGTATTTTGATCTGGATTATAAAAAGGTGAAGTTTGGCGGAGATGATCTGATTCTGTTTAATGAGAAAGAGTTTGAGATTTACAATACGGGAGGAAGGAAGAAGTTTTCCGGTTCTTACGATAAGGCCATCGAAGATATTATAAGGGTGAGTGGTTTCCGGAAATATATGGTGCTTTCCAGGGGCTATGTTTCTACAATAAGATTGAGATAGGGTGACGGAATGAATATACTGACAGGAGTGGTATTACTGATTTTGGCGGCGTTTGCCTTTCATGGATGGAAAAAAGGATTTGTCAGGGTGTTTGCTCATATGTTCTTTTTTCTGGCATCGGCAATTCTGGTTTATTTTGCGACGCCGTATATCAGCGACTTTTTAAAGGAGCATACGCCGGTTTACGGGGTGATAGAGGAAAGCTGCCGCAAGACATTTATGGAGAAAGACGGAGAGAAAGAGGATACCAGGCTTGAACAGAAGAAATTTATTGAAGGACTGGGATTGCCGGAGGTTCTGAAAAAGCAGCTTGTCAATCAGAACAATGACGACAGCTATCAGGGGCTGGAAATTACTGATTTTTCGGATTATCTTGCCGCTTATATGGCAAGCCTGATTTTAAATATCCTTACGTTTGTGATTACGCTGCTTCTGGTAAATCTGCTTCTGCGGATGACGGTACTTACGCTGGATAATCTCTCAAGGCTTCCGGTTTTACATCCTATCAATCAGACGCTGGGACTGATTCTTGGAGCCGGGCAGGGGTTTTTGATCGTGTGGGTCGCGTTTCTTGTCATTACGGTATTTGGAAATACGGATACGGGGCAGAAGCTGCTCATGATGATTCATCAAAGCGTGGTTTTAGAATGGCTGTACAACATGAATATTTTTCTGGAATATCTGCTTCGCATTGTGACCGGAATGGGCTGAGAAGTTGAAAAAAGGCATTGACAAGCAAGTATGTTTATGGTAGAATTTCTAATCGTAGCGGTGATTTATCACATGCAGGCTGATGTGGCACAGGTGGTAGCGCACCTCATTGGTAGTGAGGAGGTCACGGGTCCGAGTCCCGTCATCAGCTTAACTTAAACAGTACCGGAAATTCAGTATTTATGCGGGTTTCCGGTACTTTTCTGTTTCCCGGATACTGGCTTTATAACTGTCTGAAACGGGTTGAAATGGCTTGAAATTCACTCAAAAAGTAGTCAAAAAGTAGTCAGCGCTTTCCGTCCGGTTTTCAGTAGGGATTGCGTGAAAGCAAAAGCCGTGAAAAGAGGAAGAATCGGCTGGCTCTTAAAAGGCCGGAAACATGACCGTGACGCCAACAGCGGCGGAATGAATAAATTTGCTGCGAATGGTTCATTCTATCTCTGAGGTGATAAGTATGGACAAAAAAGAAGTGGAAAAGCAGCAGCGGAAGAAGTCAAACGAAAAATTTAATAGTATTACACAAAAGGAAAAGGTGGAAAACCAGAACCAGACACATAATGCACGGAAAGAAGGGATTTCCCCCATTAACCAGAAACGCTGAGGCGGCCGGAGGGCCGCCTTTTATCTTCTTTCAAATATACAACTCATAACAGCGAAAATGTCAAACCGCTCAATGACAAATGAGGGCGGGTGCGCTATAATAAAAACAGCATTCCTATTTCTTAGGCGTTCATTACAGGAAGAATGGACATGTGACAGAAAAGCAGGAGGTCAGACATTGAAAACAAGAGAAGAAGCATTGGCTTATGGGCTGTCATTTCCTGATACCTATCAGGAAGCGCCGTTTCATGATTTGAACTGGCAGCTTGTAAGAGTCAAAGGGAGTAAAAAGGCGTTTCTCTGGACTTATGAGAGGGACGGCTATATCAATCTGAATGTGAAGGTAAATCCTGAGTGGAGAGAGTTCTGGAGAAATACATATTCGTCTGTCATTGCAGGTTATCATCAGAATAAAGAACACTGGAACACGATTATTTTGGACGGGAGTATTCCGGACGAGGATATCCGGCGGATGATAGCGGAGAGCTACGATCTGGTCACGGACAGTCCGACGAAAAGAATTTATGAAGCGGTGAAGAAGATTCCCGAAGGAAAGGTGGCAACCTACGGGCAGATTGCGGAACTCGCCGGAGATAAAAAGATGGCAAGGGCCGTTGGAAATGCGCTGCACAGGAACCCGGACCCGGATTCGATTCCATGCTACCGGGTGGTAAATGGAAAAGGCGAGCTGGCAGGTGCGTTTGCATTCGGAGGAGCAGGCGCTCAGGCGAGACTGTTGGAAGCAGAGGGCATTGAGGTGAAGAATGGAAAAGTGGATTTGGAGAAATATGGGATACGTATCAGTCCTTAGTAAAAGGAAGGGAGGGATTGCAAAAAATGAAATTCTTTCACTTATCGGATTTGCATATTGGTTTAAAGCTTATGAACCGGGAAATGCGGGAAGACCAGCAATATATTTTAAAGCAGATTGTTCAGATTGCGGAAAAGGAGAAGCCGGATGCAGTCGTGATTGCGGGGGATATTTACGACAAGGCAATTCCCCCGGCGGAGGCGGTAGAGGTATTTGATGATTTTATTACGAATCTGACCAGGGCGCTTCCGGAGGCGGTGATTATGATGATCGGCGGGAACCATGACAGCGCGCCCCGCATTGACTGTTTTCGAAGCGTGCTCTCCAGACAAAGGGTGTACATGATCGGAATACCGCCGCAGACGGAGGAGGATTTTATAGAGAAGGTATCTTTGAAGGATGCGTACGGCAGCGTGAATTTCTACCTCCTTCCGTTTGTGAAACCTTCGATGGTAAAGCGGATCACAGGCGTGGATGAAAATGGAAACAATCTTTCTTATCATGAAACCGTGCATCGGCTGATTGAGCGTGAAAATATCAACGGCAAGGAGCGCAATGTCCTTGTGAGCCATCAGTTCTATCTGCCGGTCGGAAAAGATGCGGATGAGGTGGAAAGGATGGATTCGGAAATCCGGACCGTGGGCAATATTGATGAAGTATCTGCGGATATTCTGGAGCGTTTTGATTATGCGGCGCTTGGTCATATTCATAAGCCGATGGCGGTGGGAAGCGAGGTGTATCGCTACTGCGGAACGCCGCTGGCATGTTCGGTGAGCGAGGCAGGACAGAAAAAAGGCATTCTCATGGTGGAAATGGAGGAAAAGGGAAGCAGGGTCAGGACAACGGTTCTGCCGCTTGAACCGCTTCGACAGATACGCATGATAAAGGGAAAACTGGAGGAGGTACTGCGGCAGGCGTGTGAGGATTACGTCACAGTTCTCCTGACGGATCAGGTGGATCTGGACGTGCTTGACATGCAGGACCGGCTGCGGATTGCATTTCCGTATCTTTTGGAAATTCGCAGGGAAAACATCAGAAAGGCCGATTACAGACAAAGCCTGGAAAAAGAGAAGGTTTTGAATCCGTTTGAATTGTGCTGCGCATTCCTGAAAGAGCCGGATGATGCGGAAAAGGAAATCTTAAGGGATGTCATCAATGCTGTCCGGGAGGTGAAGTAAGATGAGACCGTTGAAATTGACCCTACAGGCGTTTGGCTCCTATGGAAAACAGACTTTGATTAATTTTGAGGAGCCAAATCAGAACCTTTTTCTGATTACCGGAGACACAGGCGCCGGGAAAACGACGATTTTTGACGCCATCGTTTTTGCATTGTACGGGGAAGCCAGTTCTACCGCTAATAAAAAGGATGGCGCGGAGTTGCAAAGCCAGTATGTCAGGCAGAATGTGCAGCCGTTTGTGGAGCTGACATTCTTCGAAGGAGCCGGGGGAAATCCTGACGTTTATACGGTGCGCCGTGTGCCGAGACATCAGAGGCCGCGGAAAAGAGGGGAAGGTATGACGGATGAAAAGGAATCCGTCTCTTTGACGATGCCGGACGGCTCGGAGTATCCGCAAAAAGAAACGGATAAGAAACTGGAGGAAATCATCGGACTGACAAAAAATCAGTTTATGCAGGTGGCAATGATCGCCCAGGGAGAGTTCATGGAACTTCTGCGGGCGAAATCAGATACGAAAAAGGTGATCTTTCGAAAGTTGTTTGGCACGGAGATTTTTCAGAAGATTGTGGACGAGCTCGGCGAAAGAAAGAAAAAGAAAGAAAAAGAAATTGCTACGATTCGGACAGTGTTTCAGACGGAAGCCGCCCATCTTCGGATTCCGGAAGGCTATGAGCGGGCAGAAGAACTGGCGGCGTTTAAGCGGAGGATTACAACGGCAGCGAGACTTTCTGTTACGGATATGGAAGAGCTTTTGCAAGAACTGGATGTTCTCTGCGGGGCGTTAGAGACAGGGGAAAGGCTGGCATATGAGGAATATCAGAAAGCGAGTGAGTTCCGGGATAAAAAACGGGATGCTTATGCAGGCGCAGAGCATCTGCTGAAATTTTTCAGGCAGCTTGAAGAGGCGGAAGCAGACCTTGCCGTATGCCAGGAAGCGGAAGCGTCCATGAAAAGAGCTAAAGCGCTGATTGGAAAACTGCGTGCCGCGTATGAGATACGGGCGGAATTTCAGAGATACGAGGACGCGCGGAAAGCAGAAGCCGATATGCGTACCAGACGAAAAGAGCAGCAGGAGCTTCTTCCAGAGCTGGAACGGGCAGCAGGAGAAGCAAAAGAAAAAGAAGCGGAGAAAAAGAAGCTTTTTGAACAGGAGCTGGAGAGTTTCAGCCGGATATCGGAAAGGGTGGAAAAGGCACGGAAGCTTTTTGATACGATAAGGGATGCGAAAAGGGAAGCTGTGCAAAGGGAAAAGACGTTTCGGAAAGCAGAAAGTATCGCAGAGGAAAAACGGAAGAGGCTGTCTGATTTAGAGGAGCAGGAAAAAGTCTGGCGCAGACAGTGCGACGAGCTTGGCGATGCAGAAAAACGGCTGGCTTTGTGGAAGGTGAAACGCATGGAAGCGGAGGCGCTGGAAAAAGAAGCCAGGGAAGAAAGAAATCAGCAGATGGAAGTGGACGGGCAGCGAAGGAGCGCGAAAAGAGCCAAAGAGGATTATGCCGCTGCCAGTCAGGCATATGAGAAAGAAAATATCCGGTATGAGAAGATGCGAAAAGATTTTCTGGATTTGCAGGCAGGTGTTCTGGCAAGAGAGCTTCGTCCGGGAATTCCCTGTCCGGTCTGTGGTTCCCTGGAACATCCGGCTCCCTGCCAGTGGGAGGACAAAGCGCAGGAGATTTCCAGGGAAGAGATCGACATACTGGGAGAGGAAGCCGGAAGGCTGCGAAGCGTACAGGAAGAGCGGGCGGCAGCGGCGAAGGCGGAGCAGGCGCTTCTTAGCGAGAAGGAAAAAATTCTGGAACATATGTCGGCAAGGCTTTTGGAACATATGGCAAGGAGCCTGCCCGATGTTCCAAAAGAGATGACGCCGGAGCAGACAGAAAAAATACTTGCGGACTGGACAAGGACTGTTTTGGAGGAGGGAAAAAAGGCGGAGGAAAACGCCCGGCGGCTGAGGCAGATTCAGGAATCCCTCAAGGGGGCAGAGGAGGAAAAGAAGGAACGAAAGGCGGAAGCGGAACAGGGACAAAAGGATGTGAGAGCTGCGGAAGCCGCATGGGAGAGAAGCAAAGCGGCGCTGGAGAGTCTGGAGAAAGGCAGGGATTTTCCGACGTTGGAGGACGCCCTGCGCGCAGAGAGCGGGGCAAAACAGAGAAAGCGGGAAAAAGATACGGCCTGCCAGGCAGCGAGAATGGCGGCAGAGAAAGCCGGAGCCAAAAAGGATGAGGCCAGGACGCTGATTCAGAAATATACGCAGGAGCTTCCGGAGAAAGAAAAGCAGCGGACGGAACGCCAGACGGCATATGAGAGAATACTGGCGCAGAAAGGTCTGTCGGAGACAGAATGGAGAGAGCTGACCCAAAAGCATGAAAGAGAGGAAGCGGATGCCTTACAAAAGACAGTGGATGCCCATGAAAGAAAAAAAGCAACGGCTCTGAGGATGCAGGCGGATGCAAAAAAGGCAGTCGAAAACCGAAAGCGTCCGGTACTGGAAGATATGAAACGAGAGATGGAGGAGGCAGAGAAGAGAAGGAAAGAGGCACAGAGCGTTTTTGAACGGTGCAGAGCGGAACATAAAACAAATACAGAAATCTATGGTGTTCTGGAGCCTCAGATGGATGAGCGTAAGAGGATGGTAGAAGAGCATACGAAGCTGGACAACCTGTACCGGCTGGTATCCGGGAATGTGACTGGTTCCAGAATGGATCTGGAAACGTATGTGCAGCGTTATTATCTGGAGAGAATTCTTTCTGCGGCAAACCGCAGATTTCAGGAGATGTCCGCAGGGCAGTTTGAGCTTCGGATGTATGAGCTGGAAAAAGCCGGAGAGGGCAAGAACCGGGGGCTTGATCTGATGGTTTACTCCACGGTTACCGGAAAGGAGCGGGAGATTCGTACCCTTTCCGGCGGAGAATCTTTTATGGCGGCTTTGTCTCTGGCGCTTGGCATGGCCGATCAGATTCAGGAAAGCTCGGCGTCTATTCATCTGGACGTCATGTTCATCGACGAAGGCTTCGGTTCTCTGGATGAGCACTCCAGAAACCAGGCAGTCAGAGTGCTTCAGGAAATGGCGGGCGGTTCGAAACTCATCGGGATTATTTCCCATGTAACAGAGCTGAAACAGGAGATTGAGAATCAGCTTATTGTCCAAAAGGATGAGAACGGAAGCCATGTGAGGTGGCAGATCAGCTAGGCGTTTTTGACTGCGGGAGCTTTTTCATAACGGAAGGGTACAGCGTGAGGTCGGTGTGCGGGATAAATTTAGCAGCCTGCATTTTGATCAGGAAATCGGGCATGGAAGCGAACTGAATGTGATAGACGGTCTGCTGGAGATATCGAATGTCCTGCATCCGTTCACGGTGAAGCAGAAGCTCTCTTGCCCCGGCAAGGGAGCTGTTTTGCAGGCAGTGGAATTTCTCGCGGGGCAGATCCGGGAAAATACCGACCGTGATCGCAGACTCCAGATCCGTATAAGTGCCGAAAGCGCCGGAGGTATAAAAGGCGGTCAGGTCTTCTGCGGTGAATCCGGCGGATTCCAGCAGGCAGTCCACCATAGTGTAAGCCGCCGCTTTGGTATCCAGGTATTGCAGAATGTCTGTCTGGGAAAAGCAGAGCGTTTCTCCATTGCCGGATTCTTCGGCCGAAGCATAGACGGCCGTGTATTCCTCCAGAGCCGCATCATAGCGAATGTGCTCTGAGGCTGCGGGATTCAGCTTTCCGGATACATCAATCCATCCGTTTAAACGCATCTGGGCGATCAGGTCGAGGATGCCGGAGCCGCAAATTCCCACAGGCTTTTTGCCGCCGATGGTCGTATAGGAGAGAGACGCTCCATTTATTTTTATCGTGTCAATGGCGCCCTCTTTGGCACGCATTCCGTAGCGGCTGATGCCTCCTTCCAGGGCAGGACCGGCGGCTCCCGCGCCGGAGAGCAGGAAGCTGCGGTTGCCAAGCACGAGTTCCCCGTTTGTTCCGATGTCAAAAAAGACAGAAAGCCCGTCTTTTTTATAAAAATCGGTCGTTAAAAGTCCGCTGGTAATATCTCCGCCAAGATAATTGGCGATTGCCGGAACCATGTAGACCATTCCCGGAAAATCAAGTCCCAGCTCCTGACCGGAAAAGAAACCAGGGTCACAGGTAACCGGGGCATAGGGGGAAGAAAAGACCGTCCAGGGATTCAGACCCAGCAGGAAATGAATCATGGTGGTATTGCCGGAGACGATCATCAGAGTACACTGGCTGACAGAAATCCTGGTATACGTTTCCAGTTCCCGAAACAGTTCCGAGAAGGTGTCCCGCGTGGCCGTGGTGATTTCAAGCAGGCGTTTTGTTTCATCTTTTCCATAAATAATTCTGGTCAGAATATCGTCGCCAAATGCGATCTGGCCGTTCATAGCTCTGGCTTCGGATAAGACAGAGCCTGTATTCAGGTCGATCATCTGCATAATGACTGTGGTGGAACCGAGATCTACGGCGATACCATAATGAGAAGCAGTCGTATCGCCGCCTTCGATTCTGGTTATCAGGCAGGAATTCTCCTGATGGATCAGCGTGACGGTGATGTCCCAGGCGCTGTCACGACAGAGAGGATACAGCATTCGAAGCGCTTCCAGGGACATGAAAACCGGTTGATATCCCATGTTCTCCAGGGCTTGCAGAATTCGTTCCCGGTCGCCTGTGGTATGCTCTTCGTCAGGCGGAGTGATTGTTAAATGTATTTTTTCGCTGAAACTGTTTGTGTGTTGTCCGGACATGGGATGGTTCGCTCTCCTTTTTGGATTTTTATTAAAAAGATGCTGGGGTCAAAAGATTCCATACGGATTGTTCCGCACTTTGTGCTTCCACAATCCTGGCATCTTAAAAAAGTATAACATGGGAAAAGAAAAAGAAAAAGGTGTGATTTTCTATTGACAAAACCCTTTAGAACGATTATAATAAATTTAAAATCATTCTAAAGGGAAGGAGATGGATATGACAAAATATGAAAAGGCGGTTTATGACATCATCAATACTTCCCGTGAACACCCGACAGTTGAACAGGTTTTTGAAAAACTAAGAGAAGCGTATCCCGGAGTGGTTCTCGCGACAGTTTATAATAATCTGAATAAGCTGTATGAAAATCATTTGATACGAAAAGTATCCACGGGAGGAAATCAGGATCGTTATGACAGGATTGAAAAGCACGACCATCTCATATGCAGGCAATGCGGAAAGATTGAGGATATTCTGTTTGAAGATCTGATGCCATCGCTGCGAAGACAGATGGGTGAGGAGATTCTGACTTATGATTTAAAGGTCTTTTCTCTTTGCCCGGCGTGCAGAGAGAAAGCAAAGGCCAGTCTTTGGAAACAAAATGCAGATTTGCGCCATGGAGCGGCAGAAGAGCAGTGAAATGGCGCGATGCAAAAATCATATTTATATAAGAAAATGGAGGATAAGAAAATGAGTAACAAGTATGCAGGAACACAGACAGAAAAAAATCTCGAAGCAGCGTTTGCCGGAGAATCCCAGGCAAGAAACAAGTACACTTACTTTGCTTCTGTGGCAAAGAAGGAAGGGTTTGAGCAGATTTCAGGTCTCTTTTTAAAGACCGCAGATAATGAGAAAGAACATGCGAAAATGTGGTTTAAGGAGTTAAACGGCATTGGTGATACGGCTGCAAACCTGGGCGCTGCTGCTGAGGGCGAGAACTATGAGTGGACAGATATGTATGAAGGCTTTGCAAAGACTGCGGACGAGGAAGGCTTTCCGGAGCTGGCGGCAAAGTTCCGTATGGTAGCCGCGGTTGAAAAACATCATGAGGAGCGTTACCGCGCACTTCTGAAAAATGTCGAAATGGCGGAAGTGTTTGCAAAGAGCGAAGTAAAGGTATGGGAGTGCCGTAACTGCGGACATATTATGGTAGGTACGCAGGCGCCGGAGATCTGTCCGGTTTGTGCGCATCCGCAGGCTTACTTTGAAATCCATGCGGAAAATTATTAAGATTCTGCAAATCTGAGTCGAAATTTATGCAGGCCGCAGGCGTGTCAGTTTTCTGGCAGCCGGCGGCCTGTCATGGTAAATGGAAGTACGGGAGTGGAAAATATGAGTGGAACAGAGGAAAGATATGGGGGGTGCCGCCTGTGCCCGCGGGAATGTGGGGCAAGACGGGAGCTTGGACAAAGGGGGATATGCGGGGCAGCAGGAGGAGGGATTCTGGTGGCGAGAGCCGCGCTGCATCCCTGGGAGGAACCATGTATTTCCGGCGAAAGGGGTTCCGGTACGGTATTTTTCAGCGGCTGTCCGCTCCGGTGCGTGTATTGCCAGAATTATGAGATTGCCCATGAGGAGAGGGGAAAGCGCCTTTCAGAAACGGAATTGTCGGATGTTTTCCTGTCTTTACAGGAAAAAGGAGCGGAAAATATTAATCTCGTCACACCGACGCATTATACAGGAGAAATTATTTCGGCGGTAGAAAAAGCGCGCAGGAAGGGACTTGTTTTACCAGTCGTTTATAATTGCAGCGGTTATGAAAAGGTGGAAACCCTGCAAAGGCTTGGGGGAATCGTGGATATTTATCTTACGGATTTTAAGTATATGGAGCGGGAGCTGGCCAGGGCATGTTCCCATGCGCCGGATTATCCGGAAACGGCGCAGGCGGCATTGGCGGAAATGGTGCGGCAGCAGAAACAGCCTGTTTTTGACGGAGCGGGACGGATGAAGCGGGGCGTTATCGTTCGGCATCTGCTTTTACCCGGTCATGTAAAAAATGCAGAAAAAGTAGTTCGGTATGTGTATGAAACCTATGGAAACTGCGTATATCTCAGCCTGATGAATCAGTACACGCCCATCCGGCACATAGAAGTCCTGCCGGAACTGAACCGCAAAGTAACCCGGCGGGAATACCGGAAGCTTATCGATTATGCGATGGAGCTGGGCGTAGAGTGTGGATTTATACAGGAGGGGGAGACGGCGCAGGAAAGCTTTATCCCGGCGTTTGACGGCGAAGGGCTGGAAAGAGAAGAAAAATAAAAAGCTGAAAAAGGGATTGACTCCAACGCGGCGTAATAGTTTAGAATGTCCTTACACGAGGAGGAAAGACCATGAGAACGGTAAATGAAGTGAGTAAACTGGCAGGCGTGAGTATACGCACCCTGCAATATTATGACAAGATCGGGCTTCTGCATCCGACGGGGCGCACAGAGTCCGGATACCGGCTGTATGACGATACGGCGCTGGAAAGGTTACAGCAGATTTTACTCTTTCGGGAATTGGAGTTTCCGCTGAAGGAGATCAGGGAAATCCTGAATCGTCCGGACTTTGACCGGGAGAAGGCTCTGGAACAGCAGATTACAATGCTGGAGCTGAAAAAGGAGCATTTGGAAAACCTGATCGCATTCGCCCGTGAAATACGAAAAACAGGAGTGAGGACAATGGATTTGTCGGTATTTGACACAAAAAAATTAAAGGAATATGAGAAACAGGCGAAAGCTGCATGGGGCAGGACGTCTGAGTTTCAGGAGTATGAAAAAAAGAAGCAGTCCTGGACGAAGGATGAGGAACGGAATGTCTGGAAAGAGATGATGGCACTGTTTGCTGAATTTGGACGGCTTCAAACAATGGCGCCCGCAGAGGATAAGGTGCAGAGGCAGGTCAGAAAATTGCAGACGTATATCACGGAACACTTCTACACGTGTACGCCTGAAATTCTTGCTTCTCTCGGAAAGATGTATGCCGAAAACGGCAGCTTTGCGGAGAATATTGACGCGGCAGGAGGCGTAGGAACGGCGCTTTTTGCAGCGGAAGCGATTCGAATCTACTGTGACGGACAGAAGAATTGATTGGGACAAAAAAGGTCTCCCGCTTTTCATGTGTAAAGCATGAAGCGGGAGATTTTTCTGTGCAAAAATGTATTGACTCTTCCCCTGGGGCAGGGGGTATACTGTGCTCAGATTCGAATCAGAGAGTACAGAAAAAGGAGAGAGACGAATGTTTACCATTGGAGAATTTTCAAAAATATGCCAGGTGAGTGTAAAGACCCTTCATCATTATGACAGAATTGCTTTGCTGAAGCCGGAAAAAGTGGATGCGTTTACCGGATATCGTTATTATGGCCAGCAGCAGTTGGAGACGATGCTTCTAATTCAGAGACTGAAACGGTATGGATTTTCACTGGAAGAAATTCGGGATCTTCTTGCCTGTACGGAGGAATGCGCGCTTTTTTCAAGATTATGGAAGCAAAAAGAACGATTGAAAGAGCAGAGAAAGGAAACGGAACAGATGATCCGGGAGATATCTTTCCATCTGCAAAATTTTGAAAGGACTGGTGATATTATGGGATATCAGAAAGATTATGAGATTCAGGTAAAGGAAATGCCAGAGAGAGCGGTGCTTGCGTGCAGGCAGAAGATGGGTGTGGATGAATTCGGCAAGTATTACAGTACCCTGTATGAGAGAGTGTCAAAAGAGAAGGTGACGCCGAACGGGGTGACAGGCGCCGTATATTATGATGAAGAGTTTCATTCGGAATGCTCCGATATTGAACTGATCGTGGGAATCCGGGAGAAAGAGAAAGCGGACAGAGTGATGGAACGCACGCTGTGCGCCATGACTGTGCACAAAGGCGGCTATTCTTCGCTGGCGGATGCCTACGGGGCGCTGGTCGCATGGATTCAGGAAAACGGATATGAATGCAATGGCGCGCCCTATGATATTTATGTCAAAACCGGGTTTGACAGCCTGGCGATGGAGGACTGGGAGACAGAGGTTTATTTTCCGGTAAAAAAGAAAGGATAGATATTAAGATGCAATAGAAAGCTATAGAGGGGAAACAGGATATCTGAGAGCAGGAATCCTGTTTTTGTATTCCCAGGAAACCGTTTTAACGCAAAACCCGCCGATAGAGCACGGAGCATTGAAGAAAATTTTTGATATGTTAAATTAGAATCGTACGGAGTTGTAATGGTACAAAATTGAAATCGAAGGAGAGGAGAAGACAGATGCGAAGTAAGAAAAAGGGTATGCCGGCAAGGGTTTTGGCGTGCGTTTTGTCAGCGTCAATGGTGCTTACGGTACTGCCGCCGACAGCGCTTACATCCTATGCAGCCCCGGTACTGGACGTGGAACTGGACATTGCCGCAGACAGCAGCATCACCGGGAAGCCAGGAGATGAAGGCACGATTGATTATCGGGCAAGCCTGGACAGCGGGGTGGATGTTACGGATGACGGGGGACTCAGTGTCGGGTTTGAATCCGCTAATGAGCAGGTGGTTGTTGTGGACGGGGATGGAAATTACCATTTTCAAAGTGCGGGAGAAACGTATATTACGATGACGGCAACGTATTATGATTATACCGTACATAAAAAAATCACCGTGACAGTCGAAGAACATGATTTTTCACTGGAGCTGGGGGACGGCTATGACAAGACGATTCAGGCAAAGGCAGGGGAGAGCGGAGAGATCGTCGCACGTGCGCTCCTCGACCAGTCAGAGGCGCAGGGTGCGGTGTTTTCTTATGTAAGCTCCGATGAGGATATCGTGTCTGTATCGGATGACGGTAAATATGAGTGCCTGAAGGCCGGAAAGGCAGTCGTTACGGTGTCCGTAGAATACACGATTGCAAACGACATAGAGTACCACAGAGAAAAGAAAGTGGAGATTGTTGTTTCAGATGTGGATCAGCCGGGGATCATCCTGGCTGGGGAAGAGTTTGAGCTGGCGCTGACGGATGCAGATGCAGAGCCGACGTTTAATCTGAATACGATTGTCACTGCCGTGAACACGGAGGAGCGCCCCGCCTATACGGTGGATGAGAATACGGCGGCCGGGCAGAATGCGAGCGTGACGGACGGCATTATGAAATTTACACAGGCTGGCGTTGTCCGTGTGAAAGTGACGGTAACAGGGGCGGAAGCATGGGTTACATTCCGTGTAAAAGATGAAAGAAGCGATGCCAGCAAAGTTATTCTGAGAGCAGCGCAAACCGGGATGAAAGTGGGAGAAACCATGAGCATAGTGGCGCGGGTGTCCGGGGGCACGTATGGTACCGATGCACTTTCCTGGGAAAGCAGTGATCCGGAGGTGGCATTCGTGTCACAATCAGGGGCAGTGCTTGCGGTCAAAGCGGGCTTTGCAGAGATCACGGCGTCCCTCCCGAACGGGAACTCCGATTCCATCCTCCTGACAGTCACAGAGGAACCGGCGGTTTCGCAACCGGAGATTCAGGCGAAACAGGAGGAATTTGACCTTGACATGGGGGCAGAGACTTCCGTGGCGTTTAACCTGAAATCTGTACTGAAGGTTGAAAACGGCAGCTTTGCCGATGTTACTTACCAGACCTCCAGTCCGGCGGCATCCGTAGAGGATGGTACTGTGACCTTCACAAAAGCAGGGTACTATTATGTGACAGCTACAGTCAGCAACAGCCAGGGCAGCGACTCTGTCGGCCTGGTGTTCCATGTGGCAAAAACGGTAGGCTCTTCGGACATTACCATCGCGGGTGGTGAGGAAGTAACTCTTGAGGAGATCGGGACGGCGGAAGATCTTTCCGGTAAGGTTACGGTCACAAACGGCACATTGGCGGACGTTGTCTGGAACACCAGCAACCCGGAAGTGGCAGACGTTGCGAATGGGGTAATCATCGCAAAAGCAGAAGGAACCGCAGTGGTCACGGCAACCGTGGCAGGCGGGAGCTATGCAAATTTTGTCGTCCGGGTCAGGGATGCAAGGCCGGTAGTTACGGCTTCCCAGACAGAGTTTGATCTGGATCTGGGTGCGGAAGAATCTAAAATCTTCCGGCTGGATTCCGTGCTGGATGTGAAAAACGCAGAGCCGGGGGATATCAGTTATGTTTGTTCCGGGGAAGGCGTAGAGATCGACGCTGGCGTGGCGACCTTTGCGGAACCAGGATATTACCGCCTGAAAGTAACGGCTCAGAACGAAAAGGGCAGCAGCTCCGTATATCTGGTGTTCCATGTGGCGAAAACCGTAAGCGCGGATGACATGACAGTAGAAGGCGGGCAAGAGCTGCACTTTACCGTATCTGGTCAGGCGATGGACGTCAACGACCAGGTTACCGTTACAAACGGGGCGCTCTCCGACCTTACATGGAGCAGTAGCAACCCGGAAGCAGCAGATGTTACGAATGGGGTAATTGTTGCAAAGGCAGAAGGAACCGCGGTCATTTCCGCAACACTGCCGAATGGGCAATACGTAAACTTCTCTGTTTATGTGGAGCCGGTCAGCATGACGGCGAAAGTCAGAGAATTCCGTGTGGATCTAAAGGATATGAAAGATGGGACGTATGACCTGTCGACGCTTGTGACCGTGAAAAACGGAGAGAAAGAGAAAACCGTTTATACAGGGTTTAACCCGGAAATTCTGAACGTGGATGCAGACGGCGTCGTGACGTTTGAAGGGAATACCGGCGTGACGTATGTCCGTGCCGAAAACGGCGGGGCGCATGTCATCTTTACTTTTTACGTGACGGACACGACAGAGCCGAATCCGGTAACGATCCGGTATACAGACAATGCAGAAAGGATTCTGGAACTGACGGAAGGTGAAGCATATGCCCCGAACCTGAGGGAATATGTGAAAGTGTCAGGCGGCGACATCACAGACGTAGTCTGGAACGTGGATGACACATCTGTGGCAGAAGTGACAGACGGCGTGGTAAAAGCGGCAGCGCCGGGAACGGCAGTCGTCACAGCCTCCACAAAGGATGGGTACTATGTAACCTTCACAGTCCTTATAAAAGCAGGCGTGAAGTTTGGCGCATCGAAAACAGAATTTGACATTGACCTGAAGGAACAGAAAAACTTTAATCTCAAGACTTACCTGAAACTGGAAAATGCAGACGGGGAAAGCCTTGCTGACACAGAATATACAGTCGTTTCAGAGGAACTGGCAACGGTGGCTGAAGGGGTTGTAGCCTTCAATGCACCGGGAACTGTCTATGTGAAAGCGGAACTCGCAGGACAGAGCGTGCTGTTTACCTTCCATGTAATCGACACGACAGAACCGAACCCGGTAACCATCGACTATGCGGATGGCGTCACGGAAGATCAGACAGTACTGGAAATCCTGGAAGGCCAGTTATATCCGGATAATCTGAACAGGCGTATCAAGGTAACAGACGGGAAGATTACAGACGTTATCTGGAGTTCTGCGGATGAAGGCACGGCAACGGTAACAGACGGCGTAGTCAAAGGAATCTCCGCAGGAAGCACGGTCATCACAGCCACGACAGTGGATGGGTATTATGTGACCTTCCTGGCAGAGGTAAAAGCAGGCGTAAAGCTTGGTGCAGCAAAAACAGAGTTTGACCTTGACATGGGAGTCGGGACTTCTCTGGAGTTTAACCTGAAATCCGTACTGAAGGTTGAAAACGGCAGCTTTGACGATGTTACTTACGAGAGTTCCAACCCGCAGGAGGCGGCCGTAGATGCGAACGGCGTTGTGACCTTCACAAAAGCAGGGTGCTATTATGTGACAGCCACAGCCAGCAGCGCCCAGGGCAGCGACTCTGTCGATCTGGTATTCCATGTGGCAAAAACCGTAGACGCTTCGGACATTACCATTGCAGGCGGCGGTGAAGTGACTTTTGATGAG
Organism: uncultured Lachnospiraceae bacterium; assembly: GCA_937965795.1. GTDB lineage: Bacteria > Bacillota > Clostridia > Lachnospirales > Lachnospiraceae > Hominisplanchenecus_A. The sequence goes on along the minus strand of CALCMD010000024.1, from coordinate 11,987 downwards.
ATCGGGGCTGCGGAAGATGTTTCCGATCGGATTACGGTCACAAACGGCACATTGGCAGACGTTGTCTGGAGCAGCAGCAACCCGGAAGCAGCAGACGTTGCGAATGGGGTAATCGTAGCAAAGGCGGAAGGAACGACAGTGGTTACGGCAACCGTGGCAAGCGGAAGCTATGCAAATTTTGTCGTTCGGGTCAGGGATGCAAGGCCGGTAGTCACGGCTTCGCAGACAGAGTTTGACCTGAATCTGGGCGTGGAAGATTCCAAAATTTTCCGGCTGGATTCTGTGCTGGATGTGAAAAATGCAGAGCCGGGGGATATCCGTTATACCTGCTCTGAGGAAGGCGTACAGGTCAACGCTGGCGTGGCGACCTTTACGAAACCAGGATATTACCGCCTGAAAGTAACGGCTGAGACGGATAAAGGCAGCAGCACGGTATACCTGGTGTTCCATGTGACAAAAACCGTAAGCGCAGACGATATGACAGTAGAAGCAGCAGGAAATACAGAACTGCACTTTACTGTACTCGGCCAGGCGGCGGACGTTAATGCGAATGTTACCGTTACAAACGGGGATCTTTCCGACCTTGTCTGGGGCAGCAGCAATCCGGAAGCAGCGGACGTTACGAATGGAGTAATCGTCGCAAAAGCAGAAGGAACCGCAGTCGTTTCCGCTACATTGCCGAATGGACAATACGTAAACTTCTCTGTTTATGTAGAGCCGGTCAGCATGACGGCGAAAGTCAGAGAATTCCATGTGGATCTAAAGGACGTGAAAGATGGAACGTATGACCTGTCGACACTCCTGACCGTGAAAAACGGAAAGAAAGAGGAAACCGTTTATACAGGGTTTAACGGGGAAATTCTGACCGTAGATGGAAACGGCGTCGTGGAGTTTGCAGGGAATACCGGTGTGACATATGTACGCGCCGAAAACGGCGGGGCGCATGTCATCTTTACCTTTTATGTGACGGACACGACAGAGCCGGACCCGGTAACCATCGACTATGCGGAGAATGCGAAAAAAGTCCTGGAAATGACTGAAGGAGAAGCCTATGAGCCGAACCTGAGGGAATATGTGGAAGTCTCAGACGGAGATATTACAGACATTGTCTGGAGCGTGGATGACACATCCGTGGCGAAAGTGACGGACGGCGTGGTAAAAGCGGCAGCGCCGGGAACGGCAGTCGTCACAGCCTCCACAAAGGATGGGTACTATGTAACCTTCACAGTCCTTATAAAAGCAGGCGTGAAGTTTGGCGCATCGAAAACAGAATTTGACATTGACCTGAAGGAACAGAAAACCTTCAACCTGAGGACTTACCTGAACCTGGAGAATGCAGACGGGGAAAGCCTGGACGCTACAGAATACACGGTTGTCTCAGGGGAACTGGCAGCGGTCGATGGAGGGATAGTAACCTTCAATACGCCGGGAACTGTCTATGTGAAAGCGGAACTTGCAGGACAGAGCGTGCTGTTTACCTTCCACGTAATCGATACGACAGAGCCGGACCCGGTAACCATTGACTATGCGGATGGCGTCACGGAAGAACAGAAGATACTGAATATTCTGGAAGGCCAGTTATATCCGGTTAATCTGCGAGAGTATGTCCAGGTAACAGGCGGGGATATCACAGACGTTAGCTGGAGCTCTGCGGATGAAGGCACGGCAACGGCAACAGACGGTGTAGTCAAAGGAATCTCCGCAGGAAGCACAGTCATCACAGCCACGACAGTGGATGGGTATTATGTGACTTTCCTGGTAAATGTAGAAGCAGCTATGGTGCTGACAGCGGCACAGACCGAATTTGATATTGACCTGAAAGAGCAGAAGTCTCTGAATCTGGATGCTTACCTGCATCTGGAAAATGCAGGGGAATATACCCTGGACGACGTGATCTGCACATCGTCAGACAGTGCGCTTGCAGATGTCACGGGCCGTGTGGTGAATTTCCAGAAGGTGGGAACTGTCCATGTGAAAGCCGGGCTTGCAGGACAGAGCGTGCTGTTTACTTTCCACGTAATCGACACGACAGAGCCGGCTCCGGTGACCATCCGGTATACGGAGAATGCGAAAAAAGTCCTAGAAATGACCGAAGGAGAAGCCTATGAGCCGAACCTGAGGGAATATGTGGAAGTCTCAGACGGGGATATTACAGATATTATCTGGACAGTAAACAAAGAAGAAGTGGCGTCTGTGACAGATGGCGTAGTAGAAGCAGCAGCGCCGGGAACCGCAGTTGTCACGGCATACACAAAAGACGGATATTATGTAACCTTCACCGTTCTGGTAAGAGCGGTTGTAAAAGCAAATGTCGTCCTCACAGGCGAAAATATTGTAAACCTGACACTGGACAGCAAGACAAATGCTGCAAAGGATCTGTCAAATGCGGTAGCATCTACGACAGTTGCGGGAGCGGACGTAAAAGGATTTACCTGGAGAAGCCAGAATGAGACGGTAGCGGTTGTGGCAAACGGAACCGTAAAGGCGGTAAGTACCGGACATACAATAGTAACTGTAGAAGCGCCGGACGGCTCGGAAGTACAGTTCGTCGTAACGGTTTCTGCCGGAACTTTCCTGGATAAGGATTCCTTTGACAGCAGCCAGATCGTACTTCAGCTTGATGTGACAGGCAAGGAAAGCAGAGAGCTTCCGGAGGTAACGGTTGACGGAGGTTCCGTAACCTGGAGCATCCTGGAGGAAGGCATTGCCCGGATCGCAGGAAATTATCTGGTGCAGGCAGTAGCAGAAGGGGAGACCGCAGCCATTGCGACAGCGCCTGACGGAAGTGAACTCGCAGTATCCGTGAAAGTACTGGCAGCTCCGAAAGTAACTGTGGAAGGGGAAGATGCGCAGATCGCCCTGAAACTGGGAGGAAAAGAAATCGAAGACCTGTGGCAGTATATTACCGTGTCCCTGACGGGCGCACTGGACGATACCCAGCCGATGAACCCGAACGACAAAGCATTACGGGATCAGATCACCTGGAGCAATTCCGATGAAAGCATTGTGGCAGCGCTCAGCGGAGTTCTTGTCGCAAGGGCAGCGGGAACAGCAGTTGTGACAGCAAACGCACCGGATGGAACAAAAGTAATCTTTACGGTAACGGTAGAAGCGGCAGATATTTCAGGCGTGAGATTAAAGGACGGCGAAAGCCGGGTCATCAACCTTACGCTGGACAGTGCGCAGGATGCTTATAAAGACCTGAGCAAACTGGTAGAAGATACCTGCGGGGCAATTCAGGCAGACCCTGCCACCTTTACGTGGACGACAGAGGATGCTTCCGTAGCAACGGTAACGGATGGAATCGTATACGCGCAGGGGAAGGGAAATACAACCGTGACAGTGACAGCTCCGGACGGAAGCAAAGTGAACTTCCTTGTAGCTGTTTCACAGGGCGGCTTTACCGAAGAATCTCTGGACATTATCTGGGAAGCAGTGCTTCAGATTGGCGGTACTGAGACAAAAGTTTTACCGGATGTGCAGGCGGTGGCCGGAAAAGTTACCTGGAGTACAGAAAACGCAGCGATTGCAAAAATTGTAGGAAACAGCGTCGTGGCAGTTGCGGAAGGAATCACATATGTGACAGCCGCCGCGCCGGATGGATCGGAGATGGCTTTCCTTGTTACCGTTTATGGAAGGACTTCCCTGGCATTTGAAGAGACAATGGCAGAGCTGGTGACAGAAGAAACCATACAGGTTGGCGTAATCAAAGCTCCGAAGAATGCAGAGGTTACCTATACGGTGACTTTGGACGGACAGGAAGCAACAGAAAATACCGACTATATCCTCACACAGAACTATGACAGCATCAGCTTTACCCCGTTACAAGCAGGCCGGTTCATTATTACAGGAACTACAACGGTCGGTGAGCTGACTGCTTCTGCAAAACTTACAGTAACAGCTTTACAGGATGCAGAGAGCATAGAATTTACAGAAGACGAGATGATAATCTATACGGGAAATACCGATGATCTGAGCGGATACGTGAAATGGAACGGCGGAAACTCGCTGCCATATGATACGGCGCTCATCTGGACCAGTGGGAATGAGAATGTGGCTTCTGTGAATGCTACCGGCATTGTAACGGCAAAAGCGCCGGGAACCACATACATTTATGCGGCGGCCTATAACGGACTGCGTGCCAAGATAAAAATAACCGTAAAACAGAGTGTAAACGGTGTGGAGCTTTCAGAAACCCGTTATGAGCTCTGGAAGGGGCAGAGTGCATTTATCTCAGCGGCACCGGTACCTGCAAATGCGGAGTATACGGGCATCACATGGGAATCCGACGATCCGGAAATCGCATCCATCGATTCTGAAGGGAAGATCACGGCAGTCAGCGGAGGCTTCACTTATGTGAAAGGAACCATCCGCTGGGTGGATGAAAAAGGCCAGGAGCATGACGCATTCGCACGTGCGGAGGTACTCGTAAAAGCCCCGGTTGAGACCGTGGAAGTCAGAAGAGTGGATACCGATTCGGCAGAGACAATCTATGCAAAACGGATTGGGGAGACCATCCAGCTAAAAGCAGTAATCGAACCACAGAACGCCTATGACAAGACGCTCCTGTGGGGAAGCGAGGATGAATCGGTTGCAGTTGTAGATGAGAACGGAAAAGTAACGGCAACAGGAAAAGGAATGACCTATATTTATGCAAAATGCCTGAGCGGCGGGTACGGCGCTGACGGCTATGGAACGCCGGCAGTCGGCATGATCCAGATCGTTGTGGGCGGAGATGGCATCTCCCTTTCCATGACGCCGGAACGTTCCGAGGTATATCCGGGAACGTCCATTGCCTTTGAGACGAAGCTGTCACCGGAAGACGCGATAGAGGGCAAAATCACATGGGCATCCGACAGCCCTTATGTGACGGTAGACTCCAAAGGAGTCGCCACGGTAGCGAAAGATGCCCCGGCAGGGCTGGTAACTGTCACAGTGTCTATGGAAATGGCGGACGGAAGCATTTATACGGCAGAAGCTCTGGTTTATATCAAAACCGCAGTCAAGGACGTAAGGTTTGAAAAGGACAGGACGACCCTCTACCTGAACGAGGATTATACCCTCTCCCCGGTATTCAATGGAGGGGAAACCGTTCCGGCAGACACAAAGGTGACATGGAGTGTCAGCAATGATGCAATCCTGTCTGTGGACAGCTACGGGAAGATCCATGCAAAAGCGATTGGAGAGACATGGGTGTACGCAACAGCATACAACGGTATGCGGGCAGAGATTCTGGTGAAAGTGATTGCAGCTCCCTATGCAGTTACCCTGGATAAACACAATATTACCAGCTATAATGGCAAAAAAATTCAGATCGACTACCAGTTCAATCCGGATTACACGACGGAAAAGGAAGTTGTCTGGACGACCAGCAATCCAAAAGTGGCATATTATGATACTTATACGGAACGAATTGTGACAGTAGGAAGCGGAAATTGTTATATTACGATCACTGCAAAAGACAATCACTTTGGCGTTGTCAGCGATAAAGTGAGAGTCAATGTCAGACAGGTGACGACAGGCATTACGCTGAATAAAACAAAGCTGACAAGGAAAGAAGGCAAGATGTTCAGGCTTGGCGCAACGGTGCTGCCGGCAGACGCGTACAATAAAGTAGTCTACTGGACCAGCTCCGACCCGACTGTTGCATCGGTCGATGAGTTTGGTATTGTTACCTGCAAAAAGAAAGGAAAAACGACCATTACTGCCATCACGGCAAACGGATACGAAGCGAAGTGCAGGCTGACTGTAAAAGCAGGCAAAAAGCAGAAACCGGAAATCAAATATGGTGTGACGACGGCAGACGCTCTGTTTATCCGCAGCACGGCAAGTCTCCAGGGCATACAGCTTGGGCAGTATGCAAGAGGTACGTCCGTGACGATTGTGGATACAGTAGGCGAATGGTATAAGATCCGTTACAACGGCGGCTACGCATACGTAAGGTCTGCTTATGTATCTGTGACCTCCGGAGGAACGACAAGCGGGGATAACGCCTCAAACGGAGAAATCTCCTCAACCACGTGGATCTATACAGGTCCTGGCTACGGAGCAAACACAGTAGCTCCGACTGGAACGAGAGTGCTTGTCACCGGGCAGAGCGGCGGCTATTATCAGATCCGCTATGGCACAGGTTCTCTGGGAACCGGTTATGTAGCGGCGGACTGCGTAAAATTGGATCGGGAATTCCGTTACGGTGTTGCGACAAAGCCAAAGAAGAATAAAAACAATGGAAAAGTAAGCTCGGCGCCGCAGGTTACCCTGTACCGGACGGCAAAGACAAAGACGCTGACCTATATCTACAGCGATGCGACAGGAAACGGAAAGCGCATCGGAAGGCTGATGAAGAATACGAAGCTCATTCTGAACAGTCAGAAGATCAACGGGTATTACCAGGTCGTATTTACGAACGGGGCGATCGGATATGTAAAACGGTCGCAGATCAGGTTATTCAAATTCAGGGTAAAATCGAATGTCAATACCACAAACACCTATGTGCGGGCATTTCGATAAGAAATAAGCAGAGGAAAGATAGAAAACTTTCCAATATGGAATCGGCGCTGCGGGATTTTCGCACGGCGCCGATTCTTCTGTTTCTAACTGTAAAAAGTATGTTATAATAATCCGGACTCTAAAATACGATTCGAAAAGAAACGAATCTGCCACGAAAGGGGAGGATAAGAGAATGGATATTTCCATTTTAGATTTTATGCAAACATATTTCCGGAATGATCTGTTTGACGCTGTAATGCCGTGGATTACACGGCTTGGGGATTACGGGATTCTCTGGATTTTCTGTGCGTTTGTACTGCTTGTTATTCCCAAAACGCGAAGAGTGGGAGGGATTCTGGCAGTCAGCCTGGCGCTGGAAGCGCTTTTGTGCAATGTGATTTTAAAGCCGCTGGTGGCACGTACCCGCCCCTATGAAGTAAATACGATGATTGAGCTTTTGATTGCCAGACCTTTGGATTATTCCTTTCCGTCCGGCCATACGGCGGCGGCCTTTGCATCGGCGTCAGCGCTGTATTTCGGCAGAAACCGTCTGTGGATTCCGGCGTTGATCCTGGCGGTTCTTCTGGCTTTTTCACGCATGTATCTTTATGTCCACTATCCGTCGGACGTGCTGGCTGGCGCCCTGATCGGAATTGCGGCGGGATGGGCTGGGAGTGTGCTCCTGCGGAACTTTGAGAATGGGAAGATGAAAAAGTGAACGGGACGGAGATTTTGGAGAAAAATTTCGAAACTGCTTGAATCTGCCATTTTCCTGTGGTATACTACCAGAGGCAAAAATGAATCACGCAGTGCGGATTCCGGGGAAGGTGCCGGGAAGCGGTCTCCCAGGGAGTAAAAGCATGCGGAAGAAAAACCAAAAAGGAGAAAAAACATGAGTGTAATTTCAATGAAGCAGTTACTGGAGGCAGGTGTTCATTTTGGACATCAGACAAGAAGATGGAACCCTAAGATGGCTCCGTACATCTACACAGAGAGAAACGGAATCTATATCATCGACTTACAGAAATCCGTAGGAATGGTAGATACAGCATATAAGGCGGTTTCTGACATTGCAGCAGAGGGCGGCACGATTCTTTTCGTGGGAACCAAGAAGCAGGCGCAGGACGCTGTAAAGGCAGAGGCAGAGCGCTGCGACATGTTCTATGTAAACGAGAGATGGTTAGGCGGTATGCTGACAAACTTCAAGACCATCCAGAGCAGAGTAAAACGCTTAAAAGATATTGAGGCAATGCAGGAGGACGGAACCTTTGACGTTCTTCCGAAGAAAGAAGTAATCGCATTAAAGAAAGAGATGGATAAGCTTCAGAAAAATCTGGGCGGCATCAAGGAAATGAAGAAGCTTCCGGACGCTATTTTCGTAGTAGACCCGAAGAAAGAAAGAATCTGTGTACAGGAAGCTCATACTCTGGGAATTCCTCTGATCGGTATCTGTGATACAAACTGTGACCCGGAAGAGCTGGATTATGTAATCCCTGGAAATGACGATGCGATCAGAGCCGTAAAATTAATCGTTTCCAAGATGGCAGACGCAGTTATCGAGGCAAATCAGGGCGCTGAGGCAGAAGTAGAAGAAGCTGCTGAGGAAACGGCAGAGGCAACCGAGGAGTAAGATATCAGAATCACGGAGGGAATTGAAAATGGCTATTACAGCAAAGATGGTAAAAGAATTACGTGAAATGACAGGCGCCGGCATGATGGACTGCAAGAAGGCTCTTACAGCTACAGACGGCGATATGGATAAAGCAGTTGAGTTCCTGAGAGAAAAGGGACTGGCTACCGCTCAGAAGAAAGCAGGAAGAATCGCGGCAGAAGGTATCGTTATGCTGAAGGTTTCCGAGGATGATAAGAAAGCTGTCGCTGTTGAGGTAAACGCTGAGACAGACTTCGTTGCCAAGAATGAAAAGTTCCAGGCATATGTAGAACAGGTAGCGGCACAGGCTCTGACGACAGAGGCTGCTGACGTAGAAGGATTCCTGGCAGAAGAGTGGACTTACAGCGAGTCTGCTACAGTAGCGGAAGAACTGGCTCATCAGATCGCAGTTATCGGCGAAAATATGAACATCCGCCGTTTCGCACAGGTGAAAGAGGAGAACGGTTTCGTGGCTTCCTATACGCATATGGGCGGAAAGATCGGCGTTCTCGTTGACGTAGAGACAGATGTCGTAAATGACGCTGTAAAAGAGATGGCAAAGAACGTGGCCATGCAGGTAGCAGCCCTGAAGCCGCAGTACACCAACAGAAGCGAGGTTAGCGAGGAGTTTATCGCACATGAGAAAGAAATTCTCATGGCACAGATCATGAACGACCCGAAGGAGTCCCAGAAGCCTGAGAAGGTTATCCAGGGCATGATCAACGGACGTATCAACAAAGAGATGAAAGAAATCTGTCTGCTCGACCAGGTATATGTAAAGGCAGAGGACGGAAAGCAGTCTGTTGAGAAGTATGTAGAGGAAGTAGCAAAGGCAAACGGCGCAAAGATCACAGTGAAAGGATTCGTTCGTTTCGAGACAGGAGAGGGTCTGGAGAAGAAGGAAGAGAACTTTGCGGAGGAAGTTGCAAAACAGATGGCAGGAAACTAGGTGAATCAAGTCCGCAGGACGCAGATGAACCGTATGTTGGAAGCTATGCAGCGTTGCCAACCTCACCAAGCCTGAAAGGCGAAGGCGAGGTTGGCAACAGTCGCATGGAAATTTGTCGAAATCAGGCGTATAGCGATAAGAATGAGAACCCCTGTAAGTGGCGTGAATGTGCTATTTGCGGGGGCTTTTGGGATACTCCCTTCCTTGCTTAGATGTTTCAAGTACAGGTTTCGCAGATTCTGCAAGCGGGGTATCTTTCCTCAATGACCGCATAAAACTTACTGTCATAGTGACAGCTACAATGATAGCAATAAAATCTGCTATCGGGGCTGCGTAAAGAATACCTTCAATTCCGAGGAACCGGGGAAGAATCATAACCATTGGCACGAAACAAATAATATCTCTGGTAATTGACGAAATAATCGCATGAATAGGTTTGCCGACTGCCTGAAAGAAAATAGAAGTCATTTTAATGGTGCAGGTAAAAATAACGAATGACAGGAAAATGCGGAATGTCATTTCTGCAAACTGCCAATAATCTTTCGGATTTGGAATGTTTGTAGGCTGTCCGAACATACCGACAACCAAGTCCGGGGCAAATTCAAACAGTAACGTAGCTGCAAGTGCGATCACAATTGTTGCGGTTAGAACATACCGATACGTTAATTTTACACGCTCATAATTTTTAGCCCCATAGTTATAACTGATAATCGGCTGGCAGCCTAAAATAATACCGACAACAAGGTTGATTACAACAGTGAACACCTTACTTTCAATACCGATAATGGCAATTGGGATATCAATTCCATAATGGGAAAGCGCGCCATATTTTGCCAGTGTCATGTTGCAGACCAATGAAATAATCACGATTGTCATCTGCGTAATAAAAGAGGACACACCTAATTTCAGAGCTATCAAGAATATGCTGAATTTAGGAACAAAATTTTTCCATGTTAATCGGAATGTCTTTGTGTGAAAGAAATATATCGCGCTAATCACAAAAGATACGGTTTGACCGATTACAGTTGCAAGAGCGGCGCCTTTCATTCCCCAATGAAGCCCCAAAATAAATACTGGATCAAGAATGATGTTTACAATGGCTCCTGCAAGCATAGACGCCATAGAACTTGCCGGACTACCATCAGCTCGTATCACAGCGTTCATCATATTCATCAGCATAAAAATCGGAAAGAACACAAGAATGATATTAAAATACTCGATTGCCATGCCGATACTGTTCTCTGATGCTCCAAACAACGTCAAAAGCTGTGTTTTGAGTGGAAAGAATATTGCCAACAGAACAATACTCGTCAATAAAGTAATAGTAATACCGCTCCCGATACAAACAGGTGCATTTTCCATATCTTTTTTTCCCTGGCAAATGTTAAGATAGGCGGCGCAGCCATCTCCAAAACACCATGCAAAGGCCTGCGCAATAATGAAAATCGGAAATACCACACCAGTTGCGGCATTGCCTAAAGCACTCAATTCACTGTTACCAATGAATATCTGGTCTACAATGTTGTAGAGTGCGCTGACGAGCAGGGATAAGATACAGGGAATTGAAAATTTAAGCATGAGTTTAGGGATTTTTTCTTCTCCCAGATAGTTGGTTTGCGGTTTTGATTGCATTTGGGTAACCTCCATGTTATGTGATTTTCTTGGAGTCTTTATCAGAGAAAAGCTGCCTAAAAACTACGCACATGCAGCGTAAGCACGATACACAAAAGTATGCCTGATACTCAACAAAAAAGCAGCGTAAAATCCACCGAAGATTCTACGCTGCTTGCTGCCTGGCGAAATTATTTTAGCAGATAAGGTTTCCAAAAGTCAATGTTAAAAATAAAGTTTTGAGGAAATGACAATAAGATAATGGCTATATTATTGTGCATTTTGCATAAAAGAAATGAGTTGAATTTGGAAAATGCAAGAAAATTTTGTTTGACTTTTTTTAAAACAGGAAATATAATTACAAACAAACGAGTAGCAAACCAGCGTAAATCCAGTTTTGTTACTCGTTTTTTATTTTATATCTGCCTAAAAAGTGTGTAGCTTATCAGCGTAAGTCCAGCTTATGGGATAAGTGCATGCTTTTTTTATGCAGAAAAACAAGGAGGATTAGAAAATGGCAGAAAGTAACAGAATGAAGGAAATGCCGGTAAATAAGCTGATGGTGCAAATGGGGATACCAATGATCTTATCCATGGCATTGCAGGCAGTCTATAATATTGTGGACAGTGCCTTCGTCGGAAATATGAAAGTGGGAAGCGAGGCGGCACTGAATGCACTGACACTGGTATTCCCGGTGCAGATGCTGATGGTAGCGATTGGTGTTGGAACAGGTGTAGGAACCAATGCGCTTCTGGCAATGACGCTGGGACAGGGGAATATGAAAAAAGCGGCGAAAGTGGCAGGAAACAGCCTGTTTTTGGGAGCAGTTATATATGTTGTATGGTTACTGTTTGGAATTTTCGGCGTGAAGGCATATATTTCTTCCCAGACCGTAGATCCGCAGGTAATTTCTATGGGAACAAGTTATCTGAGGATCTGCTGTGTGATCTCGTTCGGAATCATCTTCTTTTCTTTGTTTGAAAAGCTGTTACAGGCAACCGGACGGTCTCTTTATTCCACAATAGGTCAGGTTGTGGGGGCCGTTGTAAATATCATTCTTGATCCCATTATGATCTATGGGCTGGGACCGGTTCCTGAGATGGGAGTAGAGGGTGCTGCCTACGCTACCGTGATAGGGCAGGTCGCATCGGCGCTGTTGCTCTTTATTTTCCATATAAGGTTAAATAAAGAGTTTGAGCATAGTATCAGCTATATGAAACCGAGTTTTACAATTGTAAAAGAAATCTATGCCATCGGTCAGGTGCATCTTCTGAGCAATCCTTCTCA
>CALCMD010000023.1 GCA_937965795.1 uncultured Lachnospiraceae bacterium | reverse complement strand
AGGCAATCCGCTACAGCAGGGGTGATACGGAACAGAGGGTCTTTTCTTGCGGAGCTGCCCTCTATAAGTGGCGTTGACGTCCGGGTCTTACGCAACAGAACTCTGTGAACCGTGTCAGGGCAGGAATGCAGCAGCACTAAGCGGAACCTTCTGTGTGCCGTAAGGCAGCCTGGGCCGAGTTAACTGTAGAGGTAACGTCCGTGAGGAGGATTCGACGGGAAGTGCGCGGATTATTTAGCAAAGGGTATGGGATTGCACCCGCGTGGAACTTCTTAAAAAGAAGTTCCACGTATTTTTTTGCTGCATTGATTTTCTTTTTTCCTTATGCTAAAATTTTAATATGAAAAAAAGAAAGAGGGATGGTATATGGAAAGGAATTATGTTTCAAAGGCAGCGGCTTTTTTGCTTGTAGTCTGCATGACGTTTGTGATGCTTCCGTTTTCGGCATCTGCAAAAGAAGAGGGAAAGGAAGAAGCCTTTGTCCCACAGCGGATTTTTATTGTCAGTGAAGAGAATCCTGATGGAACGGATCTTGCGCAGAAGGTTTCTTTCATTGGCGCGGAGTTTGAGGCAAAAGGAATCTGTGATTCGATGCAGATCGTATATGGAGAGGCGTCACAGGCGCAGAGCGGAGACCTTCTGGTGCAGGTGACCGGCGCCTCCGGAGAAGATTCGTTTGAAATCGTTTCGGGCGAGGGAAAAGTATCCGTGATTGCAGAAAGCCCGGTCAGTGCGATGTACGGACTGAGGAATATTCTGAAAAGCCTTATGCTTGGGAGAGAGGTAACCGACGCGTCAGAGACGCCGGACGTGACGCAGCGTATCTTTCATCTGGACTGCGGCAGAAAATATTTTTCGAAAGAGTGGATCATTTCGCTGATCAAAGAGCTGTCCTGGCTTCAGATGAATCAGCTTGAGGTGGATTTCTCGAATGGGACAGGTTTCCGTTTCGCATTAAATGATATGACATTGGATATCGACGGAGACGGGGTCAGTGATGAGGACCTTTCCGTTCTTCCGGGCGGCGTGACCGATCCGGATTCCTGGCTTGGTGAAAGCGATATGGATGAAATCATTGCAACGGCCGGGGAGTATGGCGTGGAAATCGTACCATGTCTGGATACGCCGGGGCATACGGGATGGATTTGTGGAAAGGAACCATTTCAGAAGTATTCGTCGAATGGGGAACTGAATGTTGAGAATGAAGAGGCGACCGCCTTTATGAAGGCGCTTGTAAAAAAATACGCGGCGTATTTCGTGTCGAGGGGCTGTACCACCTTCCATGTAGGGGGAGACGAATTCCTTCATGGCGCTTATAACTGGGGGACGCCGGTGGCTTCCACGGAAGGGAAATATGGGGCAGTGGCGGACTACCTGGACAGCCTTGCGGGGGAATTAAAGCAGATCGGTATAAAAAAAGTGCGTTCTTTTAATGACCCGTTGTACTATAATGGGGACCTGACGACGCATACCTGGCAGAACATCGACGAGGCGGAATACTGGTGTTATAACGGCATGAACAGCTTCCGTTATGCTTCGCCGGGATTGCTGGCAGAGCAGGGGTTTGGCATGATCAACGGGCATGGAGATTTCTATGATATCCTGACAGGCGGCGACGATAACTGGAAAAAGCCGGTAGGAGACGCGGGAACGAAAAAGACCCCGGCCGGGATTTACGCCCAGTTCCAGAACAATACCTTTGCTGGAAATCAGAACGTGGAAGATTCGCATGTCGTCGGTTCCACCTATTTCCTGTGGTGCGATGACCCGACGCAGGGTACGGAGCAGGAGGTGGCGGTGAGTCTCTATACCCGCCTGCGTTCGTCCTCTGAAAAGATGAAGAATGAGGCGGCTTCCGGTACCTACGAGGAATTTGCCGCAGCCTTTACGGAATCTGCGGGAGGATTTACGCCCGAAGGAACCCTCCAGGAGCCGGTTGTTCCCAAAACAGAAAAAATCGTGAGCGCAGGGGATCTTTTGAAGGCGAAGGAAGCGGAAGATAAGATCCATGCGATTGGGACGGTTTCCGACTTGCAAAAGGACAAAGCTGCGGTCGAGGCGGCGAGAAACGCATACAATATCCTGACGCCGGAACAGAAGCAGATGGTGAGCCGGGAGCTTCTGGCAGTCCTTGAGGAAGCGGAACGTGCGCTTGCCAGACTGGAAGAACAGAATAAACCGGGGCTTCCGGATGATAAAAAGCAGGATGACGGCATAAAAGAAGGAAGTACATGGGAAATCAATAATTTCCGTTATAAAGTTACCAGTGTCACAGCAGGCACAGTGGCGCTGACCGGCATGAAAAAGCCAAAAGCATCCGTGAATATCAAAGCGACGGTTAAGATCGGGGAAAAGCAATTCCAGATTACGGAGATCGCAGCGAAGGCATTCCAGAAAAACACCAGACTGAAAAAAGTCATCATTGGAAAGAATGTAAGCAAGATTGGAAAAAAAGCGTTCTTCCAATGTAAAAAGCTGAAAACGATTCAAATCAATTCGAAGAAGTTGACGGCAAAGACCGTTGGGGCGAAAGCGTTCGCAAAGACATTCGCAAAGGCGAAGGTAAAGGCGCCGAAAGCAAAAAGGGCGGCGTACAAAAAATTCCTGTATAAAAAAGGATTATCAAAAAATGCAAAAATAAAATAGACAAAAAGGAGCATCGCAGCGTACCGGGCGCGATGCTTCTTTTTGTCTTTCCTATAATATGTTCACCAGTTCTTTGATAAATGCAGGCGTGGTGCCGCAGCATCCGCCGACAATATCCGCCCCCAGCTCCACAAGCCGTTTCATATGGCGTGCGAATTCCGGCGCTTCCATACTGTAGTGGGCTTCTCCTTTTTCATCAATGACGGGCATTCCGGCGTTGGGCTTGGCAATGATGGGAATGTCCAGGGCGGCTTTTAAGGTGGATATGATGGACTCAAACTGATCTGGTCCGGAAGAACAGTTGATTCCTACGGCGTCGGCGCCGATTTCCTGAAGCGCGGCGGCGGTTTCGAAGATATTTCCGCCAAAGAACAGGCTTCCATCTGATTCAATCGTCAAAGAGCAGAGAATCGGCAGGCCGCATACGGCATGCGCCGCTTCTACCGCAGCCATCGTTTCGTCTAAGGTCATCATGGTTTCCGCCACGAGAAGATCCACCCCTGCGTTATGCAGGCAGGAAATCTGCTCCTGATACACGGCGTACAGCTCTTCGTAGGGAAGATCGGTCTTTCCTGTCGTGGTCAAATCCCCTGCAACATAGCACCCTTCTTTTACGCAGGATTTTGAAAGATTTACCAGTTCCGAAATCATAGGTTCCATTTCGTTCTCCAGGCCATGTTCCGCCAGCGAAATCCGGTTGGCGGCAAACGTGGGGGCATAGAGGATGCGGGAACCTGCCTCGATATATTTTTTTTGAAGATCGATCAGGATATTTTTATGTTCCAGTATCCATTGTTCGGTGCAGACGCCTTTTGGCATTCCGGCTTTCATAAGATTCGAGCCGGTGGCGCCGTCTAAAATCAGAGGCCCCTGGTTGATAAGTTCCTGAAATTCCTGTCTTGTCATGTGTTTGTCCTTTCTGAAATCAGTGGTTAATGAAGAATGATGACGAAACAGGACTCCACCGGAGCCTCCGCAGTATCTGTTCGTCAAACATAAATTAGCATGGAAACGGAGGGATGTCAATGAAGGGAGAGGCCCGCTTTTAAAAGGATCAAAAAAAGGATTGACAAACAGCCTGCTTGGTGATATGGTTAATTACATAAGTAATGAACCAATAAACAAAAGGAGGTGAAAGGGGTTGAATGAAATCCTGAATCAGGAAAAATCCATTTATCTTCAGATAAAAGAGATGATAGAAAATGATATTCTGCGGGATATTCTGCTGGAAAATGAGCGTGTTCCCAGTACAAATGAACTGGCGAAATTTTACTCCATTAATCCGGCTACGGCGGCGAAGGGTATCAACCTTCTGGTCAATGAGGAGATTCTGCAAAAGAAACGGGGGATTGGAATGTTTGTAGCAGAGGGAGCCAAAGAAAAAATCATGGAAAAACGAAAGAGAAATTTTTACGATGATTATGTAAGAAGCCTGTTGGCAGAGGCGGGAAGCCTCGGTATCACAAAACGGGAACTGATCGAGATGATTGAGCGTTCGGAGACGGGAGGAAGATAAGATGAGTCAGTTAATCGGAAAAGGAATTACGAAAACATATGGCGGGAAGGATGTGCTCTGTGATATAAACCTGGAGCTGGAAGAAGGAAAAATTTACGGGATGATCGGACGGAACGGCGCAGGAAAGACCACGCTGCTTTCTGTTCTGACGGCGCAGAACCCGGCGACAAAAGGAAGCGTGGTTTTTGGTGGAAAGCCGGTATGGGAGAATCCTTCTGTGCTTGAGAATCTGTGCTTTTCCAGAGAACTGAAGGCGACTTCGGGCAACGGAGCGAACACGATGAAAGTGAAAGAATATCTGCGGATTGCGGCCGCGTTTCTGCCGCACTGGGATCAGAAGATGGCAGACCGTCTGATCCGGGAATTTGATCTGGATATAAAGAAACGGATCGGAAAGCTTTCCAAAGGTATGATGTCGATGGTGACGGTGCTTGTGGCGCTGGCGAGCAAGGCCAGGTTTACCTTCCTGGATGAGCCGACCTCCGGCCTGGATGTAGTGGCGAGAGAGAAATTCTATAAAATCCTGATGGAAGAGTATCTGGAGACAGGCAGGACCTTTGTCGTTTCCACACATATCATTGAAGAAGCGGCGGATATTTTTGAAGAAGTCATAATTCTGGATAAAGGGAAGATACTGCTGAAGGAAAATACCCAGGAATTGCTGGAACGGAGCTTTCATGTAAGCGGACATGAGGAAGAAGTGGCGGCGGCGACTGCCGGGCTGCGGCTTCATCACGAGGAAAAAATAGGGCGAAGCCGCGGAGTGACGGTACTTCTGGAGCCTGGCGAAGAGATTCGAAAGGGATATGAGGTAAGCATCCAGAAGCCTTCCCTGGAAAAAATCTTTGTGGCGCTCTGCGGAGAGGAGGCATAATATGTGCGGGAAAAAAGTAAAGTACTGGGGAAAACTTCTGCTGCAATATATAGGGATCAGCCTGGCTTCCGCTATGGGGTTGATGATCCTTTTCGGCGGGGGAAACGTGGCGCTTACAGGAAATGGCAGAGAAATCTTGCAGACGGTGTGCGTTCTGTATCCTGCCTATGTGATACTTGTCAGTATCTTCCTGATGGTAGTCGGTACGATCTCACAATTTCAGTCATATGTGCCGGTACTGCTTTCCCTGAATGCGACCAGGCGGGGTGTGACGGCGGGCATCTTTCTCAGTACCGGCGGACTGGTTCTGGCGATTGCGGCGGTAGCAGGATTGTTCTGGCTGAGTCCGGCGTCCGAAATGGAGAATGTAGCCGAAGGAATGGCCGTTACGGCCGGAGCGCTCCTGATGTTCGGGGCATTTGGGATGTTTATGGGAGCAGTGGCTGCCAGATGGGGGAGAAAAGGAATTATCGTGACGACAATCGTCGCAGCGCTGATGGGAGGTATCTTCGGCGCAGGGGTGGCGCTTCTCGGCCATCAGACGGTTGCGGAGATTCAGCATTTTCTGATGGATAGGAATACCGCATGGATACTGGTAAGCGGAATCGTACTGTATGTTCTGGCAGGGGGCGCAGCTATGCTGGCGCTTAGAAAGCTGGAAGTGCGTGCATAACAGGGAGGTGAAAGGGATGTTACAGACAATCAAAAAACAGTTTCAGGTCATGTGGCGTGACTGGGCGTGGTATGTGCTTTTGATTTCCGTGTTCTGGGTGGCGGGATGTATTCTTGGCGTCATTCTGACGGTGAACGAGGCGGAATCGACCTCGTACTTTAGAATTGCGACCTTGATGGGCGGCATGGCGGGAGGAGCTGTGGGAATTCTGACGGCAATCATGCAGATCAGGATTTATTTTGATCTTGAAGTGGCGGCGGGATGTACCAGAGCTCGTTTCTTCGTATCTTTTTATATCGTAAATGCAGTGTTAAATGTGATGATCGTTTTGTTTCTTCTGGTTCTTGGCGTGGCAGAAGGACAGATATATACCCGGATGTTTCCAGGGCTTGGGGAGGAGATGGATATAACGGCGTGGATTTGGCGTCTGGGAATTCCGGCGGCGTTTGTGATGCCTGCGGTCGGAGGACTTAGCGGGGTTTTGGTGATGCGTTTCGGGCAGAAAGCTTTCTGGGTGCAGTGGGCGGTCTGGATGATTCTGTGCATAGGAGGCCCAAGAGTCATAGACGCCGCAGAGGATGCGCCGCAGACGGTTTTTGGCGTGATCGGCAGAGGGGCTTTTCGCCTTTTTCGGGCGGTTCCTGTAAACGGCTGGATACTGGCGGGAACGGGGCTTGGCCTTGTATGCCTTGCGGGAACCTGGCTGATTCTCAGAAAGCAGCAGGTGAAAGGGTAGGAAAAAGCTCTTGTAATGTTTTCGGGATTCATGTAAAATAGGGGACGATTAAGAATCTGACAAGCAGAGGAGGGCGCACGAATGGCAAATGAAATGATGAATCTGGAAGATATGGGAGCGTTTAAGAAGGATATGATCCGTCTGGAAAAGGAATTGATGAAGAATCACAGGATTGATCCGAACCTGTATCTGGAATACGATGTAAAAAGGGGACTGCGTGACGCGACAGGAAAAGGCGTACTTACCGGTCTGACGGAGATTTCAGACGTGTGCGCCTACAGCCTCGAAGGGGGACGTATGATTCCGTCAGAAGGAAGGCTGTATTATCAGGGAGTGAATGTTACGGAGCTGGTAGCCGGATTGCAGGGAAGAAAATTCGGATTTGAAGAAACGATCTATCTTCTTTTGTTCGGGAGGCTTCCGAACAGAAAAGAGCTGGACTGCTTTGTGAATCTGATGTTTGAGCTGGAGACGCTGAGCGGGCGTTTTGTCCGGGATGTGGTGATGAAGGCTTCCAATGCGAACATTATGAATTCCATGCAGCGGTGCATCCTGACCCTTTATACTTACGATCCTGACCCGGAGGACATTTCGCTGGAAAACGTACTCAGACAGAGCCTGGAACTGATTGCAAAGCTGCCGCTGATCGCAGTCTATTCTTATCACTCCTACCGTCACTTCCGGAAAGATGAGACCCTGTTTATCCGAAACCCGCAGAGAGGGCTTTCTATGGCGGAAAATATGCTGCTGACGCTGCGCCCGGACGGCGTCTACACGGAGCTGGAGGCACAGGTACTGGATATTGCCCTGATACTCCATGCGGAGCACGGCGGCGGAAATAATTCCTCCTTTACGACCCATGTGGTGACGTCGTCAGGCACGGATACTTTTTCAGCGGTGGCGGCTTCCATTGGATCGCTGAAAGGACCGAGACATGGAGGGGCAAACCTCAAGGTGCAGTACATGTTTGATGATATTAAGGCGAATGTGAATGACTGGACAAACGAGGATGAAGTGGCGTCCTATCTGAAAAAAATCTTAAATAAAGAAGTCTTTGACCATGCCGGGCTGATTTACGGTATGGGACATGCGGTTTATACCCTGTCCGACCCCCGCGAGGTGATTTTGAAAGAGTTTGCCAGAAAGCTGGCGGAGGAAAAGGGAAGAATGGAGGAGTTCGCCCTTTATGAACTGGTAGAACGCCTGGCCGGACGCCTGATTATGGAGCATCGGAAAATGTTTAAAAATGTCTGTGCGAACGTGGATTTCTACAGTGGATTTGTCTATACGATGCTGGGAATCCCGGAGGAACTGTTTACGCCGATCTTTGCGATCGCGCGTATTCCGGGATGGAGCGCACACCGCCTGGAGGAGCTGATGAACGCAGGAAAGATCATCCGTCCCGCATATAAGTATGTGGGCGAGCATGTGGACTTTGTCCCGATGGATGAGCGGGAGTAGGACGGGAAAACACGAAAAAAAGACACGAAAAACAGGTAAAAAAAGTCAATGTCGCTCTTGACATTGACTTTTCTATTTGCTATCATGGAGGATGCACTATTGTGTAGGATTGTGCCCATATGGGGTTAGTCTGCCCAAAAGTGCCCAGGAGAATTGTTGCAGTTCCCCAAGTGGGATGTAACGGTGAAACATATCATATTGAGATAGAAAGAACAGGGGTGAAATGTCAATGGAGAAAAACAGAATCCGTCCAATCAAAAGCGGCAAAAGCTTCCGTATGAGCTACTCAAGGCAGAAAGAAGTGCTTGAGATGCCGAACCTTATCGAGGTTCAGAAGGATTCCTACCAGTGGTTTCTGGATGAGGGCCTAAAAGAAGTTTTTGATGATATATCTCCGATTACAGATTACAGTGGAAAGCTTAGTCTGGAATTCGTGGATTTTACTTTGTGTGAAGACGATGTAAAGTATTCAATCGAAGAATGCAAAGAGCGCGACGCAACCTTCGCGGCTCCTTTAAAAGTAAGAGTGCGACTCCATAACAAAGAAAATGACGAAATCAACGAGCATGAGATCTTTATGGGTGATCTTCCGCTGATGACGGCGACGGGAACCTTCGTGATTAATGGCGCAGAGCGTGTTATCGTCAGCCAGCTCGTACGTTCGCCGGGCATTTATTATGCGATTGCCCATGATAAATTAGGTAAAAAGCTGTTTTCTTCCACAGTCATTCCGAATCGTGGTGCATGGCTGGAATATGAGACGGATTCCAATGACATTTTCTATGTTCGCGTAGACAGAACCAGAAAGGTTCCGATAACCGTTTTGATTCGTGCGCTGGGACTTGGAACGAATGCTGAGATCATCGAGCTGTTTGGGGAGGAGCCGAAGATTTTAGCCAGCCTGACCAAAGATACTGCCGAGAGCTACCAGGAAGGTCTTTTGGAGCTGTATAAGAAGATTCGTCCGGGCGAGCCTCTTGCGGTAGAGAGTGCGGAAAGTCTGATTATGAGCATGTTCTTCGATCCGAGAAGGTACGATCTGGCGAAGGTCGGGCGTTATAAATTCAATAAAAAGCTGATGCTCCGCAACCGTATTGCGGGACATGTACTGGCGGAGGACGTGGTAGACACCACGACCGGAGAGATTCTGGCGGAGGCAGGCACGGAAGTGACCCGTGAGCTGGCTGACACGATTCAGAATGCAGCCGTTCCTTATGTGTGGATACGCACGGAAGAGAGAAATGTAAAGGTTCTCTCCAGCATGATGGTGGACATCACGAATTTCGTGGAGCTGGACAAGGCGGAGCGGAAGTCTCTGGGTGTTACAGAGTTAGTATACTACCCGGTGCTTGAAAAAATACTGGAAGAAAATGACGATATTGAAGACGTCAAGGCAGCGATCAAAAGAGACATCCACGACCTGATTCCGAAACACATTACGAAGGAAGACATCTTGGCTTCCATTAACTATAACATTCATCTGGAGTACGGCATTGGAAACGATGACGATATCGACCATCTGGGGAACCGGCGTATCCGCGCGGTGGGAGAGCTGCTTCAGAACCAGTACCGCATCGGTCTTTCCAGGCTGGAGCGTGTGGTACGTGAAAGAATGACGACACAGGATCTGGAGGGGATTTCCCCGCAGTCCCTGATTAATATAAAACCGGTAACTGCGGCAGTAAAGGAGTTCTTCGGTTCTTCCCAGTTGTCCCAGTTCATGGATCAGAATAATCCTCTGGGCGAGCTGACACATAAGAGACGTCTTTCCGCCCTGGGTCCCGGCGGTCTGTCAAGGGACAGAGCGGGATTCGAGGTGCGTGACGTGCACTATTCCCATTATGGAAGAATGTGTCCGATCGAGACGCCTGAGGGACCGAACATCGGTCTGATCAACTCTCTGGCGACTTATGCCAGAATCAATGAATACGGGTTTGTAGAAGCGCCGTACCGTAAGATCGACAAGACAGACCCGAAAAATCCGCGCGTAACCGACGAGGTCGTTTACATGACGGCGGACGAAGAGGATAATTATCATGTAGCACAGGCGAATGAGCCGTTAGATGAAAACGGACATTTTATTCACAAAAATGTTTCCGGACGTTACAGAGAGGAGACACAGGAGTACGAGAGACGTATGTTTGACTATATGGACGTTTCTCCGAAGATGGTATTCTCTGTGGCTACCGCACTGATTCCGTTCCTGGAGAACGACGACGCGAACCGTGCGCTGATGGGTTCGAACATGCAGCGTCAGGCGGTGCCGCTTCTGACGACGGAAGCGCCTGTCGTAGGAACCGGTATGGAGGTAAAGACGGCGGTTGACTCTGGCGTGTGCGTGGTTGCGAAAAAGAACGGCACGATCGAGCGTTCCACTTCCAAAGAGATTATCGTAAAGAATGATGATGGAACGAAGGATGTATACCATCTGACAAAATTTGCGAGAAGTAATCAGAGCAACTGCTATAACCAGAGACCGATCGTATACAAGGGCGACCGTGTGGCGGCGGGACAGGTGATCGCAGATGGACCATCCACATCAAACGGCGAGATTGCCCTGGGGAAAAATCCGCTGATCGGTTTTATGACCTGGGAGGGATACAATTACGAGGATGCCGTGCTCTTAAGTGAAAGACTGGTGATGAACGATGTCTATACATCCGTTCACATTGAAGAATATGAGGCTGAGGCGAGGGATACGAAGCTTGGGCCGGAAGAGATTACAAGAGACGTGCCGGGCGTTGGCGACGACGCGCTGAAAGACCTGGATGAGAGAGGTATCATCCGGATTGGCGCAGAGGTTCGCGCCGGCGACATTCTGGTCGGAAAGGTTACTCCAAAAGGGGAGACAGAGCTGACGGCTGAGGAAAGACTTCTGAGAGCCATCTTCGGTGAGAAGGCACGTGAGGTAAGAGATACCTCCCTGAAGGTGCCGCACGGCGAGTATGGTATCGTGGTAGACGCCCGTGTGTTCACCAGAGAGAATGGAGACGAGCTGTCTCCGGGCGTGAATCAGGCAGTCCGCATCTACATCGCCCAGAAGAGAAAGATTTCGGTAGGCGATAAAATGGCGGGACGTCACGGAAACAAAGGTGTCGTTTCCCGTGTGCTTCCGGTCGAGGATATGCCGTTCCTGCCAAACGGACGGCCGCTGGATATTGTGCTGAACCCGCTGGGCGTGCCTTCCCGTATGAATATCGGACAGGTGCTGGAGATTCATCTGAGCCTGGCTGCGAAAGCCCTCGGATTTAATATTTCCACTCCGGTCTTTGACGGGGCGAATGAGCAGGATATCATGGATACCCTCGATCTGGCAAATGATTATGTAAATCTTCCGTTCGATGAAGAGGAGAAAGAGAACTGGGATTATGACAACGGTTATACAGCCGGAGAAGGAACCTTCTATGAAAAATATAAAGACATCCTGGATGAGGAAGTCATGGAATATCTGGAAAAAAACAGGGCGCACAGAGCGTTGTGGAAGGGCGTTCCTCTCTCCAGAGATGGTAAGGTAAGACTGCGTGACGGACGTACCGGAGAATACTTTGACAGTCCGGTTACGATCGGGCACATGCACTACCTGAAGCTGCACCATCTGGTAGACGACAAGATACATGCGCGTTCCACCGGCCCGTACTCCCTGGTAACGCAGCAGCCGCTGGGCGGGAAAGCGCAGTTCGGCGGACAGCGTTTCGGAGAGATGGAGGTTTGGGCTCTGGAGGCATATGGCGCAAGCTATACGCTTCAGGAAATCCTGACCGTGAAGTCAGATGATGTGATCGGACGTGTAAAGACTTATGAGGCGATTATCAAGGGTGACAATATTCCTGAGCCTGGTATTCCGGAATCTTTCAAGGTACTGCTCAAAGAGCTCCAGTCCCTCGGACTGGATGTAAAAGTCCTTCGTGAAGAGAACGGAACGCATAAGGAAGTGGAGATTATGGAAACCGTAGATTACGGCGATACCGATATGAACCATATTATGGATGACAAGCAATACAATGATAACCAGGAATTTTTTGGAGAACACGGCTATACACAGCAGGAATTTGAGGGCGGTGAACTGATAGACGTGGAGGAAGAAGAGGATGACGCAGTGCTCTTACTGGAAGAGTCCTTTGACGGAGACGAGGAATAAGGCCAGGAAGGAACAAAGAGGCGTGTTAGTTTGAAAGGAGAACGATCAATGCCAGAAACAGCGAACAATGAAGTGTATCAGCCAATGACTTTTGATGCAATTAAAATCGGTTTGGCATCTCCGGAAAAGATCAGAGAGTGGTCCAGAGGCGAGGTGAAGAAACCGGAAACCATAAATTACAGAACCTTAAAGCCAGAAAAAGAAGGCTTATTCTGTGAGCGCATTTTCGGGCCGAGCAAGGACTGGGAGTGTCACTGCGGGAAGTATAAAAAGATTCGTTATAAGGGCGTTATCTGCGACCGATGCGGGGTAGAGGTTACCAAATCCAGCGTGCGCCGCGAGCGTATGGGGCATATCGAGCTGGCGGCTCCGGTATCCCACATCTGGTACTTTAAAGGAATCCCGTCCAGAATGGGACTGATTCTGGATTTATCTCCGAGAACACTGGAGAAAGTCCTGTATTTCGCCAATTATATCGTGCTGGATAAGGGAGAGACAGATTTACAGTATAAGCAGGTGCTGACAGAGAGGGAGTTTCAGGAAGCCAGAGAGAAATACGGAAGTACGTTCCGCGCGGGAATGGGTGCGGAGGCCATCAAAGAACTTCTCGAAGCCATTGACCTGGAAAAAGATTCTGCGGAACTGAAAAAAGGATTAAAGGAGTCCACCGGACAGAAACGTGCGAGAATTATCAAGCGCCTGGAAGTGGTAGAAGCGTTCCGGGAGTCCGGAAACCGTCCGGAGTGGATGATTATGACCGTGATTCCGGTGATTCCGCCGGATTTACGGCCGATGGTTCAGTTGGATGGCGGACGTTTCGCTACGTCCGACTTAAATGACCTGTACCGGAGAATTATCAACAGAAATAACCGTTTGCAGAGACTTCTCGATCTGGGCGCGCCGGAGATCATTGTGCGCAATGAGAAACGTATGCTCCAGGAGGCGGTCGACGCCCTGATTGACAACGGGCGTCGCGGCCGTCCGGTAACGGGGCCGGGAAACAGGGCGCTGAAATCCCTGTCGGATATGCTGAAAGGAAAGTCCGGGCGTTTCCGTCAGAACCTGTTGGGCAAGCGTGTCGACTATTCCGGACGTTCCGTTATCGTCGTTGGGCCGGAGCTGAAAATTTACCAGTGCGGCCTGCCAAAAGAAATGGCGATCGAACTGTTTAAGCCGTTCGTGATGAAAGAACTCGTAGCGAAGGGAATTTCCCACAATATTAAGAGCGCAAAGAAAATGGTAGAGCGTCTGGAGACAGAGGTCTGGGATGTGCTTGAAGAGGTGATCAGAGAGCATCCGGTTATGCTGAACCGCGCCCCTACGCTGCACAGACTGGGTATCCAGGCATTTGAACCGATTCTGGTAGAGGGTAAGGCGATCAAGCTGCATCCGCTGGTATGTACTGCGTTCAACGCAGACTTCGACGGCGACCAGATGGCCGTGCATCTTCCGCTTTCCGTGGAAGCACAGGCAGAGTGCCGTTTCCTTCTGCTTTCACCGAACAACCTGCTGAAGCCGTCGGACGGCGGCCCTGTGGCAGTACCTTCACAGGATATGGTACTTGGTATTTACTATCTGACACAGGAAAGACCTGGCTCCATCGGCGAAGGAAAAGTGTTTAAAAATGTAAACGAGGCGATCCTTGCTTATGAGAATAAAGTGCTGACCTTACAGACAAGAATCAAAGTGCGTGTTTCAAGGAAAAAACCGACCGGGGAAGTGGTAACGGGAATCGTGGAATCCACGCTGGGACGTTTTATCTTCAACGAAATTCTGCCGCAGGATCTGGGATTTGTAGACAGAAGGAATCCTGAGAACTTCCTGAAACCGGAGGTGGATTTCCTGGTAGGAAAGAAACAGCTTAAGCAGATTCTGGAGAAGGTTATCAACACGCACGGTGCGACAAGAACCGCAGAGGTGTTGGATGACATCAAGGCGATGGGATACAAGTATTCCACAAGGGCGGCCATGACCGTATCTATTTCGGACATGACGGTTCCGCCTGAGAAGCCGGAGCTGATTCAGAAGGCACAGGATACGGTAGACCGTATTACGAAGAACTATAAGCGTGGTCTGATTACTGAGGAGGAGCGTTATAAAGAAGTCGTAGAAACCTGGAAGGTGACGGATGATATTCTGACAAAGGCGCTGCTGGACGGCCTGGATAAGTATAACAACATCTTTATGATGGCGGATTCCGGAGCCCGTGGTTCTGATAAGCAGATCAAACAGCTTGCCGGTATGCGTGGACTGATGGCGGATACGACGGGTCACACCATTGAGCTGCCAATTAAGTCAAACTTCCGTGAAGGTCTGGACGTTCTGGAGTACTTCATGTCTGCGCATGGAGCGCGGAAAGGTCTGTCGGATACGGCGCTGCGTACCGCCGACTCCGGTTATCTGACCAGACGTCTGGTAGACGTGTCGCAGGATCTGATTATCCGTGAGACGGATTGCTGTGCCGGCAAAGAAGGAACCGAAATTCCAGGCATGTATGTAGAGGAATTTGCAGACGGAAAAGAAGAGATTGAAAGCTTGCAGGAGCGTATTACAGGACGTTTCTCCTGTGAGACGATTAAGAATAAAGACGGTGAAGTGATCGTTAAGGCGAACCATATGATTACACCGAAGCGCGCGGCGAGAATTATGTCCGAAGGTGTGGATGAGAATGGAAAACCGTTCGAGAAGATCAAGATTCGAACGATTCTGACCTGTAAGTCACACATCGGTATCTGTGCGAAATGTTACGGGTCGAACCTGGCAACCGGCGAGCCGGTGCAGGTGGGCGAGTCTGTCGGCATCATCGCGGCTCAGTCTATCGGCGAGCCGGGTACGCAGCTTACCATGCGTACGTTCCATACAGGCGGTGTGGCCGGCGGCGATATTACACAGGGTCTTCCACGTGTCGAGGAGCTTTTTGAGGCGCGTAAACCGAAGGGTCTTGCGATTATCACGGAAATCGCCGGTGTGGCAAATATCAAGGATACGAAGAAAAAGCGTGAGATCGTGGTGACAAATAATGAAACAGGTGATTCCAAGACTTACCTGATTCCGTATGGTTCCAGAATCAAAGCGCAGGACGGCGCATACCTGGAGGCCGGAGATGAGCTGACGGAAGGAAGTATCAATCCGCATGATCTTTTGAAGATCAAGGGCGTCCGTGCCGTACAGGACTATATGATTGGCGAGGTACAGCGCGTATACCGTTTACAGGGTGTAGAAATCAACGATAAGCACATCGAGGTCATCGTGCGCCAGATGCTGAAAAAGATTCGGATCGAGAACAACGGAGATACCGATCTGCTTCCGGGCACACTGGTTGACATTCTCGACTTTGAGGATGAAAATGAGAAAGTGATCGCAAAAGGCGGCGAGCCGGCAGAAGGAAAACAGGTTATGCTTGGTATTACCAAGGCGTCCCTGGCAACCAATTCCTTCCTGTCAGCGGCATCCTTCCAGGAGACGACAAAGGTTCTGACCGAGGCGGCGATCAAGGGTAAGATCGATCCGTTGATCGGCCTGAAAGAGAATGTCTGCATCGGTAAGCTGATTCCTGCCGGAACGGGTATGAAGCGTTACAGAAATGTAAAGCTGGATACGGAGATGGAAGAATACGAAGAAGAGGATGAAATAGAGCTGGGAATCTCGGAGATGGACGCCGACGAGGATATGTTTGATGAGGAAATTCCAGCGATGGAAGAAGCAGAAGAACTGCTTTCGGTGACGGAGGAGTAAGGATTTCCGCTTATTCAAAATCCGGACAGGGAAGAAATCATATTTTATGAATTTCTTCCCTGTTTTTGATACATCCGAATGCGGGAGCGCTGTTAGCGCCAGATTTTCCGTATTCATTGGCAGACAGAGGAATATCACAGGAAGGAAACCGTTATGAGAGATAAGGATTGGGGAAAGAAAAGAAAGAAAGGCCATGTAATCACCGGGGTACTGCCAGACTCGATTGCGGAGGAAATGGGGATAGAACCGGGAGACCAGCTTCTGGAAATGAACGGAGAGACAATCGAGGATGTGTTTGATTACCGCTTTGGAATCAGGGACGAATTTGTGCAGATATTGATTCGAAAAGCGGATGGGGAAGAGTGGCTGCTGGAAATAGAAAAGGAATATGACGAGGATCTGGGCGTTGAATTTGAGACGGATTTAATGAGTGATTACCGCTCCTGCTGCAATAAATGTATTTTCTGCTTTATTGACCAGATGCCGAAGGGGATGCGGGAAACGCTGTATTTTAAAGACGATGATTCCAGGCTTTCTTTTATGCAGGGAAATTATATTACCCTGACGAATATGAAAGAAAAGGATATTGACCGGATTATCCGTTATCATCTGGCGCCTATCAACATTTCGGTTCAGACTACCAACCCGGAGCTGCGCTGCAAGATGCTTCATAACCGTTTTGCGGGGAAGGTACTCAGGTATATCGACAGGCTCTATGAGCATCAGATCGAGATGAACGGCCAGGTCGTACTTTGCGCGGGCGTAAACGACGGCGCAGAGCTGGTGCGTACCCTGAATGATTTGGAGAAATATATTCCCTGTATGCAAAGCGTTTCTGTGGTTCCGGCAGGACTGACAAAATTCCGGGAAGGACTGTTTCCGCTGGAAGTGACCGGACAGGAAAAGGCGAGGGAAACGATTGCAATTGTGGAACAGAAGCAAAGGGAGTGCGTGGAGAGATACGGCATCCATTTCGTACATGCCAGTGACGAGATGTATGATCTCGCAGGATACCCTGTGCCGGAAGCAGAAAGATACGACGGGTATCTTCAGTTGGAAAACGGGGTGGGCATGGTGCGCCTGCTGACGGAGGAGGTAAAAGAAAAACTGAGGGAGATACGGCGGGATTCCGGGCGTGACAGGAGCATCCGAAGAAAAGTGACGGTCGCCACGGGCGTGATGATCGCAAAGATAATCGAAGAGCTTGCGCAGGAAGTGAGGAAAGTCTTTCCGGGCGTCGAGGTGCAGGTGGTTCCCATCCGGAACCGGTTTTTCGGGGAGACCATCACAGTTACCGGGCTGATTACCGGGCAGGATTTGACGGAACAGCTTTCCGAAATGCAGAAAGGCGGGTTTGAAATCGGGGAAGCGCTTCTCGTATCCTCAAATATGTTCCGCACCGGGGAAAAGGTGTTTCTCGATGATATGACGCAGGAAGAAGCGGAGCAGAAGTTGGGAGCAGCTTTATGTCCGGTGGATTCCACAGGGGCAGATTTCGTGGAGTCCATCGTTGACAGGGATTATGCAATGCGCCGTGTGAATGATCAATTCGTGTATCTGGCGGGGAGAGAGTGACAGGCGGCGCTGTTTTAAAACAGAGTAGCCGCAGAGAGGAAAGAAATCTACCCCGCAATAGCCGCAAAGCTTGCCCGTACCACTCTGGCAAGCGCTGTCGGCGATACCTTGATTGTAGAGCCGATGCGTCCGCCGCTCACATAGATTTGTTCAAAATTTTCAGCGCTCTTGTCGATGACGGTACGAAACTGCTTTTTCATTCCAAGAGGGCTGCATCCGCCCCGCACATATCCGGTAATCTTCGTAATGTCCTTTACATGAATCATTTCGACTGATTTTTCACCGACTGCTTTTGCAGCCGTCTTTAGCTGAACCTCCTCTGCAATGGGAATCACAAATACATAATATTCCCCGCTCTTTCCCTGCGCAACCAGAGTTTTAAAGGATTGTTCTACGGGAGCGCCTGTTTTTTCGGCGGTGTGCAGCCCGTCAATAAACTCATCGCATTCATAGGTGAGCACTTCATAAGGGATTTTGTTTCTGTCCAGTATGCGCATTGCATTTGTTTTTATTTCTTTTGCCATAAACTCTCATCCTTTCTCTGACAGCATTATTTTATGCTCTTTGCCGTTTTTTTGCAAGAGAGAGAATCTAAGGATTTACAAATAAAATAGGACATGCTATAATTGGTATGTAGGATTCCTCAGCGGAAGTGGAGGAAGAATGAAGAAAAAGAAAAAACTGAAAGAATTGACCATCAAAGATAATTTCCTGTTTGGAGCGGTTATGATGGAGGAGGAGAATTGCAGGCATTTTTTGGAGCTTGCACTGGGATTTCCAGTTGAAAGGGTAGAAATCAGTAAAGAAAAGAGTATTGTTTACCACCCGGAATATAAGGGGGTGCGTCTGGATATTTACGCAAAGGATCAGGATAATACCTGTTACAATGTAGAGATGCAGATGGTACAGAAGGCGGATCTTGGAAGAAGAAGCCGCTATTATCATAGCCATATTGATATGGAACTGCTTATGAGCGGAAGAGGTTATGAGGAGCTTCCGGATGCGTATGTTATTTTTATCTGTGATTTTGATCCTTTTGGAATGGAAAGATACTGCTATACGTTTCATATGAATTGTGGGCAGGTGCCAGGATTTTGTCTTGGAGATGGATGCCACAGTATTTTTCTGAGTACCTGTGGGAAAAATGACAGTGAAGTTTCCGGAGAACTGATTAAATTTTTGGAATATGTAAAGGCAGATGTGAAGGAAAGTGAAAGGGATTTTGGTGATAGTTTCGTAAGAAAGCTTCAGGAATCTGTTTTTCGTATCAAGGAAAGCCGGGAAATGGAGGAAAGGTTTATGCTATTAGAGGAATGGCTGAAGGAGGAGCGTGCGGAAGCAAAGGCAGAAGGAAAGGCAGAAGGAAAGGCAGAATCTGTACTTGAATTGCTGGAAGAGTTTGGCGAAGTTCCGGAGGATTTGAAAGTAAGAATCATGCAGGAAAGAAACCTGGAAGTTTTGAAAAGAATGATGAAGGCAGCGGTACGTGCGAAATCTGTGGAAGAATTTCAAAAGACGATTTCATCATGAAGAATATTTTCTTGGCTCAATAGAGCATCCATAAAACATATCTTTGCAGATGCAGGGGAGTGATAAACGCTCCCTGCATCTGTATATCGTACATGTTCAGACCAAATCGGTCAAAATCAGAATGTCAGGCGGGGAATCCTACCTCTAAAATTTAAAAAGCGATCCCATTTTCGGCAAACGCTTTTTGCCGATCAATACATGTCCCGCATCGTCCGCAGGGAGTGTCGCCGCCCTCATAACAGCTCCAGGTCAGCTCGTAGGGGACTTTCAGGCGAATGCCTTCCCGAACGATGCGGGCCTTGTTCCAGTTGATAAACGGCGCTTCGATCTTCAGCGCTTTTCCGCTGCCCTCAAAGACAGCCTGGTTCATATGGTGATAAAAGGCTTCGCTGCAATCCGGATACGCATTTCCGGCGGCATCGTCGTGGTGGGCGCCATAATAGATATAAGAGCAATCCATAGAGAGGGCGACACTGGCGGCAGAGGCAAGAAACAGTCCGTTGCGGAAGGGGACGTAGGTAGTGACCGGGGCGCCGTCCCGGTCTTTTAACTGCTCGGCGTAGGATTCTTCGGGAATCTTTTCCGTCGAATGTGAGAGCAGAGAGCAGTTGCTATGCGCAAAAATCGGCGTAAGATTCAGTTCCATTCCCGATATTCCATAGTGGAGCAGAATCTTTTTTGCAGCCTCGATTTCTTTGATATGTTTCTGCCCATAGCGGATGGAGAGGGGAATGACCTGCTCCTTTCCGAAATGTTCGATCGCCAGGGCCAGACAGGTGGTGCTGTCTACGCCCCCGCTGAACAGAACCATCGCTTTTTCTTTCATAAAGCAGCCTCCTAACGGTTATCGACTTTTTCCGGATACAGGTCATGATGGGTCAGCCGTTCAAAAGCGGCTTTTTCCCAGCAGGTTCCCGGTTTTCCATAGTTACAGTAAGGGTCGATGGAGATACCGCCGCGGGGGGTAAATTTGCCCCATACTTCGATATATTTGGGCTCCATCAATGCGATCAGGTCTTTCATGATGATATTTACACAGTCTTCATGGAAGTCTCCGTGATTGCGGAAGCTGAACAGATAGAGCTTCAGGGATTTGCTTTCCACCATCCGTTCGCCGGGAACATAGGAAATGTAAATGGTGGCGAAATCCGGCTGTCCGGTCATAGGACAGAGGCTGGTAAATTCCGGGCAGTTAAACTTCACAAAATAGTCATTTTCAGGATGCTTGTTTGGAAAGGTTTCCAGTACTTCCGGTGCATAATCTGTGTGATATTTTGTTCTCTGATTGCCAAGCAGGGTGACGCCGGACAATTCTTTCTGTGATCTTCCACTCATATGTTTATACTCCTTTCATTTTTACATGTTTCGTTCCCACGATGTGTTCCAGCGCCTTTACGAGCAGAAAGCCGCAGATTGCCGGGATGATCTGTCCGATGCAAAGGCTGAATGCCAGAGCAGGGTATGGCATGTGAAGCAGGAAAGACAGCCAGACAGACACGCCAAGACCAGGTACCAATATGATTGGCAGTATCATCAGGCAGGGGTTCCATTTAAAACGGTGAATTCCTGTAATCAGTGCAGCCGTCAGGATACCGACCAGACATCCGCCAATCATATCGATGATGCCAAGACCTCCGAACAGCATATTGGCTATGAAATTTGCAAGACCAAGCGGGAAAACCAGGAACGGAAACAGATAAGAAAGAGCATAGAGGGATGTTGCAATCCGAATCTGATATGCTCCGAAAGAAAAGCTCTGGGTACAGGCGAGCACTGTCACATACAGTGCGATCACCATAGCGGAAAGCGTTAGCTTCTGCACGTTACTCATATCTTCTTTATTCATATTTGTTCACCTCCAGATAGATTACACAACAACTGATATAGTTACGGGTTATAAAAGCTGTTCCTAGTTTTGTTTAATGACAGGATGGTCTCGAACTGTCAAATCCATATGCGGAAGTAAGAGTGTCTTATGGACACATGAAAAAGTATAGCGGATGTCGGTGAGAAAAGCAAGCGCTACTTGGAGAATTTACAAATCGTTTATTTACATTTTCTTAATCCGTGATAAAATGTGAAGGTAGGGTAAAGTATAAGTATTAAAATGTTTCAGCAAAGGATAAGGGTATGAAAAAAAGTACAAAAGCAGTTTTATATGTATTTAGCGTAGTGATTTTGATTATGCTGGCCGTGTATCTGGGAATCAGCGTATATTTCAACAGCCATTTTTTCCCGGGGTCTGAGATCAACGGTATGGATGTGTCGGGAAAAACCGTGGAGCAGGCGGAGGAGCTGATTGCGACAGACGTCTCAGATTATACGTTGGTTTTAAAGCTCAGAGGAGGGAAAACAGAAAATCTTGACGGGGGGATGATGGAGTTTTCCTATGTTTCCGACGGTGCGATTCAGGATTTGAAGGACAGTCAGAATTCCTTTTTATGGTTTCCGGCATATTTCCATCCGGAAACTTATACGATGACGGCGCAGACGACTTACGACGAGGAAATGCTGAAAACGGCAATGGAGTATCTGGATTGTCTGGACGAAGAGAAAATCGTAAAACCGAAGGATGCAGAGATCAGGGAGACCTCTGCGGGCTATGAGATCGTGCCGGAAGAAGAAGGTACACAACTGGATAAAGAGAAAACGTATGAGCTGGTGAAAGCGGCGGTGGATGCAGGGGAGACGGAGGTCGATCTGGAAGCGGGCGGCTGCTATGTGAAGCCTGCCGTAACGCAAAAGAATATAAAGCTTCGAAAAAAGCTGAAGAAGCTGAATCAGTATTTCCATCAGGTCATCACATATAAGATCGGAGGCACGCAGGAGATTCTGGATTACAGTACCATCCGCGGCTGGATGGAAATGGACGATGACCTGAACGTGGAGTTTAACTGGAACAAAGCAGCGGACTGGATGACGGCGCTCTCCAAAAAGTATGACACCTTTGGAAACGATCTGGAGTTTACGACCAGCCTGGGCGAAAACGTCACGGTAAAGCATGAGACCTATGGCTGGAAGATCGATGAGGCGGGAGAAGTAGAGGTTCTTCTGGAGGCTTTAAAGAATGGGGAGTCTATGGAGAGAACGCCGCTTTATCTGGAGACAGCCAGGGATTACGGTGAGAATGGAAATGACATCGGAGATACCTATGTGGAGATTGACTATACGAACCAGCGCATGTGGTTTTATAAAGACGGGGAGCTTCTGGTGGATACGCCGATCGTCACAGGAAATGTGAGCAAGAAAAATGGTTCTCCCGAAGGGATTTTCTGTGTATACAATAAAGAGGAGAAAGCGGTCTTAAAAGGAGAGGATTATAAGACGCCGGTAGACTTCTGGATGCCGTTTTATGACGGCGTGGGAATCCATGATTCCAAATGGAGGAGTACGTATGGCGGAGCGATTTATAAGACGGACGGCTCTCATGGCTGTATCAATACACCCTGGCAGCAGGCGAAGATCATCTTTGAAAATATAACGGTGGGGACGCCGATCATCTGCTACAGTGGGGCAACGGATCAGGGAAAAGGCACCAGTAATATTCCGCAGCCGGCGGAGACGAGAGTGATTAATGATAAGGGCGAGGACGTCACGGATCAGCAGCAGTCCGAGTCGGAAGAGCAGACAGAGAGTGACAATATGCCGGTAGTAGATTTGTAAACAGGAGGAGAAATTTATGAAAATCGTAGTTCTGGCAGGAGGCATCAGTACGGAGCGGGAGATTTCCATCGTATCCGGTACGAAGGTCTGTGAGGCGCTCAGGGAAAAAGGGCATAAGGCTATTTTAGCAGACGTCTGTTTTGGGCTGGAAGGCGTCGGAGCAGAGGAGGCTTTTTCGGAGACGTATGATGTGGAAGCCGCGGCGGCTTATATGAGAAGCTTTGACATACAGGCAGAGCGCGCGGCGTCAGAGAAGAGAGAATTCTTTGGGCCGCAGGTGCTGGCGCTGTGTAAGGCCGCTGACATCGTGTTTATGGCGCTTCATGGAGAAAATGGAGAAAACGGAAAAGTACAGGCGGCTTTTGACCTGTTTGGCATTCCGTATACGGGAAGCGATTATCTGGGAAGCGCGCTTGCGATGGACAAAGGGCTTTCCAAGCAGATCTTCCGTGAGAATGGGGTGCCGACTCCGGCAGGCGTGACGGTACATAGAGATGAGAAGAGAAAAACGGCGGAAGAAT
Organism: uncultured Lachnospiraceae bacterium; assembly: GCA_937965795.1. Taxonomy (GTDB): domain Bacteria; phylum Bacillota; class Clostridia; order Lachnospirales; family Lachnospiraceae; genus Hominisplanchenecus_A. Next base: position 14,626 of record CALCMD010000023.1, on the reverse strand, counting down.
ACGGTTTTACTTTTCCGTGCGTCGTCAAGACCTGCTGCGGCGGTTCGAGCGTGGGCGTGTATATCGTACAGAAAGAAGAGGAATTTGAGGAAGCGCTGGAAGAAGCATTTGGCTATGAACCGGAAGCAGTGATTGAGGAATATGTAAAAGGAAGGGAATTTTCTGTCGGCGTTGTGGACGGGGAGGCTTATCCTATCATAGAGATTGCGCCGCTGGAAGGCTTTTATGACTATAAAAATAAATATCAGGCTGGAAGCACGATTGAGACCTGTCCGGCGGTTCTTACGGAAGAACAGACGGCCAGAATGCAGGGCTATGCGGTCAGCGCTTATGAAGCGCTGCGTTTAAAGAGTTACGGGCGCATTGATTTTCTGATGAATGAGCAGGGGGAAATGTTCTGTCTGGAGGCGAATACGCTGCCGGGCATGACGCCGACCAGCCTTCTTCCGCAGGAAGCACAGGCTCTGGGAATGTCTTTCGGAGATTTGTGCGAGAGACTGATCGAGGTTTCACAGGGAAATAGAAGAGTGGAAAGGTAGTAGATGATGAAAAATATGACTCCATGCCGTATCGCGGAGGTCTGCGGCGGCATTTACCACGGAACAGAAGAGACAGGAAGGCGGGAAGTGACAGCAATCACAACCGACAGCAGGCAGGCGGCGGAGGGCTGCCTGTTTGTGGCGGTTCAGGGGGAACGGGTGGACGGCCATACATTTATTCCCGGCGTATATGAAAAAGGCGCTCTGTGCGTGATTTCCGAGCAGAAACTGGAGAATCCAAAAGGTGCGTGGATTCATGTAAAATCCTCCCTTCAGGCCATCAAAGATATGGCGGAATTTTACCGGAAGCAGCTTGACGTCAAGGTCGTGGGCATCACAGGAAGCGTGGGAAAGACCAGCACCAAAGAGGTGATCGCTTCAGTGTTGTCTGAAAAATATAGCGTCCTGAAAACGCTGGGAAATTTCAACAATGAACTGGGGCTTCCGCTGACGGTGTTCCGGCTGAGAGAGGAACATCAGGCGGCGGTTCTTGAGATGGGCATCAGTGATTTTGGGGAAATGCACCGCTTAAGCAAGATCGCCCGGCCGGATGTATGCGTGATCACAAATATCGGCCAATGTCATCTGGAATTTTTAAAGGACAGGGATGGAATTCTCCGCGCGAAGTCCGAAATCTTTGATTTTCTGGCAGAGGACGGCACGGTCATCCTGAACGGAGACGATGATAAGCTTGCCACGATAAAAGAGATAAAGGGGATTGCCCCGGTCTTTTTCGGCGTGGAGAGCGGCAGGGAAATTTATGCGGACGAACTGGAACCGCAGGGATTAAAAGGGATTCGGTGCAGGATTCATGCAGGAGGGGAAAGCCTTATCGTATACATACCGATGCCGGGTTATCATATGGTGCTGAATGCGCTTGCGGCGACGGCTGTGGGGATCTCGATGGGGCTGACGCTCGCAGAGGTGAAAAGGGGCGTCGAAAACCTGCAATCCATCGGCGGACGGTTCCATATCATTGAGAAGGGCGGCAGGCTGATTATTGATGACTGTTACAATGCCAATCCGGTATCCATGAAAGCGTCTCTCGATGTTTTAAAGGACGCAAAGCATCGGAAGGTGGCGGTACTGGGAGATATGTTTGAACTGGGTGAAAATACAGAAGAGCTGCATACGGAGGTAGGCGTCCATGCGGCGAAAAATAAGATAGATCTCCTGATCTGTACGGGCGCTCTCAGCCGTCATATGGCGGAGGCCGCAGTACAGGCGGGCGGATGCGGCGAAGTGATTTATACAGAGACAATGGAAGAGCTGATGCAGATTCTGCCCGGAAAACTTCAGGCAGACGATACCATATTGGTGAAGGCGTCGCATGGAATGAATTTTTCGAAGATTGTGGAAATACTGAAAGAAATGTAGAAAACAGCAGGTCTTTCGTGTTTTCAGGCGGTTCTCCGGCTAAGGAGAGATTGGCTAAGATTTTTATTTTTGGAATATTAGCCGGAGCCTGCCTGAAAAGCTGAAAGACCTGCCATTTTGTTATGTTTGGATATCACCCCCATGTATATTACAAAAGTATAACATCACGTTATACTTTTGTAATATACATGAAAGATGTGATAAGAATGTGTGAAAGAAAACAATTTATGCCTTTGGCAGACGGAACCAGAATTCTACGCCTTTGCGGCAGTTAAATACACCGCACGTACCATGATGCAGGTTTATGATGTCTTTCACGATAAACAGGCCGAGACCGATTTCGTGGGAGCTTGTGTTTTTTTTCTGGGTTTCCGCCTGATAGAAGCTCATCCAGATGCGGCTCTGTTCCTCAGCAGGGATGGCGTTTCCCTCATTATATACAGAACAGTAGATGCTGTCCTCATCCTGGCGGAGCGTAAGGGTGATCTGACGTCCGGGCTTTGTGTGGCCGCAGGCATTCATGATGTAATTGTTTACCGCCTGCTCGATCTGCACGGCGTCAAAAACAGCGAAACAGTCCTCCTGAACCGATGAGGTGAAAGTAATGTTTGACGCACTCATCCAGATTTTGTATTTCGGAAGCAGCGTCTCGAAAAGAACGGAGAGATTGTCCCGCGCCATGAGGGTATCGGGCAGCGATTCATACTGAAAGGAGTTATGAAGGATATTACTGATCAGGCCGCTCATCTTTTCGATTTCTTCCATAATGGAGGAAAAATAATAATCCTTCTGGGAATCATCGTACTCGTATTGAAGCATTTCTACCTGGCTGGAAATGATCGCCAGGGGCGTTTTCAGTTCATGCGTCGCCGTGCTGACAATGTTTTTCCGGGCTTTTTCAAATTCTGCCATATTTCGGTTCTGACGCAGGAGCAGGTAATTATAATTGTTCAGATCGTTGATATCCCGCTGAATCTTATCTGCCATTTGGTTAATACTCTGGGCCAGATTCTGCAATTCATAGGAATGAATGGATTCCGAAGCGCGGACAGAGAAATCGTTTTCCGTGATCTTCTGCGCCACACGTGTGATTTTCTGGATGGGATTAACGATCTGTGAACAGATTACCCAGGCGAATGCACTGCCCAGTACCAGGGCAACCAGCAGAATCCCGTTCAGGAACGAGTTGACATACCGGATACTCCGGCGGATCGTGGTTGTATTTTCATAAATATAAATATAATAATCACGTGCATCCTGCCGGATCAGACCATACAGCCGGATTGGTTTCCGGGAGGCATCCTCCTGGTAGACGGCGTGTGCATCCGTGGAAAACAGAAGCTTTGCAGGAAGCATGGTAGTCTGTATCGTTTCCTCCGGATTCCATATTTTAGAGGAGTATATCTGATGAAAGCTTTCATCGCAGATGATAACGGAAAAGCTTTCATTTTCCAGAGAAGCGATCGAAGGGTCCTTGTCGTAATCAATTGTATCCAGATCAAGAAGCTTCACATTTTCAAAGGCTGTGTTCATCAGGGATTTTTTCTTTGATACATAATAATCTTCTGCAAACAGGAAATAAAAAATTCCTGCCCCTCCCAGCATGATAGTCAGAAAAAGGCAGAAAGCAATGACAGTTTGCGTGCGTAGTTTATTCATCGTCTGTCACCTCGAAACGATATCCGACCCCGTAAATGGATTGGATATAGGGGTATTGCTCCGTCATTTTTTTCCGAAGCTGCTTTACGACCGTATCGACCGTGCGGATGCCGCCGTCATAGTCATAGCCCCATACTGCGTCCAGAATGGCTTCTCTGGAGAGTACGACGCTCTCGTTCTGGATAAAATACACGAGCAGGTCAAATTCTTTTGGAGTCGTATTGAGAAGTTCCTCCTTCAGATATGCCTTGCGGTATTCTGTTTCAATGCGCAGCGCCCCCTTTTGAATTTCATCAGGTGAAGCGCCCACTCTTTTTAGGAGCACTTCGATATGCGCTTTCAGGACGCGCAGCAGAAAGGGCTTCGTAATATAATTATCTGCTCCATTTTCTAATCCCGTGAGCTGGTCTTCCTCGGCTTCCCTGGCGGTCAGCATAATGATAGGGACTGCGGAATACTCCCGAATGGCTTTCAGTACTTCGAATCCGTCTACCTTTGGCAGCATCCCGTCCAGTAAGATCAGGTCAATTTTATGATTGTTTGAAAAATAGAGGTCAAGCGCCTCCTGCCCGTCACAGGCGCTTAAGGTCTCATAACCGTTCGCATGAAGAAAATCCTGAAGGGTCCGGCGCAGCTTCGTGTCGTCCTCGACAATAAAAATCAGTTTTTTTACATTCTCCGTCATCTGCAAATCTTCCTTGTCCGTTTCTAAAGTATTTCACAGATATACTAATAAACAAATATGATAAAAGTATGTAAAAAACTAAAGCATTTTCTGATGTTCCTTTAGCATGTCCTGGATGATATTCCTGGTATAGGTGCCCAGAAATTTCCGTTCTTCCTTTGCCAGCTCTTTGATGCAGATGGGTTCTCCATACTCCAGGATGACATTTGCCGGGCGTATCCACGGGAAATGATTTTCAAAGATATCGGCAGTGTTCGTGATTGCCATAGGGATGATGGGACATCCGGTTTTTTCTGCCATTTTGAAACTTCCCTCTTTAAAAGGAAGCATCTCTGGTTCCGTGCTTCTGGTTCCCTCAGGGAAAATGCACATGGAAATGCCGTTTTTTATCTGTTCGATGCCCTTCAGAATCGTTTTCATGCCTTCCCGGATGTCTGTCCGGTTCAGAAACAGGCAGTAGAGACGTTCCATCCAGATAGACAGAATCGGAATCTTTTTCATAGAATCCTTTGAGACATAGCCGGTCAGGCCCGGACAGCGGGCATAGGTCAGAACAGTATCAAAAAGGCTTCGATGGTTTCCGATGTAAAGCACCGGCGTGTCTTTCGGCACATGCGCTTCCCCGATCACCGTAATCCTGCTTCCCGTGAGAAGCAGGATGAGTTTGAATATAAACTGAACGATGCGGAGGGAGGAAATATCGCGCGCGCGCGGAGCGAATTTCCCGATGATCCATTCCACGGCGAGGATGGGAATGGAGAGAATCAGGAATCCGACGACTGTAATCACAATAAGTATTAATCGAATCATAACAGTTCTCTTTTCTGCCGGTTAACGGCCAAATAGTTTCGTGGTCTGGAAAAGCCAGGAGGCACGGTCTGGTGTGAGGTCATGGGTCTCATAACGGAAGGCCCAGTTGTCAGCCGCCACGCCCGGTGTGTTCATACGGGCTTCACTTCCAAGCTGTAAAAGGTCCTGAATGGGGAAAATCGCATATTTTGCAATGCTTCCCATACAAAAACGAATGAAGTCCAGACTGATGCAGCCGCCGTCTGTATTTCCATAGCGCCGGATTTTATCACGGCATTCTTCAGGTATATTCGCATACCATCCGGCAGTGGTGTCATTGTCGTGGGTGCCGGTGTAGCAGATGCAGTTCGTGGTGGTGTAATTGTGCGGAAGATAGTCGCTCTCGCCCAGCCCTTCAAATGCAAACTGTAAAATGCGCATACCCGGAAAATGGAACATATCCCGAAGCCATTCGACTTCCGGTGTAATAACGCCAAGATCTTCGGCGAAAATCGGGAGATCCTCTCCAAGCTCCTTCTGGATCGCAAGGAAAAGTTCTTCGTTTGGCCCTTTCACCCATTCGCCGTTGACGGCGGTTTCTTCGCCCGCAGGTACCGCCCAGTAGGCTTCAAATCCACGGAAATGGTCGATGCGCAGATAATCGGTAAGGGCGATCTGGTGTTTCACACGGGCTACCCACCATGCGTAATCTTCGTTCTTATGAGCCTTCCAGTCATAGAGCGGATTTCCCCAGAGCTGTCCGGTGGCGCTGAAATAGTCTGGCGGCACGCCTGCCACGCAGGTGGGGTAGCCTTTCGTATCGAGCTGGAAGAGGTCTTTGTGCGCCCATACATCCACACTGTCCAGAGAAACGAAAATAGGGATGTCGCCGATGATTTCAATCGAACGGGCGTTGGCGTATTCCTTTAAAGCATTCCACTGGCGGAAGAACAGAAACTGAAGGAATTGATAATACCGAATCTCCTCAGCAAGCTTTTTCTCCCATTTTTTCCGTGACGCGTCATCCGGGTCTTTCAGTTCAGGCTCCCATTCCAGCCAGCAGCGGCCCTCATGGGCGTCCTTTGCCGCCATAAACAGGGCGTAGTCCTCCAGCCAGAAGTTTTGCCGGAGACAGAAGTCCTCAAATTCCTCCAGAAGCATCTTGTCCGGGGTGTGGATGAAATTTGCGTAAGCCTTATGAAAAAGCTCTGTCTTAAAGTTTAAAACGGCTCCATAGTCGATCTTTTTCGGGTCCCACTGAGGCATATCGGCAAAGTCCGCATCGGACAGAAGTCCCAGCTCCTTTAAGTTTGCGGGGCTGATGATGAGCGGCTGTCCGGCAAAAGCGGAAAATCCCTGATAGGGAGAGTCGCCAAAACCGGTAGGGCCTAAGGGAAGCACCTGCCAGAGGTGCTGGCCGGATTTTTCCAGAAAGTCGATAAAGTCATAGGCGCCCTGCCCCAGATCACCGATTCCATAAGGGGACGGGAAGGAGGTGGGATGCACCAGGATGCCGGAAAGGCGCTTTTTCTTCGTTGTGGTTTCTGTCGCATTCATAGGTATAGCTCTCCTTTGATGTTTATAATGCCAGGTTCAAAAGTCAAATTCCACGTTGTGCTTGCACATAAGTAGAATTTGACTTTATGAACCGCCCCAAAATGAGGATAAAAGTGGGGCGTCAGCCTCACGATATCCGAATTTGGGACAGGATTGTGAAAGCACAAAGTGCGGAACAATCCGTAGGGCATTTTTTCTTTTTATTATAAAGTATTTATGAGGGGGATTCAAGAAAAAGACTTGAGAAAATGTGCAGGGTGAGGTAAACTGTAAAAAAAGAAAAAGGCTGGCAAGGATACGGACCTGGGAAGAAAACTCCGGGATAACGACTATGCCGAAAGAATTTCGGGAAAGTGAGGAGAGGTCCATGTATTTTATGCTGGATAACTATGATTCGTTTGTCTATAATCTGTCCGCTTCCTTCCGGGAGCTGGGACGGGAGATTCTGGTAAAGCGTGCGAGGGAGATCACGCTTTCTGAGATTGAGGCTTTGCATCCGGAGGGGATTATCCTCTCGCCGGGACCGGGAAAGCCGTCGGACGCGGCAGAGTCGCTGCGGATTTTAGAGCAATTTAAAGAAAAAATACCAATCCTGGGCGTATGTCTGGGCCATCAGTCCGTGGGTCATTATTTTGGCGCGCGGATAAAAAAAGGCAATCGTCCCATGCACGGAAAACTGTCGGCGATCCGCCATCTGGGAAGCGGGCTTTTTGACAGGGTGCCGCAGGGGATTCAGGTGACGAGATACCATTCGCTCATCGTGGATATGGAAGATTTTCCGAAGGAGCTGGCGGTAGACGCTGTGTCGGAGGATGGCGTGATTATGGGAATACACCATAAGACGTGCCCGGTTTACGGAGTGCAGTTTCATCCGGAGGCAGTCCTTACGGAGTACGGACGGGAAATTCTGGAGAATTTCGTGAAAATCTGCGACAGATGGGGGGGAGCATATGAGAACCATAAAAGCGCTTGAAAAATACCCGCCGCTGGAGCGGATTTTTGAAGAATTTGCCGACAGTGAAATGCCTGCGTTTCTCGATTCCTCCTTAAGAAACGGGCTGGGGCAGTATTCCATCATCGGGCTTTTTCCCTATCTTACCCTGGTCAATGGGGATAAGTTCACGGTAAACGGAGAGGAATGTGGACAACCTTTCGAAAAATGGGTAAAAGAATATTTAAAGAACCATCAGGAGGAGAATCCTACCGGGCTTCCCATGATTTCTGGAGCCATTGGCTATTTTTCCTATGATTATGGGAGAAAAAAAGAGGGAGTAAAGAGCCGCCACGAAAAAACGGTGGATATTCCGGAATGTATTCTCTGCTTTTACGACGTGCTGCTGGTGGAGGATCACAGGGAGGAAAAGCTGTATATCATTGCAAACGGAGAGAAAAAAGACAGCGGGGAACAGGCAGAGGAGCTGGCGTGTCAGATACAAAAAATCAAGCCGGGCTGGCAGCAGGAGCGAGCCTGTGAAACCGAGGTGACGGCGAACTTTCAAAAGGAAGAATATCTGAAAGCGATCGACGATGTGAGAAAGAATATCCTGGAGGGTGATATTTACGTGATGAATCTGACGCAGCAGCTCACCATACGCAGCAAAAAAGCCCCTTATGAAGTGTTTAAAAAGCTAAGAAGGACAAATCCCTCTCCTTTTGGCGGCTATTTTCAGTACGGGGATTTTCAGGTCGTCAGCGCTTCTCCGGAGCGTTTTCTCCGGATGAAAAAAGGACATGTCGTGACCAGGCCGATCAAGGGAACCAGAAAGCGGGGGGACGGCCCCCAGGAGGACGCCGCGCTGAAAAAGGAGCTGAAAGAGTCGAAAAAAGATCAGAGTGAGCTTTTGATGATCGTCGATCTGGAGCGAAATGACCTGAACCGTGTATGCGTGCCGGGCAGCGTGAAGGTGACAGAACTGTTTGGAATAGAAACGTATGCGACCGTGTTCCATCTGGTATCGTGTGTGGAAGGAGACCTGGAAGAAGAAAAAGACGTGATGGATCTGATCGAAGCGGCTTTTCCGGGCGGTTCGATCACGGGCGCGCCAAAGCTGCGCGCGATGGAGATCATTGACGAGCTGGAGCATGGGAGAAGAAATCTCTACACGGGTTCCATCGGTTACCTGACGCTGGACGGGGACTGTGATTTCAATATCGTCATACGAACGGCCCTGCACCGGGACGGCGTCTGGCAGCTTGGCGTGGGAGGCGGTATCACCTTTGAATCCGAGCTGGAATTTGAATATGAAGAAACGCTGCAAAAAGCAAAAGCAGTACTGGAGGCATTGAGATGAAAAGAATAGAAGCGGATGAAGGATTTTTCTTTGGACTGGGTGCGTTTGAGACGGTGGCGGTTTATAGCCGTCCGGTTTTCCTGCGGGAGCATCTGGAGAGGTTAAACCGGGCGCTTCTGTTTCTGGGGCTTTCCGGGCAGGTAACAAAAGACGAGGTGTATGCGTATCTGAGGGAACATCCCGTGAAATACGGGGCATTGAAGATCGTAGTGTCTGAAAAAAATAAGCTGTTTTTGCCGGGGAAAAATCCTTATACGCCGGAAACTTATGAAAAAGGATTTGTCCTGGACTTTGCGAAGGTGCGGCGAAACGAGACCTCTCCTTTCACATACCATAAGACCCTGAATTACGGGGACTCTATCATGGAGAAACGGCGGGCGTCCGAAGAGGGACTGGATGAGGTGATTTTCCGGAACAGCCGTGGGGAAATCTGTGAAGGTGCGGTAACGAATATCTTTTTCGTAAAGAAAGGAAGGGTTTTCACACCGGAAATTTCCAGCGGGCTGCTTCCGGGCATTCTGCGGAAGTATCTCGTGGAAAGTCTGGAGGTTACGGAGAGAAAAATCATGCCGGAGGAGCTGGCGGAATTCGACGGGTGCTTTGTCACCAATTCGCTGATGGGCATTATGCCGGTCAGAAAGCTTGGAAGTTATGCGTTTGAAAACCGGGAGACGGCCAAAAGTCTGAGAGAGAGGTATCAAAGAGAAGTTCTGGACAATCGTAATTCATAAAATCAGAATCTGCCTAATAGGATAAAAGAAAAAGCGGAGCTGATGGATGATGAAAAGAAGTTTGCAGATTTTTGGAATCTGGTTTTTAAGCCTGATGATTTTTCTGACAGGCTGCGAGATGAAGCAGGTAGAGGAGGCGGAAAAGAAGGACATAGAATTTACGGTGGTAGAACCGGATGAGGTTCCGGCAGAGCTTTCTGAAATTATTGAGAAAAATAAGCAGGGAGAAATGAAGCTGACTTATGAAGACCAGGGGTATACTTATCTGGTGCGGGGGTATGGGCAGCAGAAAACAGGCGGTTACAGCATAGCTGTAAACGGGGTCTGGCTGGCTGGGGAAGAACTGCATGTGGATACCAGCCTGATCGGTCCTCCAAAGGATCAGAAGATTCAGGATGAGGCTTCTTACCCCTGCATCGTGATCAAGATCAGGGAACAGGCGGCGAAAGCCTCCTTTGATTAGACAGACCGGGTTCTTTTTGAAAAACCTTCCGCATAAACTGATAAGAGAATATGTGGGAGGTTTTCGTATGGAATTATTGAAAAAAAATATTCGCATGAACCGCCAGAAAAGCAGGGCCATGAATCAGATTACCCTGGAAGAAGATATGAATGTGCCGGACAGCAGATCCGACGTGGGCGATATTATTCAGGAAGAAGGGAATCTGAAAATTGAGGAGACAAAGATTCTGGAGAATCAGGTTCTGCTTGGCGGTTATCTGGAAGTGAAGATTCTCTATGTTTCGGACGATGGCGAGCGTCAGATACATAGGCTGGATACGAGGGTGCCTTTCGAAGAAAAGCTGAATCTGGAGGGTGTGTCGGCGGGGGATAATATCCGGGTAAAATGGGATATGGAGGATTTAAACGTACATTTGATCAACTCCAGAAAGCTGAGCGTCCAGGCGCTGATTACGTTTTCCGCGTCGATTGAGGAATTGTATGACACGCAGGCGGCGGTGGAACTGCACGGCATTGATGAAGTGACGGTCAGGACAAAAGAGCTTACGCCGCTTTCTTTGACGGTGCAGAAGCGGGATATTCTGCGTGTGAAAGATGAGATTAATCTGGCGTCCAACAAACCGAATATCGGAGAACTGCTCTGGGAAAGCGTGCAGCTTCGCGGCACTGATGTGCGTGTGCTGGACGGAAAGATCGACGTCCGTGGAGAATTGTTTATCTTTGTGCTGTATGCGGGGGACGATGAGAATGGCACAAAGCAATGGGTTGAGACGGCGCTTCCGTTATCCGGAAGCATTGAATGCGCGGAATGCAGGGCGTCTATGATCCCCGATGTGGAGATTACGCTGGCTTCCAGTACCCTGGAGGTACGTCCGGATTATGACGGGGAAGAACGTCTGCTTCAATTGGAAGCGGTTCTGGAGCTGGATATTAAGCTTTATGAGGAGGAACAGGTGGAAATACTGGCGGACGTCTATACGCCCGTACGGGAGCTTACGCCTGTTACAAGCCAGGAGATTTATGAAAGCCTGGTGCTTAAAAACTTTTCAAAATGCAGAACGAACGAACGCATCCGCATGGAAGCGAAACAGCCCAGGATGCTGCAAATTTGTCACGGAAAAGGGGAGATACGGATTGATGACGCACGAATTACGGAGCGGGGCGTTCAGGTGGAAGGAGCGGTCTATGTAAGTATCCTTTATATTACGGCGGACGACAGTCTCCCATTTGCGCGGATGCGGGGAATGGCGCCGTTCCAGCATACCATTGAAGTGGAGGGAATTCAGCCTGACTGTAGATTTTCCCTCCAGACAGAGCTGGAGCAGCTCTCTACCATGATGATCGACAGCGAGGAGCTGGAGGTGAAAGCTTCGGTGAATCTGGGCGTACTGATCGTACAGGTGCATAAGGAAGCATGCATCACGGATGTGGAGGAGCATGAGCTGGATTTAAAGAAGATTCAGGAACTGCCGGGCATCGTAGGATATATTGTTCAGCCGGAGGACAGTCTCTGGAATATTGCCAAAGCTTACTATACGACGCCAAAGCGTATTATGGAGCTGAATGGGCTGGACGGGGAGGAGCTAAAGCCGGGAAAACAGCTTCTGATCGTAAAGGATGCGGCAGGTATGGGGTGAAAGTATCTGCCGGCAAAAGGAGTGATGATATTTTGCGCCCAAAAGAGCTGCCGCGGGGGATTGCGGCAGCTCTTCCTTTATAGTTCCGTATTATACAAAAAAAGACATAAAGTGGACTGCTTTTAACAAGAAAAAAGATGGATAAAATGGTATAATGAAAAAAGTAAAACGATTCTATTATTGTTTAAAATGAATAGAAAAAGTACAGACAAAAAATAAAAAATGTACAGGTATTGCAAATAAACCGGTATAAGTATTTGAATTTTATGGAAATTTTTGCGTGCGCAGACTTCCTTTTATGTCGGCTTTGTGAGAGCAAAATTGACAAAGAGAAATTCTGGAAAATAATTGTGGGTAAAAAATACTGTTATCCGGCGCACCGCCGCAGAACGGCCGGGTGTGATAAGAAATGTATATGCTTTTTTAAAGAAAAGAATATAAATTTAAAATGAAAAATGTAAAGGAGACGAGACAATGAGAAAACAAACAAGAACTTGGAAAAGCCGTTGTCTAAGCGCAGTGGTTTCACTGGCGATGGCAGCAGCGCTTCTTCCGGTGAGTCCGGCTGTACAGGCAGATGCAGCGGATTCAGTGATCAATCTGGTACCGGGACAGAAATATTTTCTGAGCGGTGCGTCCCGGTTTACAGCAGGGAACACAAGCGTTGCTACGGTAGCGACAGGAAACAGGACGACGGACGGACTGGCGGATTGCCTGAACAGTCTTGGAAGAGACAATACCGTCTATGATTTAAGCGGTTATGCACAGACGCAGAATACAAATGTCAGTCTTGCAGATGCTGAGATGCTGGTAACAAAGAATGGAGAAAAGTGGAATATTTACAATGAGAAGGCAAACGGATACCTGAAAAATGAAGGGGTTGCAAACTATTTCGCAGGAAATGAGGAGCTCAAGGACCAGACCATCACTCCGGTGAGAAATGCAGACGGAACTCCTTCCTTTGAAATCTGCAATCCTGGCGGAAGATATGTCTGCTGGCATTATCCGTTTATGACTTTTGACGCATTCGCCAGCAAATCCAATGATAAGGGTGATTATGGGTTTGAGTTCCTGGAAAAGCAGGACGTCATTACAAACCTTGATCCGATTCCGGGATATAAGCGCGTATCTGAGCTTACTTCCGGAAAGAAATATCTGATTACACAGTTTATCGACAATGAAGTAGCAAACGGAATCGTCGTGCTTTATCCAGCAGCTGGAAATCAGAAGTCCAAGCTGTATAAGACGGCGCAGACAGCAGGCGTGGAGATTACGGCTGTAAAAGCAAATTCTGAAACAACGGTGACCGTCGACGGAACAACGTATCGTGTTGTGGTAGGAGCAAACTGTCAGCATAAGGGACAGAAGCGTGTAGAGAATATGCGCGCAGCTACCTGTGAAGGAAAAGGAAGCACGGGAGAGACCTACTGTGCGATCTGTAATACAAAATTATCCAATGCAACGGAAACGGCTGCACTTGGACATAAGTATGACGAAGGAAAGGTTACGACTCCGGTTACGACGACTACGGACGGAGTTAAGACCTATACCTGCCAGAATGATCCGAGCCATACACGTACCGAGGTGATTTCCTCTCTGGATTATGCAAATCAGGTACTTGCAGAAAAACTTGGGGACGCCAGAACAGAGGCGGCAAAGACGGCTGAGTATACAGAAGCTACCATGAATACTTTAAAAGCAGCGATTACTGCGGCAGAAAATGTTTCCGCTACGGATAAAGCGGCGATCAATACGGCAATCACAGGTCTGGAAAATGCGATGGAAGGGCTGGTAACAAAAGCGGTACAGACACAGCTTGACAAGATCAACGGACTTCTGGCAAGGGATCTGGGCAGCCTTGACCAGTATACGGATGCTTCCAAAAAAGCATATGAAACAGCAAAGAGAAATGCACAGAACCTGATCAATAATGGAAGCCAGGATGCAGGAAAGCTGGAAACAGCGGCAACAAAGCTTCAGGAAGCGATTGACGGACTGGTAACAAAAGCGCAGGAGGAACGCGACGAGGCAGTAGCAGTATTGGATGAGCAGGTACTGGCAGCAACAGAAATGATGATGTCAGGCGCAGCAGACATCTTCAGTGCAAATTCGATCGCAGCGCTTCAGAAAGCTCTGGATGATGCAGAGGCAGTCAAGAAGGACACCACAAAGGATGCGGCAGCAGTACTTGCGGCAGCAGATGCAGTGAAAGCTGCACTGGAAGGCCTTACTCCGAAGACCGATGGAGATGGAAGTGGTAACGGAAATGGAAATGGTAATGGAAACAACGGTACGGTAGCTGTTGGTACTCCGGTTGAAACGAAGCTTGGACGCTACGAAGTCATTGATCCAGTCAATAAAACAGCAAAGCTTGTCAGCGTGAAGAATAAAAAGGCAGCGAAAATGAGCGTTCCGGCGACCGTAAAGGTGAATGGAGAAACCTTCAAAGTCGTAGAAGTTGGCGCAAATGTTATGAAGGGCAATAAGAAACTGACAAAAGTAATCCTCGGTTCCAACGTTACCACGATTGGAAAGCAGGCGTTCTCCGGATGTACGAAACTGAAGAGCGTTCAGTTGAAAGGAAAAGCGCTGGCTACGATTGGAAAACAGGCATTTAAGAAAACCTCCGCAAAGATGATTGTAAGCGCGAAGAAACTGAATAAGAAACAGAAAGCAGCTCTGCTGAAGAAAGTGAAAAAAGCAGGCGCTGGAAAGAAAGTAAAAGTAAAATAAGGATTGTACGGTTCTGATTTTCGGGAGAGTGTATACATGAGAGTGTGTACACTCTCCTTTTCCGTGGGGTGCGCTTTCAAATCACGGTTTGGTGGGGAGATTGCGTTCATTCCGTACGCAGGCCGGGGGGAAACGTATCCCACGCAAACGGGGGCAGGGAATTCGG
>CALCMD010000022.1 GCA_937965795.1 uncultured Lachnospiraceae bacterium | reverse complement strand
GTCCGGCGTAAGCAAGAGAACTATCGACTTCGTAACCTATCGGGGGAAGCGAACCTCCCCGCCAAACCAGAATATGATAAGGAGATTTTAAGGATGAAAAAACTTAGTGAAAACACCAAAGCCCTGTTCTTTTTGTGGCTTCTTATCTTTATCAGCAGCCTGCTTGTCTTTCGCAGATTTCTTTTCGGAGATGAGCTTGCCGTTTTTAAAGACGTCGGCTCAGATACGATACAACAGTATCTGATGCAGTATGATTCCATCATTAACGCCATCCGGGATGGAAATCTCTCCCTCTGGGATTTTACAAACGGTTTCGGCACCAGCGTCTATGCCCTGAACCTGTTTCATCCCCTGCTTTTCCTGTTATATCTGGCTGGAGCTGTCGTGGGGCCCGCCCACCTGCCCTCCTTGATGGTCTTTTTTGAAATCGGGCAGATTTTCCTTGCCGCCACGGTTGCTTTCTTCTATTTGCAGGAATTTCATTTCTCTGCCAGAACAAAAATCCTCGCAGCCTATCTTTATGGATTTAACGGCTATCTGCTGGTCTGGGGACAGCATTACCAGTTTGGACTTTTCGTGATTCTGCTCCCGCTTTTGCTTTTACTGGCCGAACGGTCTGTCAAGAAAAGGAAATTCAGTTTTCCACTGGCCTTCACAGTCAGCATTGTTGTGTTAAGCAGCGTATACATGTCTTACATGGTTCTGCTGACCCTGGGACTGTATCTGCTGTTTCGCATCTTCTCTATGGAAGAAAGCTTCCAACTGCGCCTAAAACTCTTTTTGCTGAACTGCGCTTCCATCCTTTTGGGAATTCTTATGATGATGGCTGTCTTTCTGCCTTCTGCGCTTTACCTTACGAATATTTCTTCCCGGATGGACAGCAGCCTTTCCCTGATCGAACGTTTTCTCGGTAATCTGAAGCCTTTTGGAGACGCGTTTTACGAAACCGCTTTTTATCGGCTGTTTTCTTCTAATTTATGCGGCATTGCGGATAACTATATTGGAGACGTAAATTATTACGAAGCGCCTGTACTGTTTATGGGCGTGATCTTTGTCGTCCTGTTTTTCCAGTATGTCTTTCTGATTCACAGACAGGATACTACCAGAAAACAGAAAATTGCTCAGTATCTGGCCGTGGCGCTTTCTCTGTTCTTTCTTTTGATTCAGGCGGGAAGTATGGTTTTCAATGCGTTCGTTCGGGCATTCTCCCGCCATACCTTTGCGTTTATGCCCTTTGCCGCCCTGCTTATGGCGGTTTCCATCGAACAGATTCTCGATAAAAAAAAGCTGAGCTATACGGGATTGTGTCTTTCCGCTCTGCTTTTCGTACTCCTGTTTTTTAAAAATCCCGGAACCACGCAGGCGTCTACTCCTCTGATCTGTATCTGGGGATTTCTGATGATGGCCGTCCTGATACTCGGCTGGCAGAAGAAATTCAGCGTTTCTCCTGTCCTGATCTTTCGTCTGCTGCTCGTCCTGGTGATGACCAATATGATTTATGACAGTTACAATTGCTATAATAACCGAATGACTCTCCAAAAAAACGATGCGGAATATTTTGAGCAGCTCTACGGTGAAGATGTTACCGAGGCGCTGAATTATCTGCGTCAAAAAGACGCTTCCTTTTACCGGGTCGAAAAAGACTACGATGCCGGCAGCTACTGCATGGATGCGCTGGCACAGAATTATTTCGGCGTAAGTACCTATAATTCCGCCCCAAATAAGAATGTAACGAAATTTATCAACAAGCTGTGGCCCGGACTGAAACGTCTGACCCCCTCTATGTTCAGCTATCGTCAGACCGTCTATGACGCTGAACTCGCTTCTCTGGTAAATATAAAATATCTCCTCTCGCACAACCCTTCTCTGGATGTAGACGGGTTTGCGCTGGAAAAACAGTTCGGAGCCGTATACCTGTACCGAAACAAAAATACAGACTCTATCGGAAAATTTTATACTCATACGATTGCCGAATCCGAACTTCCCTCTAAAACCTCATCCCTCGATATGGACGCTTTTCTTACAGACCATCTGATCGTGGAAAATACGGGAAATGAGAACGTCTCCGCTTTGGATGCTTATAAACTGGAAACCATTGATTATCACATAAAAGGGCAGAAATTTACCGATACCGAAGAAGTGACGATTCCCATCGACCACAAAGAGCTCTGCGAATATGAACGGGTATACATAGACTTTACGATTGTCTTTGATTCTCCCTCCGTCGCCGCCGTGGTTTTAAGCGAATCGTCCTGCCGCTACATCAATACTTCCGCTAACAGCAACAAGGTACATGTACGGCTCCGCCTTCCACGGCGAACCTGCCGCCAGCTCCGCATTGCCTCGACTGCCGGAAACATCAGCGGCAGGATACAGAAGATCCGGTTTTACGGCTCGAATCTTCCGACAAAAGGGGACACAGATGCAGAAATAGATTTCAAAATGCCCACAAAAGATACAAAAGTTTCAGGAAGCGTAAAAAATAATGTGGACGGCACGCTTATGGTCAGCATTCCCTATGAGGATGGATGGCACGCTTACGTAGACGGAAAAGAAACAAAAATCGTTCGGGCAGATTATGGCTTTCTGGGGCTTAAACTAACTCCCGGCAGCCATGAGATCACCTTCTTCTATCAGGCTCCTGGGCTGAAAGCAGGCATTCTTCTGAGTCTTATGGGATGGTCGCTGTTCCTTGTGGGAATTCTCGTGAGACGATACCGAAGCTTATAATTTTTGAACCGCAAAACAGCCGGCATCCCCTTGTGAATCGTCTTGATTCCATGAGAACACCGGCTGTTTTTCTATGCGTAATCCATTTGCTATCTTTTCAAGATTTTCTTAAGAGTCTCCTTAAACGGAATATCTGCATCCGAAATCCTCCGCGCGATTTTGTAGGAGGTCGTTCCTTTCAGCATCTCCATAGACGCCGTAAGCCGTTTATTTTCCTCCCGCAGCATATTCAGAGAAGCCACGCTGCCTTTCCCTCTTACATGAGGATTTGCCAGAGCCAGCCCCTGGAAAATAAAGTCAAAGTCTATTCCTTCGTCGGTATGAGAGACCGGATAGCGCTGCAAAAGCCCTCTGTAAAATTCTTCATATTCCCGGCACATTTCACTGATGGTTTTTATTCGAAGCTTTTCGGCTTTCTTCCGCTTCTCCTCCAGCTCCTCCGGGTGCCGCCGGATGTGGTGCAGAAGCTTCAAAAGCTCCTCCGGTTTCGTATTTACATCTACCGTCCATCCCGCGCCTGTCTCACGGATACGTTCTCCCACCGCGCCAATATCCGCACCTATCACCGGAATCCCGCACAGCCACGCCTCGGATACGGTGTAGCAGAAGGTCTCCGCCCAGGTAGGCATAATACAAATCACATCAATTTTGCTGGTTTTCAACAGCTCAAAAATATCATCCTTCTCATACACATTGCTGAAATACGTATGGGGAAGGTCTCCAAGCCGGTTCAGGCAGTCATCACCGATAGCTCCCATGATAAACCAGTTAATCTCCGTGGTATCTTTCTGGAGCAGTTCATACACCAGGCGGCTTCCCTTTGCCGGAACCATACCGCCGATAAACGCCACGTTCATCCTCCCAGGCTCGCCCTGCTCCGCCCGGTAGTTTCCGCCGTACACCTTTCCATCTGTAAAATAACCTCCCTGATGTTCCAGCACCAGCCGCAGCTTACACTTTCCCTCCGCCATATCCGGAATGGAAAATACCGTATGGATGCCGCACCAGAGTACGCCCGGCTGCCCGGTACTGTTTACCACGTCCGGCCTTGCTTTTTTCTGTAACGGCACGGTAAACACACGCCCTGACGCATCTTCTGCTTCCAGGTAAAGCTTCACTTCCTGATTATCTGCACTGTCAAAATACGCCCAGCCCGTCACATAGTTAAAGCCCCGTTTCGTGCCCGGCACCTGATCGAGATGCGTTTTCACACGCTTTGATTTTTCAATCTCCCCATGCAGCACCAGAGCGCTCTTCTCGTTTTTAACAAGATCGGAACCGTGGGAAATCACCCTGGCCTTTTCTTCCAGCGACGGAAAAACCCCGGTAATGACTCTTTTCGCACTCTCCGATGGAAAAAGAATCCTCTCGCACAGGCCAAGCGCCCGTTCATTTTCCCGCTGCCACTTTTCCAGATAGGAGACCTGCGCGGCAAAACCGCAGGTCTGTTTCAGACACCCTACGCAATCCTTCTCCCCCTGATTCGGGCAGAACTTTCCCTGTCCATTTAAAAGCTTTACCGTAGGACACGCATAATAATAATCGTGCAGGGTAGCTATCACCGGAATCCCCAGTCCCTTCGCCGTCTCATAAATATCCAGCGATAAATCCTGGGTGTGATGCACATGCACCAAATCAATGGAAAATGCCCGCAGCACCTCTTCAAACACCTTCGCCAGCGTCTCATCATAAAAAACCGGGAACGCCTCCGGCTCACCGATGTGGAATTTCAGGGAAATCTCTTCCGTTTCCGTGTATGCCGTCACACGCAGGCAGTCCAAATCCCTCGCCGCCACGAAAATATTGTAATCCTTCCGCAGCGCCGTCATCAAGTCCCGCACATGAAGCTGCGTTCCCCCGATATTATTGAATGCCTCCGTCTGAAAGTCCAGATGCAGAAGGTAAAAAATATTTTTATGCCCGTTCAACAGCTTCCGGTACATCTCGATGTTGTCCCGAATCTCCTGGTCGGGATTCTCCATGCAGTAGAGATGATTCTTCCTCATCTGCACCGGATAGCGCTCCTCCAAAATCCGGTTATGGGCGTCGCACAACGCCTGTTTCTCCGCCGTATCAAAGGAAGCCGTGCCCTTATGATAGATAAAGGTATCATCGCACATCACATGGCGGTAGCCCAACTGCTCACAGCGGTTGCAAAAATCATTTTCCTCCCCGTAGCCCCGTCCAAACGTTTCCGCATCAAACAGCCCCACTTCCTCTATTACCTGCCGCTTGATATACATACAGAAGCCCACCGCTACCGTAATCCTCGGATAACGGTGCAGGCTGCACCGCTCAATCAGCGCCGCATACGCATCAATCGTCACATTTTCCGGCACCGGATTGTCCTGGCAGAATACAGGCACGGAACAGAGCGTCGCACTGTTCGAGAGCGGCGTTACGGTAGCGTTCCGCCTGGACAGGTATGCACACGCCTGAATCTTCTCCACCCAGCCCTTCGTGACGATAGTATCCGCATTTAAAAGAATCACATCCCGATCAGAATACCGCATTCCCTTATTCACATTTGCAGAAAACCCCTGGTTCTTGTCATTGTGCAGCACCACCACATTTTCCCCGGCCTGCGCATCCAGCCAGGGACGGACACGCTCGTCCGGACTGCAATCGTTAATCAGAAGAACTCTGTGTTTCCCCAAATCCGTATGCTTGCGGACGCTGTCCATACATAGCTGTATATCCTCATAGCCATTGTACACCGGAATCACGATGTCAATGGCGTCTTTATTCTTATTCATGTGCACCTCCCTGCATCCTTTTCCGTCTATTTCCAGAACCTCCATCGACGCCCCATATTTCCAGCCCTCTGCTGGTACTCCCGCAGCGCCCAGTCTTTATCTTTCACCTCTATCACACCGGATATCCGCAGCACCTGCGGGACGTTCCCTTTGATTTCCACCTGATACGCCGGGTCTGTCGTGAGGAACACCGCACGTTTATCCTTGTACTCTGCCGCATTGACAGGCGTCAGGCGCGCCCCGTCCGCATCCAGCTCGCAGATACACGGCCTTCCCTCCAGCGGGTCAAAGCGCAGCGCGCGAATCTCTTTTCCCTGGGGCAGCCGCAACGTAAGCTCCATCCTTCCATCCGCAAGCTTTGTCTTTGCCTTTACCGTCTCTTCCTCAGAAAATCCATTTCCGGTGTCCAGGTAAAGCGTGCTGTCCATCCATATCTCCTGAATACGCCGCCTGCGGATTTCCTCCAGATTCACGCCCACCTCCGGCACCGCATAATCTGCCAGTCCGTTCGCCTTTACATATTCCTTTTCAAAATGCTCCGCCCAGTCATGGAACAGCCCGGCATCCTCTTCTTCAATTCCGTATTCCTTTAAAAATTCGTTTCTGGGAAGCTGCTCCTCAAACCACGCCGCATTGGTATAAATCTCGTTAATCGTCCGCCAGATGATAAACTCTGCCGGAACCGGAAAATCAAACACCCACTCGCCGTCTATCACAGATATACATTTTCCATCCCGGAAAATATTATCCAGAATCAAATCAATATTGGCCGGGCGGACATACGTATAACCTTTTGTTCCTTTCCTGTTTCCAAAAACTGCTGCAAACGCCTCCGGCTCTTTCTTCGATACCGTCGTCTGGTCAGCAACGCAGAAATCATATGCTTCACGCACCAGCTTTTTCACGCGCTCCGGCTGGCGGTTCTGAATCGCCAGATTTGCCTCGTACCCCAGACTTTTTCCGGTAAGATACGGATATGTGAGATTTCCCGGCTGGTATGCACCCTTTAAAAGTTTCAGGGAACCTTCCTTTCTTTCCTCGTTTCCGTGCATCCTCTCCAGGTGCGCCTTTGCCTGGACGGTCAGCGCACTTTTTACCACCTGCATCCTGCCGTCTGTCCGCTCAATTTTCGTAACAATGGCAAACGCATCCGCCCTGTCACGGTTCATCTTCGCATAAAGCACCTCCGTTTCCCGCTGAATCGGGCGTTTGCTCATCTCAATCAGAAACGAATTGGCGAACCGGTCCATCACTCCTTCTTTCCGAAACGTCTCCGCCATCTCCTGCTCCGGGAAAAGCTCAAAGCGGTTCTCCGTGAAATTCCAGTTTTTCCTGCCATATTTCTGGCTCACCAGCGTTTCGTCCGTAAACACTTCGCACGGAAATTTATAATCCGGGTATGGATAATAAAATTTATAATTGTCCAGTCCGCAGGCGTGCATCAGCTCCACCCACTCGCTTTTTGAAAACGTCCGCACCGACGCATTGCCCGAATATCCCTTCAGCCCATCCATGTACGCATTCGTGTGGTCCTCCGGCGCACCCGCAAAATATTTCAGCCCCAGTCGGTTTTCAATGGCAACCAGCAGAATTCCATCCTCTTTCAGAAATCCTGCAATATAAGACAAAAAGTCCTCATAAGGCTTCTCCCCCGCCGTAAAGCTCATGGCGTACTCAAACACCCCATTCAGGACAATGTAATCAAATTTCTCAGGGAAAACCATATCATTTTGATTTCCCACCATAATTTCCAGATTTTCTTTTTCGTGGTTCCTGGCAAAATTAATGTCCGCCCGTCGTTTGGACAGCTCGACAGAAGTCACCTTTCTTACCCGCTCACAGAGAAGCCCGGTAAGCGCCCCGCAGCCGCTCCCGATTTCCAGGCATGTCCCGTCCTTTCGAAACGGATACCAGTTCAGGATATTTTCACGCACCGCTGACAAATGGTATAGGATGGGAAATTCCACCTGTCCCAGCTCAGAAAGCTTTTTTCCTTCCTTCGCAATTTTTAAAATTTCTTCCTCAATATCTCCATCGGAATAATGGTTTTCACCGCTGTAATACTCTAAATTTAACTTTGCCATAGCCGCTCCTTACCGTAATGAAACTTCTGAATTCATGTCGTAATATCCGACCGTATTTTTATCCGAAATCACGGTCAGGCTGCACACGTCATAAAGCCTGTGGAACACCTGAAATTCTCCGTTCTGATACCCGGTACATCCCAGGGAAACGAGGTATTCCCCTCCCTGCAAATCCAGCCGCTGGGTAAAGGTCACCTCCCGGACGTCCCCCGGCTTCATCGGCGGAACCTCTGCTTTCTCATAGGTCGTATTTGTCCCGGTCAGCTCGATTCCCTGCAAATTCTTGATCGTAAAGGCAAAAATCGGCTCCTTTACCTCTGCATGTGCCTGGATTTTCATCCGTACGGAAAAGACGGTACCCTTCATAAAGGTATTTGTAATCAGCGCATTTTCATCCAGAAGCGCATAATCTATGATTTCCGCACTCTTCTCCCCATATTCAATCAGCTCCGGGTTCACCTGGATCGATTTTTTCCAGTCCTTATCCTTTGAAAACTTCGTGACGTCATTGGCATCTTCGTCTGTCTCCAGCTCCGAGGGGTCAAACTGGTTCACCAGCACCTTTTTATAGATATCCACCGTCTCTTTCGGCGTTCCCTCAAAGATTTTCTCCCCTTTGTTCAGCAGGATTGCCCGGTCGCAGTACTTGGTGATGCTGCCGAGGTCATGACTAACGAAAAGAATCGTTTTCCCCTGCTGCTTAAACTCCTCAAATTTTCGATAGCACTTCGCCTGAAAGAACACGTCCCCCACCGAAAGCGCCTCATCCACAATCAGAATTTCCGGGTTAATATTAATCGCCACCGCAAATGCCAGCCGCACGAACATGCCGCTGGAATAAGACTTCACCGGCTGATGCACGAACTCTCCGATATCCGCAAAATCCAGAATATCCTGCATCTTCTCGTCAATCTCGCTCCTGGAAAATCCAATCATTGTACCGTTCAGGTAAACATTTTCGATTCCCGTGTATTCCATATTGAAACCCGCTCCCAGTTCCAGAAGAGCCGAAATCCTTCCGTCCACCTGGATTTCCCCGCCGCTTGGAGTCAGCACCCCGGTAATCAGTTTGAGCATCGTGGACTTTCCGGAACCATTCGTTCCGATAATGCCCACCGTCTCGCCTTTTTTTACCTCAAAATTAATATGGTTCAGGGCATAATGTTCCTGATAGCATTTTTTTCTCGTCAGCCCCAGAGACTCTTTCAGCCTGTCTTTCGGATTCTCGTATAATTTATAAATCTTGGTGACGTCCGCCACCCGAATCGCCGTCTCGCTCATGCTTCTTTCCTTCCCGCTGTTCTTTCTTTTCTTTGCCCGTAAACAGCATACCGCAGATCGCCGCTTCGCTGCTTACAACACGTCTGCGAAGTGTACGCGCAGCCGCTTAAAAATCTTTGTTCCTATCAAAAACATCAGAACCGTAAAGCCCCAGAAATACAGCGTAAGCCCCGGACGCTCCCAGAACCATACCTTATTGATCAGCGCATCCCGGTAGCCGTAAACGATATAATACATTGGATTTAATTTGAAAATCTTCACTAAAATTCCCGGCAGGCCAATGGACTGCAAATCCCACATAATCGGGGTCGCCCACACGCCTACCTGTAAAAAAATATTGACAATCTGAAGCAAATCCCGAAAAAATACGGCAACTGCACTGGTGGCATAGCAGATTCCCATCACCAGCATGAACATGCAGAACGAATAATAGAAAATCTGCAAACCGTACACGCCCGGAAATTTCCCGTAGCAGCTATAAAGAATTACCGCCACACATACAAAAAATGTATGGATAAACAACGCGGAAACCGCTTTCACCACTGGAAGAATCTCTATCTTAAAAACCACCTTTTTCACCAGATAGCTGTATTCCATCAGTACATTTGTCCCCCCGGTCATCGCTTCCTGGAAATAAAACCAGGGCACAAGGCCCGCCAGCATCCACAAAATAAACGGATACCCGTTATATGCGCTTGTATCCGTCTGTTTTAAGCCCACCTGGAACACAAACCAGTACACCAGCACTGTCACAACCGGCTGCACCAGCGCCCACACGATTCCCAGATAAGAACCTGCAAATTTCGTTTTAAAGTCATTTCTCGCCAGAGTCCAGATTAACTTCCGCTCTGCCACTAAATTTTTAATCATAGGACACTCCCGTAACATATTTCCACAGCCTTCAAAGACGCCGAAGGGCTGCCCTTTTTTCAAATAACTGGTATCAGTATAGCAAAGAACCGGCGATACTGCAAGGTGATTTCCAGAACTGTTTTACAACTGAAAACAGGGAAGCACACGCTCCGGCATGTTTCCCTGTTTCAGGAATTGCAGATCTTTCACCCTGTCTTTTCTCTGTGCATATTCCCGTGCCTTATTTTATGGTCACAGACTTTGTTTTACTCCAGTCGCTGTAATAAACCTTTCCGGAAACGACTTTATATGTCCTTACTTTTACATAATATTTCGCCCCGCTGATCAGTCCTGTCAGCGTACCTATGGTATTGCCCGTTTTCGGAATGGTTCGTCCCTTCGTGTTCTTTTTGAAGGTTTTCGACAGTGAATACCACAGCTCATACCCGTCCCCCCGTTTGCATTTTTTCCAGGAAAAGCGCATTTTTCTGTCCCCGACGGCCCTTACTTCTTTTAAAGCAGGTCTGTCCGGATTCACCGTCAGCGTGTATTTCTTTGTGATTTTCTTTCCGGCGCTGTTCAGGGTTCCGGTGACTGTGATGGTCGTCTGCCCCACGCCTTTGATCTTTACCACGCCTTTGGAGCTGATGGACGCTGTCTTTTTACTGGAGCTTTTATAAGTAATCCTGCTCACGCCGTCCACTTTCAGCTTCAGTGTGAATCGCTTCGTCCCCATCTGGATTTTCCCCAGGGACAGATACTTGTCCGCTTCCGTAATGCCCGTGGCGGATTTCAGGGAAAGATCGCCGGACGAAACAGTAATGGCGTGATTCTTCCGTGCAACGGCCTTTAAATCCACGGACGGCGTCAGCGAAACGGACGGATTTGACGGAACCGACGGCTTCTGAACTGTGGAGCCGTCCTTTTTCCAGTGTGCATACAGAACATGAAGTACGCTGTAGCTCACCTTCGTCGTCTCTGTCACCTGACCTTCTCCATAATACCAGCCGGTAAAAAGATAGCCGTCACGGATTGGGATGGGCAGTGGTCCATAGTCGCTTCCTACTATCACTTCTTTTTGCGAAAGACTGCAATTTCCTCCATTGGCATTGAAAAATACGGTAACATTTTTGCCGGACGGAATTTTTTCCCACACGGCATAGAGCGTCACTGACCAATCAGCCCGGTAGGTTCCCCCCGGCTGATATATGGCGCTTGCCGCACTGCTGCTGGTCGCCCAGCCTTTGAAGGTATAGCCTGCACGTGTCGGCACAGTACTGCTCAGTGTCAAAGCGCTTCCGTGTGCTTTTTCCTGCGGCGACGGCGCTCCGCTTCCTCCGTTCGCATCATAGGCGACCGTGTAACGGGAAAGCTCCGTCCAGTGCGCATACAGCGTATGATTCGATGCGGTGTTTACTGTCGTGCTCTCCGTCACCTGGCTTCCTCCGCCTGATGCCGTGTACCAGCCTGCAAAGGTATAGCCGCTTCGGGTCGGTATCGGCAGGGCGCCGTAGGTGTTTCCATACGTCACGGATTTGCTGGATGGGCTGACGTTTCCTCCGTTTGCAGAGAAGTATACGGTATAATTTTGTTCCCCATTCTCATTTACAGTTCCATCGGAACGCACCGTTCCCGCATAGGTGTAGAGATTCGAAGATGAAAGATTCAGATTCAAAGCCGACCGGACGCCGATATCATCGAAGTGGACATAGTAGCCATCCCTGCAGACCCAGCCGAAGTGGTTGACGCTCATAGCACAGTCTTCACTATCGCCCGGCGAGCGCAGCCACCACCAGCCGTTTCCGGCGTAAGCTGTA
The DNA here is from genome assembly GCA_937965795.1 of uncultured Lachnospiraceae bacterium. Classification (GTDB taxonomy): domain Bacteria; phylum Bacillota; class Clostridia; order Lachnospirales; family Lachnospiraceae; genus Hominisplanchenecus_A. The sequence goes on along the minus strand of CALCMD010000022.1, from coordinate 2,469 downwards.
TCCGTATCGCTATACATCCCCATCGCCTTTGCATAGGCGCTGCTCTGGCAGCGGCGGGCTTCGTCATATGTATTACACTTCTTTACAAACCCGTGCGCCTTTGCGGTATCGGTATTCCACACGTCCGACTCGGAGAGCAGGAAGATTTTGTCCGTGGTATTGTTCCCTCCCTCTGTTCCATACTCAATATTATTGGCATTCTCCAGCGATGTTCTTGCGATCGCCGCCCGTTCCGAAGCGGTAAAGGCGCTGCTGAGGAAATTCTTCTGCCTGTAGTCCACGGACTGCTTGTTGCTCCCGGCACTATAGCCGTTCAGCCAGCTCCGCAGGGCGCTGGTCTCCCAGGTGACGCTTTCATATTTCGTATGGTACTTCTGGTCGTCGAGGGCGATATCCGAGAGAAGCAGCGCCTGGTTCCCGTTGGTGCTAAGCACCCGCCACTTGATAGGTTCGTATCGGAAGTAGTGCCAGGAGGCACTGTCCGCCCATTGATAATAACCACTACCACTACCTGTATACGTCGCATCCCCTTTTTTTATCCTCCGGTACTTTACGCCGTTTAACGTGATGTCGTTATTCGTATCCCAGCCGGATGCGTTCCGGAGAGCGGCGTACACACTGTCGGAGACGATGATGTCCCCGTCCCGCCGTATGCTTGCATCCAGCGCTGTATACGCTACATTTGAAGGTATCACCTCCGCCTGCGGATAGCTGCCAAACCACACGCAGTCCCAGGTCACCTTCTGCCCCGCCGTCATACCGGAGTCTGTGGCGATGCGGGGATTGGAGAGGGATACTGCGCGCACCGTCTCCATGCCGCCCGGCCGGATAAGCCCCAGCACGCCTGCGGTAAGGAGCGCCGCCGCACGCACCGCCTGCATCAGCTTCCGCCATTTCTTTCCTGTATGTTCCCTTTTTCCCTTCATAACTCTGATATCCTTTCTTTTTCTTACTTATTTTAAATTTTAGACATTTTCCGTCTAAAAGTCAAGAAAAAACACAGGAGGCAAACCATTCTCTGATTCACCGCCTGCGTTTTTCTCTGTCTCTTTTTCCGCTCCCGTTTCGAATCAATACGACTTTTCTTCGAGAAACGCTTCCGCTTCCTTCTGTGTCAGATGGTATCTGCTGATTAATTCCTTTCGGATTTCCTCATCTGAAATGTGAAAGGATCTCAGGCTGCCTATCAATGCCCGGATTCCTTCTTTGATTCCTTCTCGCATGCCCTCATTCCTTATTGTCTTTGCCTCGTATTCTAAAACTCTTCCGCCCATCACAGACTTCACTCCTTCCCTGACGCAGTCATATTTTTCTGCGATATGCTCCACCACTTTATTCGTCATATCTATCATAGTACACTTGGTGTATTCTGCTATTTCGTTTTTCCTCAGCAGTTCCTCCAGCCTGTCTTTTATCTGTGCATATTCCTGCTTCAGAAGCTCTAACTTTTCCGTATCCTGCTCATATTCTTTTAATCGGCTCTCATGTGAAAAGATATAAAAAGGCAACAGGAACAGAAGATTCTTCTGAAAAATCTCTTCTATTGTATATTGCTGAGACTTCATCACATGAATATCATAAGTCAGACTCCCTCCCGGCGTAATCATCCTGATTTTTAATTGGTCGGTGTGGATGGCGCACACCGTAAAAACAACACCGCAGAATGCGGAAATGTTACGGTAAGGACATTCTCTTTCAGCTCTCCCGTATCAAGAGCAATCTGCGTATCATATTCAAAAAACCTTACCAGCATACTGTGATCCGGACGGCTCTGGCATTCCCAGTGATATTTTCTCCCTGCAATCGTAAAACTGCTGTCTGTAATCCTCTCCTCCTCGTTTCCGTCCTGCCTGTTCAGAAAATGCTCATTCGGTGTAAAAATAAGCTTTTCCTCTCCTGAATAATGTTCCCCAAATACCTCGTTGATCACAGGAATCATCAAACTGCTGCAATCATTTAACAGTGTACGGAATACGTCATCATACGGCGTACTGCTTTTCCCCATTGGTTTTCTCCTTCTTATTTTACCATGCTTCTCTGATTTACTCAATCTATTCCTCTCTACGGATAGATTCTATATTTCCTTCCTTTTTCGAGTAGCGCTTCTTGTCGCATTCTTCCAGAATTACTTCATCTCCAAATCCGCATAGAATTTATTTACGTTTAAGATAACACTTATTCTATATTTATGCAACAAATAATTTATATTTTGTGATAAATTGGAACACTTATTTGTAAAATAAAGGATCTGATCTGAAATTCATGTTTTTTGCTCTTCCTATGAAAAGCAATGACCTGGGGTTTTCTTTTTCTATATTTAAAATGTTGCTTTCCAATATTTTATTCGAATCAAATTTTATCTTTGCTTTTTTCTTCATATTATGTTATACTTAAGAAAAGCATATTTCCTGAAGTTCTGTATCCGTTTCCGCGGATATCTTTCACCATTTCTAACAGGCAGATCTCTTC
>CALCMD010000021.1 GCA_937965795.1 uncultured Lachnospiraceae bacterium | reverse complement strand
AATTTTTATAGTTTTTATGGGCAAAATGACAATTTTTATCTTTATTTTCCTGGGCGCTCCATCCATTTTTTCGTTATTCTGTATAATTTTTTTCAAATACTTCTTTCATTTTATCTCTTTTTTAACAGTCACATTTTCCTATCTATATATGTTCTTCATCCCCTTTCTGCTCCTTCTCCTTTGTCATAATTGATATGGCCCGCATATGATTCTTTACCATCACTTTCCTATGGACACCTCCAAATTCCCCATCCAGAGTCCAGGGAATCTCCTCCTCCGACTCAAAAAATACCTGGCTTGCTTTTCTTGCATAAATCAATTTATTATCCATCTCCTGCCGAAGAATTGCTCCCAAAATTTCCTGAAGCTCCATCGGATTTTTCGGCGTCCGAATCATAGTCACTTCAAAGACGCCATCATCCAGAAGCACATTTTTCCCGGTAATATTTTTGAACCCTCCCACAGACTGGGAATTTGTCACCATCCCATAAATAAATTCATCTTCGATGACCTCTTCCCCTATTCGGATTTTCATATGATAAGGCTTCAGATTAAAAAGATGCCTGGCGCCTTCTATCACATAAGCCAAATGTCCCAATACATTCTTCACTTCCTGTTTTGTTTGATAAGATACTTCGGTAAAAGCGCCAAACGCGGCAATATATACAAAATAGTTCTCGTTAAATTCCCCTATGTCGCACCAAAAAGGATGATTCAGAGTAATACAGCGGGCAGCCTCCTTCATATTCTTTGGCAGCCCCAGGCTCCCCGCAAAATCATTCGTGCTTCCCGCCGGAATGTATCCCACCGGACGCCTTTTTTCCGGCAAAAGTCCCATCATCCCCGTAATGACTTCATCGAGAGTTCCATCCCCTCCGCTGCATACAATCATATCATACTTTTTACTCTGTTCAAAAGTAATCTGACATGCGTCCATCTGCTTTTGCGTAACGTAAACCGTCACCTTCATATTATTTCTGTTAAAGATGTCGACAATTTCCATCAGATGATTTTTAATCAGACCCTTTCCTGATTTTGGATTTACAAGAAATAAAATCTTCTGTTTTTTTCGTCTCATTTACCAAAACCTCCGCCAAAAACTGCAAATCACATTTTTTCTTCACCTAATTATTACCATTTTACTATGTTTCATCCTTCGCTGGCAATAGAAGGGCCTATTAAATTTTTCTAACTGTAAAATATGCGAAAAAAGCCGTGGACTTTCTTTCCATACTATTAAAGTCCATCGAACTTTTTCATATTTTAAGAAGTCCACAGCCCGTTTCAATCTTACATTCTATTAATTATTGATGGGACGCCAGCGATTTCTCCTGCTGTTCCTGAATATCCTCATATGCCGAAAGCATCGGCTTTATTTTCTTGCCCCGGAAAGTACGGTCCAGGTAATTTTTTGTAATTGCGGCCACCGTACCAGAAAGCGCCAGTACGCCAATCAGGTTCGGAATCGCCATCAGACCATTTAAGGTATCCGCAATATCCCATGCCAGATTCTGCCCCATAACTGCGCCGCCAAAGGTGGCTAAAGTAAACACTACTTTATAAACCATCGTAGCTTTCAATCCCAAAAGATACTCACAGGCTTTTCCGCCGTAATGGCTCCAGCCAAGCACAGTAGAAAATGCAAAAAGCAGAATTGCAACAGCGATAAACATTTCTCCCGGTTTTCCAAACATCGCGCCAAACGCGGCAGAAGCCAGGTTTGAGGACTCTACGCCTGAAACCATTTGTCCGGTAGCCAGGTCAATGTCTCCGGATGCCAGAATCGAAACAGCCGTCAGAGTACATACCACAATGGTATCCGCAAATACTTCAAAGATTCCCCACATTCCCTGCTGTACCGGTTCCTCAACATTTGAGTTTGAATGAACCATAACAGAAGAACCAAGACCAGCCTCATTGGAAAATACGCCCCGCTTCATTCCCAGTACTACCGCCTGTTTAATGCCGAATCCTACGATGCCGCCTCCCACTGCTTTCATACCAAATGCACTTTTAAAGATAGAAGCGAAGATTGCCGGAACACTTGTAATGTGCGTCAGTAAAATGACAATGGAACCTGCTATATACAAAACTACCATAAATGGCACGATCTTTTCCGTAACGGATGCAATACGTTTCAGCCCCCCCAGGACTACGATTCCTACCGCCGCCATTACAAGGATGCCCGTAACCCAGGTCGGAAGCCCGAACGCGCTCTTCATATTGCTGGAAATCGAATTTACCTGCGTCATATTTCCAATTCCAAAGGACGCCAGGAAACAGAAAATGGAAAACATTCCGGCCAGGAATACCCCGATTGCCTTGCAGTGCTTCTTTCCCCCCAGGCCATATCTCAGGTAATACATCGCGCCGCCGGACCACTCACCCTCCGGATTTTTCTTACGATAAAAAATACCAAGTACGTTCTCCGAATAATTCGTCATCATTCCAAAAAAAGAAATAATCCACATCCAGAAAACGGCGCCAGGACCGCCTGCCGCAATCGCTCCCGCCACGCCTACAATATTTCCGGTGCCAACAGTCGCTGCCAGCGCTGTACAGAGCGACTGGAACTGGGAAATTGATCGGTCCTTCGTATGCGCAGTCACTTCTTTACTCCTAAAAATGCCTCCGATCGTCTTTTTCATCCAATGTCCCAGGTGGTGAAGCTGAAAAGCGCCTGTCCTTACAGTCATCAGGATTCCTACAAAACCCATTAAGATCAGCATTGGCGGCCCCCAGACCCATCCGTTGACCAGCGCGTTAATCTTTTGTATCAGTTCCATTTTTCTTTCCCCTTTCCTTATTCTTGTAAAAAAAGAACTTGGCAGTAATAAGCCGTCTGCCAAGCACCTTTGCTTTTAAAAACAATATATCGCAGCTTTTATCAGATGTCAACCTACACTTTACTGTTTTCCAATCTCCTGCTATAATAAGAGTAGACAAACCAACAAAGGAGTGGCGTATTATGGGTTTTAAAACAGCTTTAGTGACCGGAGCATCACGGGGAATCGGACGCTCTATCGCCCTGACACTTGCGGCAAACGGTTATCATCTCATGATTATCTGCCATAAAAACAGCGATTTGCTGGAGGCAGTGAAACAGTATATTGAATCACATTTCCCTGTGACCTGCATTACTTTTACCGGCGATATGGGGGACTATCTCACGGTACAACGGATGTATTCTGTTTTTACGAAACATTTCTCTTCTCTGGATATACTGGTAAATAATGCAGGAATCTCTCACATTGGCCTTCTCACTGATCTTTCTCCGGAAGAATGGGATCATATTCTCCAGACAAACCTCTCCTCTGTTTTCTATACCTGCCGCTACGGAATTCCCCTGATGCTTCGCAGGAAAAATGGAAAAATCGTAAACATATCTTCTGTCTGGGGCGTCGCAGGCGCTTCCTGTGAAGCCGCCTATTCCGCCACGAAAGGCGGCGTCAATGCGCTTACAAAGGCTCTGGCGAAAGAACTGGCTCCCAGCAACATCCAGGTAAATGCGATCGCCTGCGGAGCGATCGACACGGAAATGAATCATTTTATGGATGAGGAAGAGCTGGAATCCCTGCTTCTGGAAATCCCCGCCGGAAGAATGGGACGTCCCGATGAGGTTGCAAGCCTTGTCCTGGATTTGTGTACGGAAAACGATTACCTTACCGGCCAGGTCATTCAATTAGACGGGGGCTGGATTTAAAAAGAGCTTTTTATTTTACCGAACAAAAAAACCGTATTTATCAGAATCTTACGTTTCAGATAAATACGGTTAACTGCCGGCGACCGGAATCGAACCGGTACGGGAGATTAGTCCCGCAGGATTTTAAGTCCTGTGCGTCTGCCAGTTCCGCCACGCCGGCATTCACCAATTGCTTGGCAAATGGGACCTATAGGGCTCGAACCTATGACCCTCTGCTTGTAAGGCAGATGCTC
>CALCMD010000020.1 GCA_937965795.1 uncultured Lachnospiraceae bacterium | reverse complement strand
GGCTGCATGGACTGTTTCGGTTGTCACGAAACTATCAGGAGCTGTAGTTATATAGTGTGGTAAACGACACTGTTTATGTCCATAAACGAATTTAAATAATGCGGCTATTCTCTATGACGTTTTGTTCCGCATTCCATAATTGTTCATGAAGTCGTACATCCCCGCAAAGTAATCTATCACCCAGCCGGGAAGCCTGCCGCATATCCCTAAGCGGACATTTCAGGGGCGCTTTTAGCAGAGATGAAATCACCGGCTTACGGAGACTTGAACACGAAGGCTCTCCTGAGTGTTCTTAGTCGCAGTTAGCCGGAAGTTCATCGGAGCGTTGCCCCAGTCCGTGTGGGATATGCGGCAGGTTTCCCGGCGTCCGGCATAGACATAGGAATTTTCACTTCCATAGACTTCCGAGGCAAGAGACAAACTCCCCGCCAAACCGTGATTTACATCCGAACAATACTTCTTTTTTCCATTTAATATATGTATTTTCCCCATCATCTGTTCAACGGCATATTCACAAACAGAACCGCATACATATAGTGAAAAAGGATAGCAGTCTTTATGCTTGAGGACACTTTAAAGGTACTTCCCGTCATTGATCAGATTGCCAATGGGGATCATCTGCTGATGATGAAAGCAGCCATTCCCTATCTTCCACAACCCAGTCAGAAATTTATGGCTCTCTTTGTAAAAGCGACGGAGCTTACCAATATCCTGGGCTTCTACCGCGCCTCGCCCGATCTGTGCGCCTGTTCCATCGACGAACAGCACACCTCGCCTGCCGAAATGCTCCAGGATATCCGCTGTTTCTGCAATCGAAAAGAGCAGGACTCTATCGACCAGTGCATCCAGATGTTTCAGATGATTCATCTGTACACTTCTATGCAGGGCGCTGACAATAACCCGGACGTCATAAAAAGCTTCTTATCGCCGGAACAGCAGTCCATGTTTGAAACCTGTCAATCCATATTTCAAAATAGTTAAAAGGAGATTTCTATGAGTGACACAAGCTGGATGAACAATCCAAACCTGAAAAATATCGATCCCGCAAAGCTCCAGATGCTGATGTCCATGTCCGAACAGGGGGCTGGAAAATCGCAGAACGATCTTCTCCCATTTCTCATGGCGGCAGCTTCGCAGTCCAAATCTCAGGGGATGACCTTCTCCCCCGACGAGACAGACGCCATCATCGAAGTGCTGAAAATGGGAAAATCCCCAGAAGAAATTGCAAGGATCGAAAAAATCCGAACGATGATGAAATTAATGAAATGATATAGAATCCAAAATACGGCATGGCCCTGCTTTCAACAAGACGATGCCGTATTTCTCACTCCAGGATATTTGTCACACTGTTAAATTTTGTATAAATGAAGGTTCCGTTTTTCAGTCTCTGATAGCCCGCCACTCTCCATTCATACAATTCCGCATCTTTCACACGGATTTCCTTTTCTTCGTAACTGCACACGTCAGCTTCCGTTTTTTCGATCAGCTTCCACTCCCCAGGCTGATTACGCCGAAATCGAAAAATCAGATACCCGTCCTCATCCTCGACGTCCCTCCAGTAAATGTCCGGGCCTGCAAAGCCGCCCTCCGGATTTTCTCTTCCGGTTTCGCAGTCCACAAACATCGACTGCTTCTGAAATTTATTTTTCCCGACTGTAATCCGGCGCATCCCGCCTTTGTTCCAAAAATCCGCTACTTCCAGAACTCCCTGCTTTTGCACCGTGATTTTTACAATCCCCGGTTTTACTCTCGTCACTTCCGCCATCTTATTTTTCCGAACCGTCCGTACCCAGGAATCATCCCGACAGGGCAGATAAAAGCTGTCCCCTACTTCCAGTGCTTTTCCTTCTGCATGGACCGGTACGGCACACAAAAAGAAGAATAGCAGCGCCAAAAGCAGACCTCTTTTCTGAAATCTCAACATAAGAATCCCCCTCTCTATGTATTCCGGCACATTTATACTTCTCTATTATAGTTTAATTCAGTAATGATATTTTGTCAATATATTATTACTACTTTTTGTATTTACTTTTTACCTTTCATAGATGCCTGCTAAACAGTTAAGCTTTTCATGCAATAAAAAGCCACCAGAAACGACTCTTTTTGAATCCTTCCTGATGGCCATCCATCAATCTTCTTTTTCCAGAATGCAATCCCTCAGCAAAGTCAGCGCACGCACTACCGCATATTCCCTGACCTTCTCGCGGTTTCCCTGGAAGTGAAATTCCTTCACCGTAATTTTATTCTTCAGGCTGCACCCTATATAAACCAGCCCTACCGGTTTCTCATCGCTTCCGCCGTCCGGCCCGGCAATTCCGGTAATCGCCACACAGGCGTCCGCCCCGGTCATGAAAGCGCCGTTCTTCGCCATTTCCTTCGCCGTCTTTTCACTGACCGCCCCAAAGTCTTTCAATGTGGTTTTCTTAACCTCCAGAAGCTTTCTCTTCGCCTTATTGGAATAAGTCACCAGTCCCTGCTTAAACACTTCGGATGCTCCCGGTATATCCGTCAGCCTTGCCGCCAGCATACCTCCTGTACAGGATTCCGCCGTCGTCAGCGTCAGTTCCTTCTCTTTCAAAAGCTTCAGCACATTTTCTGCCAGTGTTTCCTTCTCATCCAACGTATAGATATTATCTCCAAAGCGGTTTCTCAGCTCTTTTACCACCGGTTTCATCAGCTTTCTTGCTTCCTTCTCGCTGGAAGCCTTTGCCGTAATCCGCAGATGCACCTCACCGATTTTCGCATAGGGAGCGATCGTGGGATTTGTCTGTGCCTCGATCATGTCTGCAATCTGTGTCTCGACATAACTCTCGCCCAGTCCACAAATCTTTACCATACAGGAACGAATCAATTCCGGCTGAAGCTTGTTCAGATATGGGAAAATACTCTTCTCAAACATGGGCCTCATCTCGTTTGGCGGCCCCGGAAGCAAAATCATTGCCTTCCCATCCTTTTCCAGAATCAGCCCCGGTGCGGTTCCATTGTCATTGTCCACGACAATGCTTCCCTCCGGCGCCTGCGCCTGTTTCCAATTATTATCCGTAATGACCCTGGTCTGGCTGTTCTTGAAATATTCTTCAATCCTTTTTCTGCTGTGTTCATCCTCTTTGAGCGGCATCTCCATGACCTGTGCGGCCACTTCCTTTGTGAGATCATCTTTCGTAGGCCCCAGGCCGCCGCTTAAGATCACCACATCCGAACGCTCCAGAGCCGTCCGCATCGTCTCCGCCAGGCGCTCCTCGTTATCTCCCACCACAGACTGATGGTACATGGACAGTCCCAGAAGCGCGCACTGTTCCGAAAGATACGCCGCATTTGTGTTCACAATATTCCCAAGTAACAATTCCGTACCTACGGAAATCAACTCTACTACCATATTCTACTCCTTATCCGTATGCTAATCCTGCATACTCAGAACCCGCCTGTTTTTCGCAATATAGTCGACCAGTGATACCACTGTCAATCCCATTGCGGCATAAATAAAGACCGTCTCAAGCGTGACAAATACTCCTCCAATATCTGCGATTACCAGGATAATCATGAGCATCTGCGTAATCGTCTTTACTTTTCCCCACCAGCTTGCCGCAATGACAATGCCGTTATCGGACGCCACCAGGCGAAATCCGCTGATGATAAACTCACGGCTGATGATTACGATAACCACCCAGCCGGGAATCCGATGCAATTCCACCAGACAGATCATAGCGGCTGACACCAGCAGTTTATCTGCCAGCGGGTCCATGAATTTTCCAAAATTTGTAATCTGATTATTCTTCCTGGCAAGATAACCGTCCAACGTGTCTGTAAGGCTTGCGACAATAAAAATAGCCAGTGCAATATACTTATCATACTCCGTGATATCCAACAGTAAGAAGATTACAAAAAACGGAATCATAATCACCCTTAAAATTGTTAACATATTTGGCGTATTCATTCTGAAATCTCTCCTATCAAATCATACTCCAGGGCGCCTGTCACCTTTACTTTCGCAAAGTCGCCTGTCACAAGAGTTTCATCCGTGTTGATGAACAGGTAGCCGTCAATCCCCGGCGCATCCATATACGTGCGCGCAATATAGGCATTTTCATCCGCTACCTTTCCCTCAATCATAGCCAGCAATTCCCTGCCCGCCATGTCCTCGTTTTTGTCAAATGAAATTTCCTGCTGAAGCTCCATCAGCTCATCCCGGCGCTCTTGCTTAATCTCTTCCGGAATCTGATTCTCCATGCCCGCAGCCGGCGTATCCTCCTCCGGAGAATAAGCAAAGACTCCCAGACGCTCAAACTCCATCTCGTCTACAAACTGCATCAATTCCTCATGCGCTTCCTGTGTCTCCCCCGGAAAACCGCTGATCAGCGTTGTCCGAAGCACAAGATCGGGAATCTCTTCCCGAAGATGTCCGACGATATTTATCAGATCTTTTTTTGTTGTCCTCCGCCCCATGCGTTTCAGTACGGCGTCGTTTGCGTGCTGAATCGGCAGATCAAGATAATGACATATCTTCGGTTCTTCTTTTATCGTCTGAATCAGTTCTTCATAAATCTCCTCCGGATAGCAGTACAGAATACGTATCCACCGAATCCCTCTGATCCTGCATAATGCTTTCAGCAATTTATGCAGGGATTTTTCCCCATAAAGATCCATGCCGTACAGCGTCGTTTCCTGGGCCACCAGGATGAGTTCTTTTACTCCCTGTCCGGCCAGGCTTTCTGCCTCCAGGATCAACTGTTCCATGGGGACACTCCGGTATTTTCCGCGTATCTTCGGTATAATGCAGTAGGTACAGTGCTTGTCACACCCCTCCGCTATTTTCAAATGCGCATAATGCCCCCCTGTGGTAAGCATCCTTTTCTGATTGCCTACAGGCTTCTCATTCACATCATGAAACTCCAGAAGATGCTCACCCTCCAGGACTTTGTCCACCGCTTTTACGATTTCCTCACAGGTCGTCGTACCCAAAACGGCGTCTACCTCCTGGATTTCATCCATAATTTCCTGCTTATAACGCTGAGCCAGACATCCCGTCACGATCAGCGCCTTACAGCTTCCCGCCTTCCGGTATTCTGCCATTTCCAGAATGGTCTGAACGCTCTCCTCCTTCGCGTCATTGATAAAGCAGCAGGTATTTATAATGATAATATCCGCTTCTGTTTCCTCATCGGTCAGGACACACCCTCTCTCATTTAAGAGCGCCAGCATAACCTCAGAGTCTACCAGGTTTTTATCGCATCCCAGAGATACAAACAATAATTTCATAATTCGATTTCGTCCTCTGATTTTTCCTCTTCTGCCATGATTTTAATTTTCGCTTTATCCAGCTCTTCTACCGCGATAGACAACGGTTTTTTTCCTGCGCTGTATACCATAGGTTCAGCCCCGGCAATGATCTCCCTTGCCCTTTTTGCAGTCGCCAGTACGATAGAATAACGGCTCTTTACCACCGGAGTTTCATTTTCTCCTACCTCACTGTTTACTACATCCATTAAGTCTGTATAAGATGGGTGTAACATAATCCTATTCTCCTTTCGAAAATCGTTTCAAATCATTTCTCATTGCTTCTATAAACTCTGCATTTCTTGCCATGCGGTAATGTTCCCCCTGAATAATTTCGTGAGTCTCCCGCACCGCTGTATCTAAATCGTCATTGACGATAAGATAGTCATAGTTCTCAATTCCACAGGCTTCCTCTGCGGCTCTGGCAAGGCGCGACGCGATGACCTCTTCCGTCTCCGTCCCTCTCCCTGTCAGCCGGGTCTTTAAAGTATCTGCATCCGGCGTCGTCACAAACATAAGAAGCGCATCCGGATATTTTTCCTTTACTTTCAGCGCGCCCTGAATTTCAATCTCCAGAATAACGTCCTTCCCCTGATTTAACATCTCTTCCACATAGGCTCTGGGCGTACCATAGTAATTCTCTACATACTGGGCATATTCGATAAATGCGTCCTCGTCGATCATCTGATGGAACTCTTCTATCTTCTTAAAAAAATATGCCTTTCCATCCTCTTCTCCCTCTCTTGGCTTTCTCGTAGTAGCCGAAATAGAAAGGGCATAGCCATCATATCTTTCTCTCAGTGCATTGACCAGCGTTCCCTTGCCCGCACCGGAAAATCCTGAAAGTACAATCAATATTCCCCTACGACTCATCTTCCTCCCCCTTCGTCTCGATCACTCCTGCATTGGAAAAACGTTTGACTAACGTATCCGCCTGCAATGCAGATAAGATAATATGATCCTCCTGCGTAATCAGAACCGACTTCGTGCGTCTGCCCTGCGTAGCGTCAATCACTCTTCCATTTTCTTTTGCCTGCTGCACCATGCGCTTAATCGGCGCCGCATCGGGATTTACCACAGCGACTACCTTATCCGTATTTACAGCATTTCCAAAACCAATATTCATTAATCTGGTCACATTCTCACCTACTCTATATTCTGAATCTGCTCGCGAACCTTCTCAATCTCCGTTTTCAGATTGATCGCTCTATTGGATGTCTCCAGATCATTTGCCTTTGACAGAATCGTGTTTGCCTCCCGGTTCATCTCCTGCGCGATGAAATCCAGCTTCCTTCCAATCCCGCCGCCTGCAAGCAGCGCCTCTTTCATGCTGTCAATATGGCTTCTCAGCCGGACAGTCTCCTCATCTGTACAGATTTTATCCGAATACAGAACCACTTCCGCGGCAATGCGTCCCTCTTCCATCTGATAATCTCCCAGAAGCTCTTTTACCTTTTCCTCAAGCTTCCTGCGATAGTTTTCCATGATCTCAGGATAACGATTTTCGATGGATTCCACATCGGTAAGCATTCCGTCCAGCTTTCCAATCAGGTCTGTTTTCAGTGCTTCCCCTTCCCGGATTCTGGATGCTGCAAACTGCTCGCTTGCCCCTCTTACGGCTCTTTCAAGAATCTGCCAGATTTCTTTTTCATCTTCCGCCTGCTCTTCCATCGTAAAAACCTCCGGGCTTCTTCCGATCAGAGACGCCCGTACATCATACTCCAATCCAAAACGTTCTGCGATCTCCCGATAATATTTTACATATTCCGCCGCAACGCTTTCGTGATATTTTAAAGAAATATTGCTGTCCGAAAAATCCTCATAAGCAATAAAAATATCCACTTTTCCCCTTTGAATATATTCTTTCAGAACTCCTCTGATTGCGGACTCGAAAAAACTGAGCTTCTTCGGCATTCTGATATTCACATCAAAATACCTGTGATTTACGGACTTCATCTCTACCGTAAATTTCCGGTCGTCCTGAAGAATTTCACATCTTCCAAAGCCTGTCATGCTTTTTATCATTGTATTTGCTCACTCTCTGTACTTAATCACTATTCCGTGGACATACTTTCCCCATGAAAATAGTCCCAAATTATTATAATGCAAATCCATACAAGCGTCAATTATTATTTCCAATATCCCCCATGCCTCTTCCGAAAAAACCGGTACAGCTTCCGCCATACCGGTTTTTCCAGAACTCTATTTTTTAATTTTTACCGTTTTACTCTGGCCTTTTTTTGCCAGCTTCTTTACATATACTTTATATTTCGAAGCAGGCACTTTGATCACGGCTTTCCTGTGAATACCCTTAAACGTATTCTTGCCCACGCTTTTAAGCACTTTACTCTTAATCGTAAGGCTCTTTAAATTCCTGCACTGGAAGAATGCCTTGCTGCCTATCTTCTTAAGCTTATTGCCTTTTGTCGTAACCTTTTTCAGCTTGGTGCATCCTGCAAATGCATTTTTTCCAATCGTCTGCACATTCTTGCTGATGCTGGCGTCTGTCACTCTTTTATTATTTTTGAAAGCAGAATCAGCGATCGAAGTTACGGTATAGTCTTTTCCTCCAAGCTTCACGGAATTATACACCGTTATCTTCTTAATTTTCTTAAGCTTGCTCTTTTCAATTCCGGTAACAGCCACTGTCCGTTTGGAAACGTTCGTAACCTTATAGGTATAATTTCCGCACGTATAAGTCTTTCCAGCCTGAATCGGGTTTTCCGTTTCTGTCGTTCCTCCCGCTGCTTTTAACCCCTGCATAGATGATTTCAAAGCATTCATTGCCGCCTCAATCTGTTCTTTTGTGCTGGCAGCATTAGACTGTACACTCTTTGCATGAGCCAGCGCCGTCTGGAACTGTTTCCAGCTTTCTGCCTCGTATTTGGAAGCGTCCGTGTATGCCGCTGCCTGCTTCATGACATCCGCAAGCGCTTTCTTCGCTTCATCTTTTTTATCCGGCTCCGGTTCTTTTTTCTCCTTCATCACCAGAGACAATCTCGCATCTTTCAGGGAACTTTCCGCCGTATAGCACTGATTCTGTGTGCTTTCGCTACTGCCCTGCACTTCAAGCGCCTGTTTCAAAGCCTCCTGATATGCCTTCCAGGATTCCTCCGTATATTTGGAAGCATCTGCTTCAGACGGTCCTTTCCCGATCTCATTCGTAATGTTCGTTTTCAGATCCGGTATTACCAGCTCATCCAGATCCGACAGTTTGAATTTCGCCTGTTTGATATAGCACAAATCCTGACGGACATTGTATCCGTTCAGACTTCCATGCTTTTCTACCCAGTAATCTTTATCCCAATGCCCGTAAGTATCCATGATAAAAGTTCCATCCGGCTGTACGACAATTCCTGTATACCCGGTATCGCCTGATTTTGCATTATGGGCCCAGTCCTCACAGAGCAGGATACGGAACTGCCCTTCCTCCAGATTCATAAGCTGATCATAAGTTCCGACCCATGCGACCCAGTCGCCTGCCAGCCAGTCACTGTTTCCATCAAACAGATTATTTCCATTCAGGTCATAGCAAATTTCACGGAAGGTAACAATCATTCTCTGACCTGTCGGATCCGTTGGATCATACATCGCCTTATGACGTTCTCCAGCCAGCGATCCCGGAAGCTCAACCGGTTCACTCCATGTATCCCCCTCGTCATCAGAATAGAACATGGTTGCAGGGCCATTGTGGGACTGATTTCTCGCCAAAGCCACAATCCTGTTTCCATCCGGTGAGCGGAACATACCGACCTCGCAGATCTGATGTGACCACTCAATGGAACGATATTCACTCAGATATGGCACCGGAGTCGTCCACTGCTGGTTTCCAGCTTCATCAAAAGTCAGATAAGTCTTATAATTGACAAACGTATTGCCATCATGGTAAACGCCCATCCATTTATCAATATAGTTTCCTTCCTCATCTTTTAACTGTACCAGACTCGCCATCGCTACGACCGTATCGTTTCGGGTCGTACCATCCGCAAAATACTCACAGTAAGTCTGATACTCTGACCATGTCTCCCCGTTATCTGTGGATATGGAGGTATCCCATCCGCCAGTCGCTGCTCCAAAGTTTGCCGGTCTTCCGGAAATTACGATCAACTTCGTTGTCCCGTCCGTCATGTTCAGCTTATAAATCGTCGGCGTCTCATAAGAAGTACTCCAGCTTTCCGGAATATCCGTCTTTTCTGTCCATGTCTCGCCACCGTCGCGGCTCACCTGCATAACAATGCGTCCCACGCCATGTCCTACCGGATAAACGGTAAACAAGGTCTGATTATCATCCAGCATAATCATATCCGGCTGTCCCAGATAACGGCGCCCTTTCTCATTCTCCGGATCTTTTTCAATATCTGACAGATATTGTTCCGGCAATCTGTAATCTTTCAGTTTATTACTGATATTTAATGGTTTTTTGGTAACGGTAACCTCTATCGTATCCTGATATCCGGACGCCTCATGGATCGCTGTAATGGTCGTGCTTCCTGTTTTCCTTGCCGTCACCACCCCATTTGCATCAATCGCCGCAATCGAGGAATCTGCGGATTTGTAAAGAATCGTCTTGTCCTCTTCTTCTGTCCTCAGGCTCACCGGAAGCTGCCAGGTATCGTTTACAAACATCTCTTTGTTATTACTTAAAATATACAATCCGTCAGATGTTGTGGCAAGATACTGTGTCGTAAGTTCCGCTACGCCTGCTTTAAAAGTATTCATCTCTTCCGCAAGCCGCGTTCTCTCCGCATCACTCAGATAAGTTCTTCCCGTGCTTGCCGTCGTCTGAATTCCATCATAAAGTTTCTCAATCTCGCCTGCAAGCTGCGGCGCTTCCTTTTCAATTATGAGAAGTTTATTCACATCTCTGACACCCTCTGCCATACGCTCCAGGCGCACGGAGCTTTTACACGTCTTATCCGCCGCATCCTTCTCTGCCGGATAGATCAGGAAACAGTCGCCCGGCTCAAAGGCATTGTGCGTTGCATCGTTTAATGGGTCTGTCACCCATGCGTCGTAGGCCCATCTTAAGAAACCTGCCGTACCGGACTTTCCTGCATTTATGATTGACCAGTAGCTTTCCACCGGCGCGCTCAGCGCAAAGTTTCCCGGACGGTGCTCCGTGCAGGAATACAGAGTCGTACGCAGCCCCGCCGCTTCTCTGTCTGTCAGAAGCTGTGCGAACTCTGCCTGGTGTGCCGCTGCCGCATTATCACCGACATTCAGATCGTCCACACGCATTGCCAGATCTCTCTTGTTTACAAAATTATCCATTGCGCCTGCCGTTTTCAGGCTGACGCCCTGGCTGTTTTTCACAGAATCTACCAGATCAAACGCCGCCTGGCTGAATCCTCTCTCATCAATTCCAATATAGGACTCTTCAAACCATCCTTTCTGCTCCAGATGAGCGATCAGATCTTCCAGAAATGCCGTCCATACTGTGTTATATCTGTCACTTCCCGCTGTAAACGCCTCATACTTCAGCGTCCCATTCTCCCAGTATGTAAAGGAACTATGCCAGGGAGCGATGCTGTACAGTACGATTTTATCTCCGATTCCCAGAGATTTGCAGAATTCAACCCATTTGTCAAAATCTGTATAATCATAGCTGAAACTGCCGTCGCTGTTCTTTGTCCATTTAATCATGGACGGATAATGCACGTCATTCGCACTGTAAGTCTGTCCGTTCCATGCTTCCTCCAGGATCGTCGCCGTAATCGCATGTCCGCCGACCTCCTTATATTTCAGCATAGAAGAACGCATAATCTCAAGATGCTCCGCTGAAAATGGCGTGACGCCGTAATATTCCGCGCTGCTGTACGGATACTGCCACAGCTCCACATCAAAAGTACCGGCCATTTCCTCAATATCCGGCAGTGTTGCGTTCTGTACGGTCACCTGATACGTAAAGGTAAGCGGCTGCTCAATGCCGTCCGCTGTCGCTTTCAGCGTTCCGGTATAATTTCCTGCCCTGGCGTCTTTTGGGATATTGAATTCCACCCAAACCGGCTGAAGTTTCTGAAATCCTATATCTATCGGCGATGTCTGATAAAGAATATCAGACGCCTCGCTCCTGTTTGCCCCGGTAGGCGCCGGCACTTCTCTGGTCGTACTTCCATAGCCCAGATAGCTGCCATTATATGCTTTTGTAGATTTTATAAATGTTGCAGTTACATTGTCCTTTGAAATCATATCACTGCCATTTGTCAGATCGCTCGCCTCAATACGGACATTTGTCAGGCTGCAATTTTTAGAATAAAGTACCAGTTCACTGACAGCCTTATCATTTTTCCATGCCGTCAGACTGGCAGACGTCGTATTCCTTGCAGCGATCTCGCTGTAACGATCCTGCGTATACTGTGTGTTTGTATCCTCAATACTTCCTCCAAGATTCGGAGTTCCTCCTGTATATGGCTGATGGATGATCTCCGCATAAGCTACCTGATTTACGATCTTACTTCCCGACTTTTCCGGCAGAGTTACCGCCTTCAGCACATGATCGCCTTCGGAAAGACCGCTGGCCTCAAACACCTTCTCAGTTATTCGTGAGCTATTATACAAATCCACATCCTGGCTGTTCGCCCCGTCTACCGTGAATCTGACTTTACCATGCACGGAAGCTTTTATCGCATACACCCGAATGCCATTTCCCCGAAAATGAATTTCATAGTAACACTCTTCGGCCCTGCTGTCCGAAGTTCCAAGATCCACATAAGACTCATCCGCGTTTAATGTCCATGATTTCCCGCTGTATGCAGTATAGCTGAAATAATTAAACGACTGCTCATCCACAACATTCGCTTTCAATGTTGTGATTTCATCTGCTTCTGCCGCGCGAACCGTTATCATCTGGAACGGTAACGCCAAAAGCAAAGCCATCATCACACAGAGCAATTTTTTTGCTGTCTTTCCCATTTTTTCTTTTCCTCCTTTTTTACTCCGAATTCCAAAGTATTGTCAATATTATACCATTTTTTCTACTGCCAGACAATCCTTTTTTGTTCATTTTTCAGCTTTTGAGCTTTGAAAATGCTTTGAAAATGTCTGACGTTGTAATTCCTGTATATTTTCTATATTGACACAATCTTTTTCCCTGTTTGCACTATTGATTTTACTCTAAGCTAATAGTATAATATATTATCATGCCATACAAAAAAGGAAACAGGGTGATCTTATGTCTTATGTAAGTACTTTTTTAAGGACCGACATCTGTATTGAACGGATTGTGTCCATCCATTATTTTGAATATATGAGTAATTTTTCTTTCGAAGGAGAATCCCATGATTTCTGGGAATTCTGCTATATGGATAAAGGGGAAGTGGAAGTAGCCGCCGACGGCGTCCCGCACACCCTGCGCAAAGGAGAAATTATTTTTCACAAACCAAATGAATTCCATGAGTTGAAAGCAAACGGGAGAATCGCCCCCAATCTGGTCGTTATGGCTTTTCACTGTTCTTCTCCCTGTATGGATTTTTTTCGTGATAAAATCCTGACTCTTACCGCGGTTGAACAGAATCTTCTGGCAGAGATCATCACGGAAGCACGGAAATGCTTTTCTTCCCCGCTGGATAATCCCTATTTGCAGCAGCTTGAGCGCCGGACGCCGTCTCCTTTTGCCTCGGAGCAGCTCATCCGTCTGTATCTGGAACAGTTTTTTCTTCTGATGTACCGGCGCTGTCAGGAGCATCAGCCTGCCCTCCTGCCTGCGAAATCTGTCAAGAAAGCGAACGATTCACAGATTTATACACGGATTCTGTCTTACCTGGAAGAACATGTAGAAGAACACCTTTCGATCGAAGATATTTGTCATGCAAATCTCGTCGGTTCTTCCCAGCTTCAGAAGCTTTTCCGTGAGCAAACGAACAGCGGCGTTATCAATTATTTTTCCCAGCTAAAAATCGACCGGGCGAAACAGCTCATCCGTGAACATCATCTGAATTTCTCTCAGATTGCGGAAAAGCTGGGCTACTCTTCCGTACACTACTTTTCCAGGCAGTTTAAGAAGCTTACAGGGATGTCTCCTTCCGAGTATGCCTCTTCCATCAAGGCGCTTTCGGAAAGAAAAACAGGCGATTAAAGGCTCCGTCTTTCATATTTTACCAAAACATTCCATAGAATTTAGAAAGAAACGGACACAGGAGATTCTTTTCATTGATAAACAAAGAAAAACTCTTTAAACTGGCAGGGATAGCCCTTCTTTTTTTCTTCGCCTTTTTCGCCGGACGTCTGGCCGCCCGACAGTTCTCCCCCGCTGCTTCAAATGCCGCCATTTATCCGGAAGCCGATAACTGGGGTTTAAGTTTTCAGGAGGATGGACAGCCGCCGGTAGCAAACGCTTCTTTTCAGGAGCTTAGTCAGTATGATGCGTATTATGCCGAGGATACGGAGGAAAAAGTCATTTATCTCACCTTTGACTGCGGTTATGAAAACGGAAATACCCCCATGATACTGGACGCCCTGAAAAAGCATAAGGTATCCGCCACCTTTTTCACGGTAGGCGCCTTTGTAAAGGAATGTCCTGATTTAATTAAAAGAATGGCAGAGGAAGGCCACACGGTCGGCAATCATACCTATCATCATCCCGACATGTCGAAAATCTCGACCAAAGAAGCGTTTTTAAAAGAGCTTGCGGAGGTCGAATCCCTTTATAAAGAGATCACGGGAAAAGATATGGTGAAATATTACCGCCCTCCTCAGGGAAAATACAGCACAGAAAATCTCCAGATGGCGAAAGACCTGGGGTATCACACATTTTTCTGGAGTCTGGCCTATGTAGACTGGTCTCAGGATCAGCAGCCGACCCCTGAGGAAGCTTTCGAAAAGCTTCTGGGCCGCATTCATCCGGGCGCCGTTGTGCTTCTGCACAATACCTCCAGTACCAACGCTCAGATTCTCGATGAACTTCTGACGAAATGGGAGGAAATGGGGTACACGTTCAAAACGCTCGATCAGCTCATTTCAGCGTTTCCGTCCTGAAACCTGTTCTCCTCTTCCCGTCTCTGTACATAGAAAACATGGGGCCGGTGCAAAATATATCTGCACCGCCCCATGTTTTTTATACTTTCTAACTGCTCTATTTTACATCCATTTTCACAAAGAGATCATTTTCATATTCTCCCGTACTATTAAAATTCAGATATAATTCATCCAGCATATCCTCATCTGCCACATACAGCAGCGTATATTCCAGTGTCTCGCCAGGCTGCATATCACGGAAAAAGAAATGGTTCCTGTCCTCTCCGGTGTGCTGCGGCTTGTCAAAGTAGACTGCGCTTCTTTCGTTTTGGATCAGGCCGTGATCCATATCCAGTGCCTCCGTATAGACGTCCGGGTAGCGGTAGGTTCCATTTTCCTGCCTGCTCATCCGGCAAAGCGTTCCTGCGGCCGCCCAGTAATCCACGACTTCATCGGAAAGATTCTTCGCCCGAACCTTCACTTCCAGAATCTTCTGCCCTGCCTTTTCCCTGGAAATTTCTTCCATTGTTCCATAAGCAAAGCTCAGCCTGTCGTAATCTTTCAGGCTTCCATCCTCATTCACCCAATAGGACAGTTCTCCATCATAATCAAAGAAGTTCTCTTTTTCATAATCGGACAAAGACTCCGCAATTTTCGCACTGACAACGGTTATTTCTACCTCTTCTCCATCTTTGGACGGAAGAGCTTCTCCCATCTGTACCACCTGGCTGGCGTCCGCTCCTTTCTCTCTTACCTCTGCCTGATGCGAATCCCATTCCGCATCGGCCGCATCCTGCTTTTCTTTGAGATCGGTATCCACATACTCCAGCGGCTGGCTCTCATCCACCTCGACCTTCAGATGGCTGGCGACTTTTTTCAGTTCCTCCTCCGAAATATCGTTTCCGCCATACACCACGACCATGTAGCCCTCTTCCGGATTAAACAGATAGATTCTCTTATCAAACGAATGCTGGCTTCTTTCCGTGTCAAAATTCAGCGTCAAAACATGGGCTTCCATATCATTCAGCGTTGTTTTCTCCAGAGACTTCACACCATCCACGTCCAGCAGGGCCTCCTGATTTGCCATCCATGCCGCATTGACGCCGCAGATCGAGATTCCATTTTTATGCTGACCGTCCTTATCATATTTTCCCTCTTCAAACTCTGTATACCCTTCCGGAATATATTCCGGCGTTACCTTTACTTCATACGGCGTCAGTTCATAATTCATATCAAACTCATAAGAAAGATGCTCTCCCTGTTCTGTTACCTGCTTGGTAAAAAATCCATTTGCCGCCAGAACCCCCAGAGACGTTACCGCAAACATAGCTGCTGCCGTTCCCACAAGAACCCATTTTCGAAACGAACGGGCAGAAGCCGCCTGATATGTCTTTCCGCTTAATTTTCCATATGCTTCATAGACTTTGTCGTTTACCTCCTTCGGCAGCTCCAGTTCCTGTTTCAGAATCCGTTTCATTTCCTTTTCATCATATCTCTTCATATATTCTGTCCTCCTGTACATATCTCTGCCTTTTGATATTCCCTGGCGAAATTTTTCCTTGCCCTTGCCAGCCTTGTCTTTACCGTATACTCATTCATTTCCAGAATCTCTGCGATTTCCCTTGTCTTAAATCCTTCTACATAATAAAGAATCAGGATCGTCCGATACTTTTCATCCAAAGAGTTCAAAAGCTCCATAAATTCGATATTTTCCTGCGCCATGCTTTTTTCCAAAACCTCCGGCATCTCATCCATCAAGCACAACTCTCTGTTTTTCTGAAGAATATCCTTACATTTATTAATGAGGATACGGGTCATCCAGGTCTTAAAATACTGCGGATTACGCAGCGTATCCAGCTTTTCATAGCAGGTAAGAATCGTCTCCTGCATAGCATCCGCCACATCTTCCTCATAGGAAAGATAAGACTTCGCAACTTTGTACATTCCCTGCTTATTCAGCTCCATCAGTTTTACAAAGGCCTCTTCATTTTTCTTCTGTGCCTTTATCACCAGATGCTTCAAATATAACACCTCCTCCTTTTTATTTTTGCACTCTTGAATCATGTTTTCACGGTCTCAGCAGCAAGCGCTTGGACCTGTTCTGAATCAGTTACTTTCTTACATACATTAGACAGTTTTTCTTCAAAAAAGGATTCAAATTTTCCCTTGCTATTTTTTCTAAATCTTGCTATAATCATTGCTATCGGAGTGTGGCGTAGCTTGGTAGCGCGCTCGGCTGGGGGCCGAGAGGTCGCAAGTTCAAATCTTGTCACTCCGA
>CALCMD010000019.1 GCA_937965795.1 uncultured Lachnospiraceae bacterium | reverse complement strand
AAAATTCTCCGAGTCTAATGTTATCTTTAATCCATTACAAAAAGAGTAGTTGCTATTTTTTACCCGTTCTCCTAAGTACTTTTCAAATTCTTTCATAAAACCTCCTCTACACCATAAAGCATTATACTTTAAATAAAGGATAATCATATATTATCCTTTAAGCATACCCCCGCAATCCTTCACCTCAATGAACTACGGGGGGTATCTCCTATATACAAAAATCTTTCCTGGGATGCTTCGTCATTAAAATATCCCGCTGCTTCGCCATAGCGACATGGGTATAAATCTCCGTAACATTGATCGAACTATGCCCCAGCATTTCCTGAATATAGCGGATATCCACGTCAGCTTCCAAAAGGCTGGTTGCGAAGGTATGCCGAAACATATGCGGGGTAATATGTAGTTCAATGGTCGCCAGACGCGTGTATTTGTGAATCATTCTGCGGATAGACTGATCGGACAGGGCAGTTCCGTTTTGATTCACAAAAAAGTGCTGGCATTCCTGCATTTGCTTTTGAAAAATGTCCTGATATTCCGTCAGGATACGAACGACATCCTCATTTCCGATTTGAATTTTTCGTTCCTTAGAACCTTTTCCGTAAATCAAAATTGTCCGGTCATATAAATTGACGTTCTGTACCCGCAGGGAACATAACTCAGAAATTCTCATTCCGGTAGCGAACAGAAGCTCGATTACCGCTGCATCCCGAACCGCATTTCTTTGCTGGTAAACGGTCTTGGCATTTTTCCGGTACTTATATATGGCACATAAAAGCATCTCGACGGTATGGAGGGGGATGGTTTTTGGTAAAATAACAGGTTCCCGGAATTTAATCTGTATTTTGTTAAAAGGATTTTGCACAATCAGTTCCCGGTATTCCAGATAGTGAAAGAAAGCCTTCAGTGAGGCGATTTTTCTTTTGACAGTTTTCGGCTTATAATTTTGATGGAGCTGTCCGATGAATTTTTCCAGAAGATCAGGTGTAATTGCCAAAAGGTCGTTGACGGAAATCTGATTTGTGAACTGTGTTAAATCAATGCGGTATGCCTTTAAGGTTTTCTCATCCAGTCTTTTTTGATATTTGCAGTAGTCCAGATAGTTTGTTTGCTGTATTTGTAAAGTGTTCATGTATCGTATCTCCTTTGTATTTTACTCCTTACAGATATAGCGCAGAAAGAGTAACTATGCAATATTTTCTACAAGAAGGAAATTTAGGAGCAAGAAATTTAATGCAAATTTTATTGTAAAGACAAGCGTTTTTTTGTACAATTAAAATGAGGTAGGAGTAAACGATATCGTATCTTTTGTTACAGATTTTTGAAAATAGAGGTGATAAGGCGCAGGACGATGCAAAACAGATACCAGAAGTTAAGGCAAAGCGCACCGCAAAAAATAGTGTGTTTTTAGACCTTTTCCAAAATAAGAGTTATCTGCTAAAGCTATATAAAACGCTCCACCCAGAGGACACCACAGCGACAGAGGACTCACTGATGGATGTAACAATAGAAAACGTTTTGACCGATAATTTGTATAATGACTTAGGCTTTATTGTTAATAATAAGCTGATGATTCTCATAGAAGCACAGTCTACATGGACAATGAATATTTTAGTAAGAGTTTTACTGTATCTGGCGCAAAGTTATCACGAATATTTTCAGCGCACCAGACAAAACTATTACAAAAGCAAGAAAGTAAAAATGCCGAAGCCTGAACTTTATGTGATTTTTACAGGAAATAAAGGGCAGAAACCTGATCAAATATTTTTTTCAAAAGAATTTTTTGAGGGGGCAGATATTGACATTGAGGTAAAAGCAAAAGTTATTTATGAAAGCGATAAGGATGATATTATCAATCAGTACATTATTTTCTGTAAAGTTTTTAACGAGCAGACAAAACAGAACGGAATGACACAAAAAGCGGTTACAGAAACAATCCGTATATGCAAGGACAAGAATGTTCTGAAGGAATATTTGAATCAAAGAGAAAAGGAGGTTGTGACAATCATGATGAGTTTGTTTGATGAGGAACAGATTATAAAATCATTTATCAGAAGCGAAAGGCATGACGCAGACAGGGAAACCGCAGAAAGAATGATTAAGGGTGGGGAAATGTCACTTGAAAAGATTGCACGTTATATACCGTCTTTATCAATGGAAGAACTAAAGGAAATCGAAGCTGAGGTTATGCAGTTAGCATAATTAGTAGAACAATTTAATATCAGAGTAAAGGCGCATGGAACAGTAAATGGTAAACCATGCGCTTTTTTGAGTTAAAAAAAGGAACATGAGCAATAATATTCAGATTTTCAAGCATATCCTCTCTTTTGCGCTAGAAGGCTTTCCGTTTTTGCAGATCCGCTATATAATGATAGAGGATTGCCAGGTGCAGACTGCGCCGCAAGCCGCAGGCACACCGTATAAAAATATCATGAAAGGATAAAAACCAATGTACAAAATTCTGATGGTTGAAGATGATTTTTCCCTGGCGAATGCCATGAAAAAGCAGATAGAATCCTGGGGAAATGAGGTAAGCTGTGTCAGGGATTTTCAGAAGGTGCTTTCCGCCTTTGTAGAGTACGATCCTCACATGGTGCTGATGGATATTATGCTGCCCTTTTATAATGGCTATCACTGGTGCACCAGGATTCGGGAAATTTCCAGTGTTCCGGTGGTTTTCATATCGTCGGCTTCTGACAATATGAATATCGTTATGGCGATGAACATGGGGGGAGACGATTTCATATCGAAACCGGTGAATCTCGATGTGATGATGGCAAAGATTCAGGCTGTGCTGCGCAGAACCTATGATATGGCGGGGAAAATTCCGGTGTTGGAACACAGAGGAGCCGTATTGAATCTGAACGATGCGTCTCTGACTTATGAGGGAGAGCGGATCGAATTGACCAGAAATGAGTTCCGCATTCTACAGACTCTGCTGGAGAATAAGGGAAAGGTCGTGAGCCGCGACACGCTGATGACGAAATTGTGGCAGATGGATTCCTATGTGGAGGAAAATACCCTGACGGTGAATGTCACGAGACTTCGCAGAAAACTGGAACGGGCGGGACTTGTAGATTTTATTACTACGAAAGTTGGCAGTGGGTACATCCTTGAAGGGAAGAGGGAAGGGCAGTGAAAAAAGAAGCGTGGTATCGGATATGCGGCAGTTATTTTCGCCAGTACTGCATGACGGCAGGAGTCTTTCTGGTATTTGCGGCAATATTCGCTCTGATTTTCAGCTTATATGATCTGGAGACAGAGGCGGTATTCTATGCTTTGGGACTTTGTGTTCTGCTGGCAGCGACGGGGCTGGCGTTCCATTTCTTTTCTTATTGGAGGAAGCATGAAAGACGCCGGAGAATTTTACAGAATGTTTCGCTGCTGACGGATCAGATGCCAAAGCCAGAGACGCTGGCGGAAGCAGATTATCAGGAGATGGTTTACGCTTTGAAACAGCTTCTGGATGCGAGTCTGACAAACTGGCAGAAGGAGCGGCAGGAAAGTATGGATTACTATGCCGCCTGGGTGCATCAGATCAAGACGCCGATTTCCGTGATACAGATGATTTTGCAGGAGGAGGATACGGAGGAACACCGGGAACTGGCGGCCGAGATGTTTCGCATTGAGCAGTATGTAGAGATGGTATTGAGTTTTCTGCGTCTGGGCAGTGATTCTTCGGACTTTGTTTTTCAGCAATACGATCTGGACGCCATCATCCGGCAGGCCGTTCATAAATATGCCCCCCAGTTTGTCAGAAAAAGGCTCCGGCTTCAATATGAGCCGGCGTCTGTTCAGGTACTGACAGATGAAAAGTGGCTTCTTTTCATTTTGGAGCAGCTTTTGTCAAATGCTGTGAAATATACCCAGGAAGGAACGATAACGATTGCGGTCACGCCGGAGAAGCTCTTAAAAGTGTCGGATACCGGGATTGGCATTGCGCCGGAGGATGTTCCGAGGATTTTCGAGAAAGGCTTTACCGGGTATAACGGACGGGCGGATCGAAAATCCACAGGTCTGGGACTGTACCTGTGCCGGATAGCGGCGGACAGGCTTTCCCACAAGATCAGTGTAGAATCTGTTGTGGGCGGAGGAACGGTGGTTACCCTTGACCTTCATACGGACGACTTGAAGGTTGAGTAGCATGGCTTACAAAAATGTCACTTCAAACGGCCAGAATGTCACCTGATGCAATGGCGGGCGGCAGGGCCGTTTTGCTATGCTGTAGGAGAAAAACACAGGAGGTCATGAGTATGGTGATTTTAGAAACAAAGGGTCTGAAAAAAGTCTATACGACACATTTTGGGAAAAATCAGGTGCAGGCATTATCGAAGGTATCCTTTTCGGTGGAGCAGGGCGAGTATGTGGCAATCATGGGCGAGTCGGGTTCCGGTAAAACGACGCTTCTGAATCTGCTGGCAGCGCTGGATCAGCCTACGGACGGGCAGGTGCTGCTTGCGGGACGGAGCCTTGCAGAGATAAGAGAAAAGGAACTGGCGGCGTTTCGGAGGGAAAATATGGGGTTCGTGTTTCAGGACTTTCAGCTTCTGGATACTTTTACACTTCGGGACAATATTTTCCTGCCATTGGTTCTTAGCGGAAAGAAATTTCAGGAGATGAACGCACGGCTGGAGCCGCTTGCAGCAAAGCTTGGTATTAGCGATATTCTGGGAAAATACCCGTATGAGGTTTCCGGGGGACAGAAACAGCGTGCGACCGTGGCAAGGGCGCTGATTACCCATCCGAAGCTGCTGTTTGCTGACGAGCCGACGGGGGCTTTGGATTCCCGCTCCTCCGATGAGCTGCTCGGAATCCTTAGCAGGGTAAATCAGGAAGGACAGACCATTCTGATGGTGACGCACTCTACAAAGGCAGCCAGCCGTGCGGGGCGTGTGCTTTTTATCAGGGACGGCGAGATATTCTATCAGATTTATCGGGGAAACAGCACGGATGAGGAGCTCTATCAGAAGATTTCCGGGATTTTGACATTGTTAGCGACAGGCGGTGATGATTATGCGTAAATATTTTCTGGCAAAGCTTGCGGCCAGCAATCTCCGAAAGAATAAGGAAAGCTATTTTCCCTGGCTGGTTACCTGCATTTTGACGGCTGCAATGTTTTATATCATGATATCCCTGTTCTTAAATCCAAATCTGAAAGAGATGGTCGGCGGAGATATACTGGCTTATATGTTGCTTTTAGGAAGCTGCGTCGTGGGGATTTTTGCCTTTATTTTTCTGTTCTATACCTATAGCTTTTTACTGAAGCGGCGGAAAAAGGAATTTGGCGTATTCAATATCCTGGGGCTGGAGAAAAAACATATTTCTATCGTACTGATGTGGGAGATGTTCTATGCGGCGTGTATCAGCCTGGCAGGGGGACTTGCCGCAGGCATTGCGCTGGATAAGGTGATGTTTCTTCTGATCACCCGTATGCTGGATGCGGAAATTGTGCTGGGCTTTTTTCTGTCACCTGTCGCAGTCGCTAGCACGGTGGTTTTGTTTTCGATGATTTTTCTGTCGATTTATCTATACACCGTGCATCAGATTCACACCGCAGACCCGGTCGAGCTGCTGCGGGCGGGCAGTACAGGAGAGAAAGAGCCAAAGGCGAAATGGTTTCTGGCGGTTCTTGGACTCGGATGCCTGGCAGCAGGCTATTACATCGCTTTGACTGTGGAAAATCCGATTGCATCACTGCTTTTGTTTTTTGTAGCGGTGGTTCTGGTGATGGCGGGGACGTATCTTCTGTTTACCGCCGGGAGTATCGTACTGCTGAAAATGCTTCGGAAAAATAAAAGGTACTATTATCAGACCAGGCATTTCACCAGCATATCCGGCATGATGTACCGGATGAAGCAGAATGCCGTGGGACTGGCAAATATTTGTATCCTTTCAACCGGGGTGCTGCTTATGATATCATCGGGCACATCGTTGATGTTCGGGATGGAGGATATTTTGCAGAACCGTTATCCGACGGAGTTTGCAGTTTATGCACGGGAGGAAAGTGAAAACAGCACACAGGAGATTTTTGAGGGGGTAAGACGGCTGCAAAAGGAAAGGGGCCTGTCTGTGACAAAGGAGATGCAGTACACCTATCTGGACTTCACGGTGAACTGTAAGGAGGATGAGTTCTACGTGGATCAGAGTGCATCTCTTGCGAGTATAGGGTCTGTCAGCAGTCTGGTATTTCTTCCTCTGTCCGATTACAATGCCGTCATGGGAGAGAAGAAAACGCTGAAACAGGGAGAAGTATTGGTTTATTCGAATCGTGGGACATATGGATATCCGGTCATGAAAGTGCTTGGACGGGAATACAGCGTTGTGGAGGAACTGGACGACTTTGTAGGAAACGGGATTCTGGCGGCCAACATAAGCGGTACTTATTTTGTCATAGCGCCGGACATGGAGGAGATTCGGAGACTGTGCGAGAGAAAAAAGAAAGAGCTGGGGGGAAGAGGGATACAGACCTTTTATGGATTTGATACGGATGCGGATGAGGAGACGCAGAATGAATTTTATAAGGAATTATATGAGTGGTATCACGCGAAGGGGTATCAGGGGATGGTGGAATCAAAAGCGGAATCGCGCCAGAGCTTTTATGGATTGTATGGCGGTCTTTTTTTCCTGGGCATATTTCTGGGCGCTCTGTTTGTGATGGCGACCGTTCTCATCATTTACTATAAACAGGTTTCGGAGGGGTATGAAGACCAGGTGCGTTTTGAAATCATGCAGAAGGTTGGTATGAGCCGGCAGGAAGTGAAGGCGTCGATTCGTTCACAGGTACTTATGGTATTCTTTCTTCCACTGTGTGTAGCAGGGATCCACATGACAGCAGCGTTTCCGATGATGTCCCGGCTGCTGGCGGTTATGAATTTGGATAACCTGGGTCTGTATATGCGGTGTACCGGCGTTTGCTTCCTGGTCTTTGCAGCGACGTATGTGCTGATTTACCTGCTGACAGCGAAAACTTATTATCGGATTGTAAAAAGATAAAAGAAACCTCCAAACCGGGCGAATTCACAAATTTCACGCTGGCTTGGAGGTTTCCATCATTTTCAGCTAATTCTGCTTTTGAGAAGTTTCAGGATATTGTCCGTGCGTTTCAATTTTTTATTTTACAGTTCCTCTTTTATTCATGCCTGCTTTTCGACATGCTTTTAAAAGAGAGGCTTTCTTCTTCTTGCTCCATCCTTTTGCAGAAATTTTAAGCTTTGCATGAGTGCCTTTGAGAGCTTTCGCTTTTAAGGTCTTAAGCGCCTTGCCTTTGAGCCGGATGGATTTTAAGTTTTTGCATCCCATAAAAGCCTGTTTCCCAATGGTGGAGACATGTTTTCCGAGGACAACTTTTTTCAGGGATTTGTTGTTTTTGCAAAGGTTTGCGTCTAACTGTGTTACTTTGCAAGTCTGTCCTTCAATCGTAATGGTATCCGGTACGTTCAGGGACTTTGCCTTCTTGTTCTTTAAGGAAACGATCATGGCAGTTCTGGCATTCGCATCCAGTACCTTATAATTGATACCGTTGATGGTGACTTTGAGTCCCGCTTTCAGCTTTTGCGGGACACTGATTTTTACCAGCTTATCCATAGCCTGCTGCAAAAGAGCCGCATTTTTGCGAACCGTTTCGATCGAAGCAGGATTCCAGTCCTTCAGGACTGTTTTATAGACTTCC
This sequence comes from uncultured Lachnospiraceae bacterium, assembly GCA_937965795.1. GTDB lineage: Bacteria > Bacillota > Clostridia > Lachnospirales > Lachnospiraceae > Hominisplanchenecus_A. Next base: position 41,741 of record CALCMD010000019.1, on the reverse strand, counting down.
AGAAAAGAAGCCCAGGACTCCTGTGTGTAGGAGGCGCTTTCGGACTGTAGGCTGGCGGCCTGGCGTAAAAGGCTGGCCAGACGGGCTCTGTCCGCCGCATTTGCAGCGTCATCGCTGGCCTGGTAAGCTTTTTCATAGGAAGTGCGCAGCGAGTCGAGCGTTTTCCATAATGTTTCCGGATTTTGAGAGGAAGCAGCCTGTTCCGCAGCCTGGTAAGCTTTGGCGAAAGGATTCCAGACAGCGTCAGAAAGGCTTCCTTTTCCTGCGTTATAGAGTTTTTTCGCCTCTGCCCTTTCAAGCAGGAGATCACGGTAGATATCCTCAGAGGAACGGACAACGAGCTGTTCTGCGGCAGCGTTTAGCTGATATCCCGTGCGATAGAGGGTGGGATTCTGCGGAGCCTGGGATTCTGCCAGCGGTACGGCAAGAGCATATGCCTCCTGTAATGCCTGAAAGGATTCCTCCGTATACAATCCATTTTGAGCCGCCTTTGGAGCTGCGGCAGCATAAGCTTCCTTGAAGAAGGTCTGCGCTGCGTGGTAGAGACGTCTGCCGGATTTATGTGCCGGACGGTTTCGGCAGGTGAGGAGGGCGAGTCCATATTCAGAATCGCTCATTTCTTTCACGGATTCCGGATTTGCTTCATCCCAGTCATGCCCCGTGGCAGGAATGGTCTCTCCTTTTTCTACCAGGCCGTTACAGAGGCTGCAATAAATATCGGGCGTCTGTCCCGGATGTTCACAACTGGCAGGCTGTCCTCCGTATTCATAAGTGCTGGAGTGGCTGCAACTGTTGTCAGAAGGGTTGCCTGTTTCTTCGTCATTGACATAGATTTCATAGTAGCTGTTACCTAAAGTAAACGCATACCAGCCTTTGTGAAGGGCTTCTATCGTGAGTGTTCCATTTTCTACGGATGCGGTGAGGATGGAGTCGTCCAGCCAATCCTGGAGAGACTCATTCTCATCCGGGAGAATTTCAGTGTCAGTCAGTCCTGCCTGTGTATAGGTTTCTCCAGGTTTCAGATCAATGATGTAGCTGGAGGAAGCGTCTGCTTCTCCCTCAGGCACTACATCACGGAAAGAAAACCTGTCGAAGTAGATCATAGAGTGGCTTGGTTCCCAGAGCAGAGCAAGGGAGCCATCCGGCATTTCTGTCAGGCAGGAGTAGCAGTATCCGCCGCTGGATTCCGGAACATCAAAGGTAGAGAAAAGGGTCATGGAATTATCTTCTTCTACCAGGAAGGTATAGAGCTTGCCGTTTTTTCTGCCGGGACCGCCGGGACAGGAGACGATAATGGCCTGTTTTCCCTGAATTCGTTTGGAATAAGAGATGGCTGAAACATTACAGGAGGAGTTACAGGAGGCATTCGTCTTTACGGCTTTTTGCATCACATAATTTCCTTCGGAATCCTTGACTGCGTCAGAGTAAGAGACTGCTCCCGCTCCGCTTCTTAAGAACATGCGGAGCGTACCGTCCTCTAATTCCACGATTTCATTTTCTGAGGACCAGCCGCCGCCTTCTTTGGCGCCGGGAACATCGTTCGAACGCTTCCAGCTCTGTCCGTTGTCCGGGGACCAGGCAAGAGAAGCATTTTCTTCCGCGTCTCCGGTAGCATCTCCGTGATCATAGTATCCTAAGACAAGATCTCCCGTGCTGGTGGTGATGCCCTGTCCGGGGGAAACCAGAATCGCATTTTCTCTGGTGGGACGCTTCACCTCGTCATTGATATTCCGTGGATGCTCCCAGGTTCTTCCGTGGTCTTTGGAGGTGACGCACCAGATATAACCGATGCTGTATACATGGAAGAGAGAATCCTTATAGAACACATTCTGCTGTACATCTACGTCCGTATTTACCTGCTTCTGGGTCAGGTTATCCACATATTCCCCTTCCTCGTTTATGGTATACAGGTTATACCATTCATCTACGCCATAGCCGGTTTCACTGTTGTCACTTCTGGAGAGAATTCTGGCGAAACCATTTTCATCAAGATTTTCAATATAGTAAGGATAGGTGGTCAGATCGCTGTCGGTGGGACAGGTTTCTACATTGCCATATTCCTGCGTCAGTGCCAGATAGCGGCCGCCATTGACGGTCACATAGCCTGTTCCAACGCCGATGGTCTTATATAGGGTGGTGCTTCCGGTAGGATTGACGTCCGCAAAGCAATAAACCGTACCGTCGGGTCCTTCTACCACTCCGGGGTCGATGATGGTAGTGGCGCGATTGCCTGCATATCCTTTGCTGTCTGCAAAATACATGGGGAAACTGTAGTTCCAGGTTTTTCCGCCGTCGCTGGATACGGAAGCAATGGTATCCAGCCCGCCTCCATCAGAACTGTTTTCCCATCTGGCGTCAGCAGTGGCTACCAGGTCTCCGTTTTCCAGGCAGATCAGTCCCGGAATACGGAAGGTTTTGCTTCCGCCCGTTCCGGAAGCAAAGGGCTCTGCGTAGGTCATAGTTTCTTCTGATACGGGAATACTGCCCGCTTTCAGAAGTGCGGGCATTTCGTCAGCGGCTCCCCTGACAGGAAAGGAGAAGGCTGGCAGCAGGGAAAGCGTCAGCGTTCCTGAGAGGGCGAGACTGAGGAGTTTTGTGTGAATCTGCTTTCGGAACAGATTTCTGTTTTTCATAGAGAACCTCCTTTGTTTTGTCTGAAATATACTGCTTATTATACGCTATGGAAGAAAAAAAGACAATCAAAGAATGATATTTGAGACATATTTTAAAGCGTTCGGAAAATGGCAGGCACGAAAAAGATATGACGGAAAAAGTGGTTGCCTTATGACTGGAAAATAATTATAATGGTAAGACTATGAGAAAGCAGGAAGGTAATCAGAAACTATGAGTCAGGACAGCAATGAATATCTGGAATACGTTCTCGGATGTCTGAAAAAGAGAATTTCAAAAGTGGATGAAAATCTTGCCAGAGGCGGGAAAGAAATAGAAGAAATGAATGCGTATTACTGGGAAAACTATACGGAGATGGACGAATACGGCTATGAGATGTTTGATAACCAGCAGGCGCTGGTGAATCAGGTCAACGCCAACCAGGAGCAGCTTATGCTGCGGCAGCGTTTTCGCAAAATGCTGGATTCCCCCTATTTCGGCCGGGTCGATTTCGTGTATGAGGGAGAAGAAGAACCGGAAACTTTTTACATTGGTATTTCCAATCTGGCGGAAGAGACGGGGGGAATCCCTCTGGTTTACGATTGGCGCGCCCCGGTATCTGGTCTTTTTTATGATTACGACAAAGGCGAGGCGCATTATGACGCGCCGGGGGGCAGGATGGAGGGAGAAATCATCTCCAAATGGCAGTATAAAATCCGGAACGGAAAGCTGGTCTATGCTTTTGAAAGCGACGTAAAGATTGACGACGAGGTGCTGGGACGGGAGCTTGGAGCGAACAGCGATGTAAAACTGAAAAATATCATAAGCACCATTCAGAAGGAACAGAATGCCATCATTCGCAATACAAAAGACAAAATCCTGGTTATTCAGGGCGCGGCGGGAAGTGGAAAGACCTCCGTGGCTCTGCACCGGATTGCTTACCTTCTGTACCACGACCGGAAAAATTTGAAATCCTCCAATATACTGGTGCTTTCGCCAAACAGCGTGTTTTCCGATTATATCTCACATATCCTGCCGGAACTGGGGGAAGAGAATATACAGGAAATGAGCTTTGACGTGTTCGCTTACCGTCAGCTCTGTGACACGGTAAATGACTGTGAGGAGCGGGGCGACCAGATCGAACGGAATCTGAAATTTTCTGATGAACAGGCACGCTTTCTGGAAAAGCAGTCCGAAAAATTTTCTGCAAAGTTACGTGCGTTTGCTTTGCAGCTTGAAGATGATCTGATGGATTTTTCAGGCTTTCAATATAAGAAAATGGAAAAGTCGGAAAAGGAGATCGCAGACATGTTTTACTGCCGGTTTCCGGATCTTCCGCTTCTGGCCCGCATGGAAGCAGTCATGGAATACTTCGTCGATGAACACGAGACGCTGACAGGACGTGAATTTGACGATGAGTCCAGACAGTGTATCCGGGAAAAATTCATGCGGATGTACCGAACGCGGGATTTGTATGTGCTTTACAGCGAATTCCTGGAGAATAACGGTTACGAGCCGTTAGAAGGAGTACCGAAAGAAAAGAGAAAGCTAAAGTATGAGGACGTCTATCCGATGCTGTATTTGAAATACCTTTTGCTTCCTCAGAAGGAAAACCGGAACATCCGGCATCTGGTGATCGATGAAATGCAGGATTATTCTTTTATCCAGTATGCCATTCTTTCCAGAATGTTTTCCTGCCGGATGACGATTCTTGGAGACAAGGCGCAGACGATGGAAAGCCAGAGAAGAGACGTGATGCGCTTCCTTCCGGGAATCTTTGGGAAAAATATCCGAAGTCTGTCTTTGAAAAAGAGCTACCGTAATACCGTGGAAATCGCAGAATATGCCGACCGGATTGCGGGAGGTACAGACGTGGAGCTGTTTGAACGGCATGGAAAGCCAGTGACGGAGAAGCAGTTTTTGTCGGAGGAAGCGGCTCTGGAGGAGGTATTGGACAGAATGAACCTTTCCGAGTATGAAACGGCGGCTGTGCTGACGATGACAGAAGACAGGGCGGATTTTGCGGCCGGGTATCTGAAGCGGAGGCTGGATAAAACAGGATTCGATACCGGGAAGCGTTTTGCGTGCATCGACCGGAACAGCACCAGATTCTGCAAAGGACTGACCGTCACCACTTTTTATCATGCAAAAGGGCTGGAATTCGACCAGGTCTTTACGATTTATAAAAGTACCGATCGTACGCTGCTGCATGAGCAGGCGAAATATATTTGTGCGACACGGGCGCTGCACGAATTATGTATGTTTGAAGTGAAGGATGGCACGTCCGGGGAGAACGTGTCGAAAAATGTCGGGGAAAACAGCAGATTGCGCTGATCGTGTCGAATTAACGAAATAACTTCTGCTTGCGAAGTGAGATACCCCTCGCTATAATATTTACAGGTTTACCGAGGATAATTTTCGTATGTTGAAAAAATTGCAGAATTATAGAACAGGGAGGAATCTTTCATGGATAAAATAAGTATCGCGATTGCTGATGACAATGCGAGGGTTGCCCAGCTTCTGGAAAATGTCGTGAGCAGCGATGAGGAGCTGGAGGTCGTGGGAACGGCAGAAAACGGAGAAGTGCTGGTAGATATTATCCGGGACAAACAGCCCGACGTCGTGTTGATGGATATTGTAATGCCGAAGCTGGACGGACTGACTGTCATGGAGAGAGTCAGACAGGACAGAGCTTTGAAAAAGCATCCGGCGTTTATCGTGATTACGGCGGTGAGCCAGGAGAAGATTATGGAGGACGCTTTTGCGCTGGGCGCGGATTACCTGATTTTAAAGCCGTTTGACAACGACATGGTGATCAACCGGATCAAACATATCCGTTCCGGCAGAGAAAAGAATTTTGCCGAGGTGCGGAAAGTCAATGCCTATGAGAGCAAGGATGAGTACATTGAGCGCAATCTGGAGACTGATGTGACGAATATTATTCATGAAATCGGGGTTCCGGCGCACATCAAAGGATACCAGTATCTGAGAGATTCCATTATTATGTCGGTGAGCGACATGGATATGCTGAATTCGATTACAAAAATTCTTTATCCGACCATTGCGAAAAAGCATCAGACCACGCCCAGCCGTGTGGAACGCGCGATTCGCCATGCGATCGAAGTGGCCTGGAGCCGTGGAAAAATGGATACGATTGATGAATTGTTCGGCTATACGGTACACAATGGAAAAGGAAAACCGACAAATTCCGAATTTATTGCACTGATTGCGGATAAAATTCGACTGGAATATAAAAATATATAAATGATACTACTTTTCATTGGAGCCAAAATGCGGTATAATTAAAAAAATGGCTTTAATGCAGGAGGTATTTTGATGAAGAAGATACTATTTGTTGCTTCTGAGTGTGTTCCGTTTATAAAAACAGGCGGGCTGGCAGATGTTGTGGGATCTTTGCCGAAATGTTTTGACAAAGAATATTTTGATGTGCGTGTCATCGTTCCGAAGTATATGTGCATGAAAGAGGAGTTCAAAAATCAGATGCAGTACCGGGCTCATTTCTATATGGATATGAACTGGCGCAGCCAGTATGTGGGAATCCTGGAAATGCAGTATGATGGAATTACGTACTATTTTATTGATAATGAGTATTATTTCGCGGGTCCGAAGCCTTATGGAAATATCTATGAGGATATTGAGAAATTTGCGTTTTTCTCCAAGGCGGCTCTTTCCGCTTTGCCAGTGCTGGATTTCAGACCGGATATCATTCATTGCCATGACTGGCAGACGGGCCTGATTCCGGTATTTTTGAAAGATACGTTCCAGCAGGGTGAATTTTTCCGGGGAATTAAGACTGTTATGACGATACATAATCTGAAATTCCAGGGCGTCTGGGATATGAAGACCGTGAAGGATATTACCGGGCTTCCAAGCTATTTCTTTACGCCGGATAAGCTGGAAGCATATGGAGATGCGAACTATCTGAAAGGCGGCCTGGTATATGCGGACGCGATTACGACGGTTAGCAATACCTATGCGGAGGAGATCAAGACGCCGTTCTATGGAGAGAACCTGGACGGACTGCTGAATGCCAGAGCGAACAGCCTGCGGGGAATCTTAAATGGTATTGATTACGATGAGTACAATCCGGAAACAGATAAATATATTACCAAAACTTACAATGCAAAGAATTTCCGGAAAGAAAAAGTGAAAAATAAGCGCGCGTTGCAGGAAGAGATGGGACTGGAAGTCAACGATAAGAAATTTATGGTGGGCATCGTGTCGCGTCTGACAGACCAGAAGGGCTTTGATTTGATTAATTACATGATGGACGAAATCTGCCAGCAGGATCTTCAGATCGTGGTTCTGGGAACCGGCGAGGAAAAATATGAAAATTCTTTCCGTTATTTTGCATGGAAATACCCAGGTAAGGTTGCGGCGAATATTTACTATTCAGAACCGCTTTCCCATAAGATTTATGCGGGATGCGACGCGTTTTTGATGCCGTCGCTTTTTGAACCGTGCGGACTGAGCCAGTTGATGAGTCTCCGGTATGGAACGGTGCCGATCGTCCGTGAGACAGGCGGCCTGAAGGATACGGTATGGCCATATAATGAATATGAGAGTACCGGAACCGGTTTCAGCTTTGCGAATTACAATGCCCATGAGATGTTTAACACATTGAAATATGCGCACTATGTATACACGGAAAAGAAACGCGAGTGGAATAAGATTATTGACCGCGCAATGGCGGCCGATTTTTCCTGGAAAGCATCTGCCATGAAGTATCAGGAGCTTTATGACTGGCTGGCAGGATTTTAGGATTTCCTCGTTTGATAGGTGAGAGCCTGTACCGAAGGGAAAAGGCGGAAAAGAGGCTTAAATATGGAACAGCAGGTTGCGATACTCATTGATGGAGATAATATTTCGGCAAAATATGCGGAATATATCAAGCAGGAAGCGTTACAGTATGGGAACATCAAGATATGCCGTATGTATGGTTCTATCACTTCGCCAAGCGTAAGAGCCTGGTATAAGGTAATGCCGGAGCAGGGAATCGTCCCGTTTTTGCAGATTAGTTATGCAAATGGAAAAAGTGTGGCGGATCAGGCGCTGACGATCGACGCTATGGATTTGCTGTATACGGGAAATATCGACGTTTTCTGTATCGTGTCGAGCGACAGTGATTTTGCGAAGCTGGCGTACCGGTTAAAAGAAGCCGGAAAAAAAGTGGTCGGCATGGGAGAGCAGAAAACGAAGGAAGCGCTGGCGAAGGCATGCCATGAGTTTAAGATACTGGATCTGATTTATAAGATGGGCGTCGAAGAAGATGAAGAATTAAGCGAGATACGTACCGTGGAAGAGGAGGCGCCAGAGGAGATTCCTGAGGAGGCGCCGGAACCGCTTGATGAAAAGGAAGAAGGCTTTGGAAAGGAAGCCGAGGCGGAGATTACCATTCCAACGGAGGAAGACATCGTAAATGAGATCACAAATTTCCTGGAGGATGACGAGTGGGTGAATCTGGCGAGTATCGGATTGCAGTTAAGCCAGAGAAGATCGGGATTTGATTCGAGAAATTATGGTTACCGGAACATGTCCATGTTCATAAAAAAGCATGAAGATGTGTTCGAGACAAAGAAAGAAAAAGCGCCGGATAATATTCATAATGTGGTGTATATAAGGAAGAAATGATCCATACAAAAAGCTGTCAGGCTAAGGCCGGCAGCTTTTTGACTTGTTTGTTAAAAATTTTTTCGGAATATGATGTTTGGCATGTAGGATGTGTTGGAAGGAAATTGTAGGATTTGAAAAATGATGTATAATAGAAGGATAATGATAAAAGGCAAAGGATGATAAAAATGAGTGAAATCAGAAAAATAAATACAAGCAATTTCAGAATCGACAGGAACATCATTTCTTTTAATGATTTTTTAATTTCCATGAACAGTATATCGCAGATTGACGTGGCGCCGATGCTAAAGCGAAAGGTAAGCGTTTGGGCGGGAATCGTGTTTCTTTCCGGGCTGTCCCTGATCGGGCTGTCCAAAGCGGCGAATGTGGCGGGAGCCATGTTGATTGCAGGCGTGATGGGATATGTTTTATGGGTTGTCTGGGAAAATGCGAAAAGGGATAAATGTTTGAATATTTCCCTGAATTCAGGAGACGTCTATTGTATCTCCTGCAAGAGCAATTATTTTCAGATGGAGGTCATGGGAATTATAGAATATTGTATGAATAACCAGTATGACCAGAGGATACAGATTGATTTTGTGAATTGCAGAATGGCAAATGCGCCGATTCTTCCTGTCATGCCGTAAATGTTATTTGGAAAAAACTCTCGTCAGAACCTGGGTGGCGCACCCTCTGCTCAGATGTATTTTTGTACCGTCGACCAGAATAATATCGGTGGAACGGACGGTCCTTATTTTTTGAAGAGAGACGATACAGCTCTGATTGCATTTGATAAATCCATAAGGGGATAGAAACTTCAGCTCATTGCTCAAAGTTCCGTATTTTTTAAAAGCGCCGTAACGCGTATGGATACTGATGGTATGTTCTTTGATTTCCAGATAATAAATGTCAGAAATTCTCACTTTTGTCTGGGAAGTTTTGGTTTTGCAGATATACTCCTGCTGCGTTGTCTCATAGAACTGCATTGCCTGTTCCAGACCGGATGCACCGTATTTTTTCAAGAATAGATAAAGGTCATACTGAAATCCGATATCGTCTGAAAATTCTTCTAACCATTCCATGAAAAATACCTCCGTTAACGTAATATATAAATATAACGTATAGCGGAGGAATTATGTTGTGTGAGATACTTATGAAACTGGATTTATTTTCCGATATGATGTGGACAATGCCAAATATGATGTAAAAAGAATCAGGATGCTTTCGCAGACGTTTTCTGCGTCTTTTTCAGGCGGCCGTCAATTCCGTAGTAGTATCTGCGGTTTCCAATGCGGATCCATTTGCTGGTCACCATACGTCCCTGGCTGTCCACATAGAATTTTCCAATCTGGCGGCTGCGTGCCATGATTCCGGTAGAGTAAAAATAGTACCAGTGTCCCCGAATGCACTGCCAGGTCTGTGTGGAATAGCTGCCGTCAGGATTTTTGTATTTCTTCCCATCTTTGGTATTGATAAATCTGGCTTTGGTATTTCTTTTATATCCTGGAATGACCCGGCCGTTAGAGCCCACATAAGCCGTTTTTGTAACCCAGCGGTTTCGCGCCATTTTACCATTTGAAAGAAAATAGTATTGATTCAGCCATTGCTTTTTCAGCATGGTTCCGTCTGCGCGAAAGAAATAGTAGTCTTTGCCGAGCTTCAGCCATCCGGTATGGGCATAGCCGTCCGCACCGAAATAATAGGTGTGCCCTTTTAGCGTAAGGAACCGGGAACGGACAGTTTCGCCTGACTGTGAATCCGTGCAGGTCATCTTCGTGTCATTTTGCACCAGGCGGTAGTTTGCTGCCTTTGCGTTTATGGGCAGAACAAGAAAAAGCGAGAGAGAAGCAAAGGCAAAAAAGCGCTGTATTTTTTTCTGGAACATAAAAATCCCTCCTAGTCGTTATTTCATAGGGAGCGTTTTCCTGTGAAACAAAAAAGCGCCCGGCGGAATACCGGGCGCCGTTTCGGTTACTTTTATTATGTCATAATTTTATCATTGTGACAAGAACCGAAATTCTTATAATCTCCTTAATCTTAACCCTGGGTCAGGATAGAACGCACGTGTGCAACTTCCTCTGCCGTGGCTTTTGCAGCCGGAACATAGTACTGTTTGCTTCTTGCGATCTGATAAAGCTCTTCCTGAGAAGTTTCACACTGGTTACGGATCTGTTTTAAAGTCTGTTTTAACTGCGGGTTCTCAGATTGTGCGATCATACCTGCGTAGCGGGTGAGTTCCCCGTTAATACCTGCGAGTGCGTCTGCTACCATTGTCTTTTCATCCATGTTCGTCCCCTCCTACTGTAAAAATTTCATGAGCTGCTGTTTTGTTTCCATTGCGGACTGTGCAGATTTCTGGAAGAACTGTTTTACGCTCGGATCTGTAGCCTGGTCTGCATAGGTTGTCATTTTGCAGTGGGTTGTGCTGTATCCGCCTATGAGGTGGCGGAGGTTCTGTAAGTCTAATTCTGAAATTTCTGTCATCATAAGAAGACCTCCTCGTGTTGATTAATAGATTGATTGTAACTGTTCAGTACCTTCACAGTTACGATTGATTACGCTTTTAGTATCCCTCGTCTTTGCAAAAGTATGTAAATTTCAGAAAAAAACATATGAACGACATACGTGACTCCCAGGATGCAGACGCAGGAAAACATTTCAAAAAATGAAGAAATTTTCCAGGGAAGCACATGCAGGCAGGAACGGAAAAAGAGCATAATCCCGATGCTGATTCCCAGAGCGAAAACAGGCTTTAGAATCCATCCGAAAGTGTCAAAATGAAAAGAGACGCATCTTGAGAGGACAAAAAGCGCAAGGGCGGCAGAGAGGAGCTGGCTGGCCAGAAGTCCCCAGAGGTAGCCGGTAATCCCGAAGCGGGGAATGGCAAACCATACGAACAGAATGCGGATCAGCAGGGAGAACGTATTCTGCCAGAAGGTCGTCATGGCTTTTCCCATCCCGTTTAAGATACTGGTGAGGGTGGTTCCCAGATACAGGAAGGGACAGATCCAGGCAAGGATCAGGATAAATTTCCCGGCAAGAGAATTGTTGAAAAGAATCTCTCCCATGCGTTCTCCGAAGCAGAGAAAAACCCCGGTGCAGAGAATGCCGAGAATCAGGCTGTATTTGACGGTTCCTTCCACTGTCTTTGTAATTTTCTGAGGGCTTCCGGACGCCTGCGCTTCGGATACGGTGGGCAGAAGCATGACCGAAATAGCGGTGGTGATGGCCGAGGGGAAGAGCACCAGAGGAAGAGACATACCGGTCAGCACGCCGTAGACGCTCAGCGCGGAGGATACGGCCAGGCCGGAAAGCTGGAGACGTAAGGGGATGCAGACAGCCTCTACGCTTTGCAGCAGATTGATCAGCACGCGGTTTGCAGTCAGCGGGAGCGATATGTTTAAAAGGCCGCGAAAGGGAAGGTTAAGAACGGGCGCCAATGCGCCCGCCTGAAGCTTCGCAAAGTGAAAGGCAGAGGCGCTCACACAAAACAGAGCGGAAACGATTTCCTCAAAAACCAGTCCGGTCACAGCGATTACAGGCGTAGGTTCCAGACCTTTTTCAAGAAAAATTAAATACACCAGATAAGAAACGGAAACTCTGACTGCCTGTTCTATGAGCTGGGCGATAGCGGGAATGTTCGTTTTCTTTAACCCGAAATAATAGCCGCCGATGCAGGAATGGATACCGGCGAAGGGCAGAGCGAAGGAGAGAAGGCGGATCAGCGGCTCACAGCGGCTTTCTTTTAAAAAGAAAGCAGAAATCCAGGCAGCTTCCCGGTACAAAAAGAAGGATACAAACGTTGTTCCGGCAGAGGTTAAAAGCAGACCGGCAAGAAAGATGTCCCGTGCGCCGGCTCTATCGTTCAGGGCCATTTTTCCGGAAACATTCTGGGAGACCGCGGTCTGGATACCATAGGCGGTGAAGGAAAGAGCCATCGTGTAGACCGGGAAGATGAGCTGATAGATGCCCACGCCTTCCGCACCGATTGTATGGGATAGGAATATTCTATAGAAGAAGCCGATGATTCTGCTGATAAAGCCTACAACCGTCAGAATCATGGCCCCTTGAAGAATCGTATGTTTCTGGTTCATAAAAGTAAGCTCCACAGGATTTCTATCAATATATTCAAAAGGAGGACTTGACAGAACCGGCGGGGAGTGATATATTCAAAAACGTAAATCCAAGTAAAATACTAGGGTTTAGAACCTGAAAAGGAGGAAGCGGTATGAAGCTGTCTACGAAAGGCAGGTATGGCCTTCGGGCAATGATCGACCTGGCGGCATACAGTGAAGAGGCGGCAGTCTCTATCGGCAGTATCGCGGCCAGACAGAAGATATCAGAGGGCTATCTGGAACAGCTTGTGGCGAAGCTGAAGAAAGCGGGTCTGGTAGTCAGTATCCGGGGGGCCGGGGGCGGCTATCAGCTGGCGAGGGCAGCAGGGGAGATATCCGTGGGTGACATTCTGAGGGCGCTGGAAGGAAATCTGGACGCTGTGGAGTGTGCCGGACTGAAGCCGGACGCCGGATGTGAAGATGCGGATGTCTGCGTCACCAAATATGTCTGGCAGAGGATCAACGAGAGTATTACACAGGCAGTAGATGATATAAAGCTGTCTCAACTGGTTGAAGAGAGCAAGAAAGTAAAAAATAAAGAGCAGTCGTGTCAGAACGGCTGCAAATAGGAGTGATAGAAATGGCAAAATTAATTTATCTGGACAATGCAGCGACGACAAAAACAGCGCCGGAAGTCGTGGAGGCGATGCTCCCGTATTTTGCGGAGTACTATGGAAATCCCTCCAGCGTTTATGAGTTTGCCGGGAAGAGCAAGGAAGCGATTACCAAAAGCCGGGAAACGATTGCAGAAGCGCTGGGCGCGCAGGCAAATGAGATTTATTTTACGGCTGGAGGTTCGGAGTCTGATAACTGGGCTTTGAAGGCGGCGGCAGAAGCGTATGCGAAAAAGGGAAAGCATATCATTACGACAAAAATCGAACATCATGCAATTCTGCATACGGCGGAATACCTCGAAAAAAATGGATATGAGGTGACGTATCTGGATGTGGATGAATATGGCGTGGTGAAGCTGGAGGAACTGAAAAAAGCGATCCGACCGGATACGATTCTGATTTCTGTCATGTTTGCCAATAATGAGATCGGTACGATTCAGCCGATAAAAGAGATTGGCGAGATCGCGCATGAGAACGGGATTCTGTTCCATACGGATGCAGTGCAGGCGTTTGGGCAGATTCCGATTCAGGTGGATGAGTACCACATTGATATGCTGAGCGCCAGCGGGCATAAATTAAACGGCCCGAAAGGAATCGGATTTTTATACATTCGAAAGGGTGTAAAAATTCGTTCTTTCGTTCACGGAGGCGCCCAGGAGAGAAAAAGGCGTGCCGGAACGGAAAATGTACCGGGAATCGTGGGACTGGGAAAAGCGGTGGAGCGCGCGGTATCTACGATGGAAGAACGCACGAAGCAGGAGAAAGAGGTAAGGGATTATCTGATTGAAAAAATTTTAAAAGAAATCCCATACACCAGACTGAACGGACACAGGACGAACAGACTGCCGAATAATATCAATTTCAGCTTTCAGTTTATAGAGGGAGAGTCCCTGCTGATTATGCTGGATATGCAGGGAATCTGCGCTTCCAGCGGCTCGGCCTGCACGTCCGGTTCTCTTGATCCGTCTCATGTGCTGCTTGCCATTGGACTTCCTCACGAAATCGCGCATGGCTCTCTGCGTCTGACTCTGAGCGAGGAGATTACAAAAGAAGACATGGATTATGTGGCGGATGCGATTGGAGACATCGTGGAGAGACTGCGCAGCATGTCGCCGCTTTATGAGGACTTTATGAAAAAGAAGAAATAAAGTAACTATTCAGAACAGGCCGAAGCGCTTGCTGCTGAGACCGTGAAAATATGATTCAAGAGTGCAAAAATCCCATCGTCGAAGACGATTTTTCATGGATTTTTGCATCGGAACTGTGAAGGTACTGAACAGTTGCGAAATAGAAAGAAAATAGAATGCAGTTGGAGGAAATCATATGTACAGTGAAAAAGTTATGGATCATTTTAACAATCCGAGGAATGTGGGAGAAATCGAAGACGCCAGCGGGGTGGGAACCGTTGGAAACGCAAAGTGTGGAGATATTATGAGGATTTATCTGGATATTGATGAAAACCAGATCATCCGTGATGTGAAATTTAAGACATTCGGCTGCGGGGCCGCAGTAGCGACCAGCAGCATGGCGACAGAGCTTGTGAAAGGAAAGAATGTTCAGGAGGCGCTTCAGGTCACGAACAAGGCGGTTATGGAAGCGCTGGACGGACTTCCGCCTGTAAAGGTTCACTGTTCCCTGCTTGCAGAGGAAGCCATTCATGCCGCACTCTGGGATTATGCAGAGAAGAAAGGAATCAGGATCGAGGGACTGACAAAGCCGAAGTCTGACATTCACGAGGGTGAAGAGGAAGAAGAGGAAGCATATTGAAAAAAGTAGTAGTTGGCATGTCCGGCGGCGTAGATTCTTCTGTGGCAGCATATCTTTTAAAAGAGCAGGGATATGAAGTCATTGGCGTAACGATGCAGATCTGGCAGGATGAGGATGAAATCATACAGCAGGAAAGCGGCGGATGCTGCGGACTGAGCGCGGTGGACGATGCCAGACGGGTGGCGCAGGATCTTGGAATTCCCTATTATGTGATGAATTTCAAAGCGGAGTTCAAAAAAAATGTCATGGACTATTTTGTAAAGGAATATTTGGAGGGCAGAACGCCGAATCCCTGTATCGCCTGCAACCGTTATGTAAAATGGGAATCTCTGTTAAGGCGCAGTATGGAGATCGGAGCGGACTATATCGCTACCGGACATTATGCCAGAATAAGACAACTGGAGAACGGGAGGTTTTCGCTGATAAAATCCGCTGCTGCGGCGAAGGATCAGACCTATGCGCTCTATAATCTGACGCAGTACCAGCTTGCGCACACGCTGATGCCGGCAGGCGAATATACGAAGGAAGAAATTAGAAAGATTGCCGGACAGATCGGGCTTAGAGTAGCGCACAAGCCGGACAGCCAGGAGATCTGTTTTGTCCCGGATAAGGACTATGCCCGTTTTATCGAAGAAAATGCGGGAAAGCCTGTCCCGGAAGGAAATTTCGTGAATACGAAGGGAGAGGTGATCGGGCGTCACAGGGGCATTACGCATTATACCATCGGGCAGAGGAAAGGATTGAACCTGGCGATGGGGCATCCTGTGTTCGTGTCGGAAATCCGTCCGGAGACAAATGAAGTAGTGATTGGGGAAAATGAAGATATTTTCAGCCATACGCTTTATGCGGACAGGCTGAACGCGATGGCTGTCCCTGCATTTGAGGACGGGATGGAGGTCATGGCAAAGATCCGGTATAATCATAAAGGTTCTCCGTGCAGGATTGAAAAAACAGGAAATGATAGAATCCGGTGTGTTTTTCCGGAAGCGCAGCGGGCGGTTACTCCGGGACAGGCCGTCGTCTTTTACGATGGCGATTTTGTGCTTGGCGGCGGGACAATCATAGGGACAAGTTGTGAATTGCGATAGAAAATAGTCGAAAGACACTGTGAAAATGAGAGTGAAAATTCTGATTTTCGGGTGTCTTTTTGGTATTTCTGACTATTTTTAGATTGAAAAAGAGCGGCGGATATGTTTTAATAGAAATAACTATTGATGAATAGGAGGAAAGAAAGTGAAGAAAAAGATTTTATCAGCGCTTTTGTCCATGTCGATGATATTGACAATGAGCGGGATTTCCGTAATGGCTGGCAGTATGCAGGAAACCAGGGAGGCATCTGAGCAGGCAGAGACGGAGGAAAATGTATTGAGATTGTGGTATGATGAGCCGGCAAGCGCAAGCGGGCTGAGCGGGAACAATCTTTGGGAGCAGATGACGCTTCCCATCGGCAACAGCTTTATGGGTGCGAATGTGTATGGCGAGATTGTCAATGAGCGTCTGACCTTCAACCAGAAAACACTGTGGAATGGGGGGCCCAGCGAGTCAAGGCCGAATTATCAGGGAGGAAATATTGCGACGTCAGGCGGTGTGGCAATGTCAGAAAAGTACCGTCAGGTCGTAGAGGCTTTTCGGAACAACGCCTCCAATGCGACCAGTCTCTGTAACGCCCTGGTGGGAGCGGGCTTAAATGACGGATACGGCGCTTATCAGTCATGGGGAGATATTTACCTTACCTTCAGCGGACTGACAAACGATAATTATACGGATTACAGCCGCGACCTTGATCTTGCGACCGGAATTGCAAATGTAGATTTCACGCAGAACGGAACGGATTATCACAGAGAATATTTCATGAGCTATCCGGATAACGTACTGGCTATGAAGCTGACGGCGAAGGGAAACAGTAAACTGAACCTGAATGTCAAATTCCCGGTAGACAATGATGATAATAATGTCGTAAGCCGCAGGCTGGGCAAGAATGCCGATTATACGGTAGACGCCAGTGCAGGCACGATCGTGATGAAGGGAAGCTTACAGGATAATCAGATGAAGATGAATTCTGTGCTTCAGGTCGTGACGGACGGTACGAAGGCGGCGGGTTCCGACCAGCAGTCTCTGGATATTTCCGGCGCGGATGAAGTTGTGATTTTTATTTCAGCAGGAACGGATTACAAAAATACATTCTATAATGAGGATAAAACCAAAACTTACTATTACCGTACAGGCGAGACAGACGAGCAGGTAGCAGCACGTGTAAAAGGTGTTGTTGACGCAGCGAAAGAGAAAGGCTATGACGAAGTGAAAAGCTCTCACCTGGCAGATTATCAGGAGCTTTTTGCCAGAGTAGACCTGAATCTCGGCCAGACGGTACAGGCGGCAGAAAAGACGACGGATGATCTTCTGGCGGCATACAAAAACTCTACGGCTACATCGGCAGAGAGAGGACTTCTGGAGGTTCTTCTGTATCAGTATGGACGTTATCTGACCATCGCATCATCCAGAGAGGGCGACCTGCCTTCCAACCTTCAGGGCGTATGGCAGAACCGCGTGGGTGACGGAGGTCAGGTTCCCTGGGGCAGCGATTACCATATCAATGTCAATCTTCAGATGAATTACATGCCTACTTATTCAGCGAACCTGGTGGAGTGTGCGACGCCTCTGGTGGATTATATTGAGTCTATGGTTGAACCGGGAAAGGTGACGGCGCAGACCTATTTTGGCACTACGGATGGCTTTGCGGCTCATACGCAGAACAATCCGTTTGGCTGGACCTGTCCGGGCTGGAGCTTTGACTGGGGCTGGTCGCCGGCGTCCGTACCGTGGATTCTCCAGAACTGCTGGGAGTACTATGAATACACTGGCGATCTGGAATACATGAAAGAAAAGCTTTATCCGATGATGAAGGAAGAGGCGCTTTTGTACGATCAGATTCTGGTGGACAGCGGTACGGAGATTACCCTGGAGGATGGAACGAAGTCCACCCGTCTGGTAACGGCGCCGGCTTATTCACCGGAGCATGGTGCGAGAACGCTGGGAAATACTTATGAGGGCACGCTGGTATGGCAGCTTTATGAAGATACGATTAAGGCAGCGGAGCTTTTGGGCGTAGATGAGGACGAGGTTGCCCGGTGGAAGGAAAATCAGAGCCGGCTGTCACCGATTGAGATTGGAAAGAGCGGCCAGATCAAAGAGTGGTATATAGAGGAAGAGTTTAATAAGGATGCAGATGGAAATAGGATCGGAGAGGGGTATGGACACAGACATATTTCCCATATGCTGGGTCTGTATCCGGGGGATCTGATCACGGAGGAGCATCCGGAGTGGATGGCAGCCGCAAAAGTTTCCATGGAGAACAGAACGGACGACAGTACCGGCTGGGGTATGGCGCAGCGTATCGCAACCTGGGCCCGTCTTGGCGATGGAAACCACGCATACAAGGTAATTGGCAATCTGCTTGGTTCCAAAATCTATAAGAACCTCTGGGATACGCATCCGCCTTTCCAGATTGACGGAAACTTTGGGTATACCGCAGGCGTCAACGAACTTCTGATGCAGAGCAACATGGGTTATATTAACCTGCTTCCGGCGCTTCCGGACGCATGGAGAAGTGGACATGCGTACGGTCTGCTGGCAAGAGGAAACTTTGAAGTGGATATGGAGTGGTCTGATAATCAGATGGATCGGGTGATGATCACTTCCAAGAGCGGCGGAGAGGTTGCCGTTCAGGGAAACAATTATTTCCTGGCGTCTGTGACAGATGAAGATGGAAATGAAGTGGAAATCACCAAAATCGCGGATAACCGTATCTCCTTTGATACAGAGAAAGGAAAGAGTTATACCATCAGCCAGATTCCGAAGGAAAACAAAGGGATTACCCCGACGGGCCTGAATGCAGGAAGACTGGATGCGAACCGCGTAGAGCTGAGCTGGAACGCAGGCGAAAATAATGAAGATATGGTATACAATGTATATCGTCAGGCCGATGAGGGCGAAATGGTACAGATCGCATCAGGCGTGACAGGAACGCGGTATACGGATGAAACGGGATACAGCATTTTCGGCAGTCTTACGTATCAGGTGACGGCGGGAAGCGGAAAAGCAGAGTCAGAGCCTTCCGAGAGCGTATCGCTCAACAGTGGCGGAATGATTGACGATCAGGACAGCAGAATTCAGTATTCCGGCAACTGGGGAGACTGGAATTCAGAAAGCAGCAATTATGACGGTACGATTAAGTATTTAGAGAGTCCGACAGGAACAGAAACAGCTACGCTGACCTTTACAGGTACAGGCATTGGCGTTTGGACATGTCTGAACTCTGACAGAGGAAAGATAGAGGTTTCGATTGATGGAACTTCCTATGGGGAATATGATACTTATGCGGCAAGCACGACGAGACAGCATGAAGTATTCCTGAAAACAGATTTGGCTCCGGGCGAGCATACAATCGTAGTAAGGGCAACAAATACCAAAGGAAACGGCAGTAAGACAAAGGTAGAGCTGGATGCTTTCCGCGTCATCAGTCCTTCGGGAATCCCGGAGATTCCGGAAGAACAGCAGGCACAGGTGCTGGCAGTCGAATCCGAGCGTGTGATGATTCAGTGGACGCCGACGGATGGAGCGGATTCCTATAAGATTTATGCAAACGGTCGGGAAGCGGCGACAGCTACGGGAACCTACACATGGGTAGAAGGACTGGAGTCCGGAAAAGAATATACCCTTTCTGTAAAAGCCGTTGTGTCAGGGCAGGAGTCACAGAATGCAATTGAGGTGAAGGCGACGACCCTTTCTCAGGAAACGAAAGAACCAGACGAAGGAACAGCGCCGGATAAAGTGACAGGACTGACCGTGACAGCAGGAGCAGACGCGACACAGGCGAAACTGTCCTGGAAAGCTTCGAATGGCGCGGCGAAGTATAAAGTTTATGTAGACGGTGCGCTGGCAGGAGAGACGGCAGATACGGAGTATGCCCTCACAGGACTTACCGTAGATCAGAAGTACAATATAAAAGTAGTGGCGGTAAGTGAGCAGGACAAGAATTCAGACGTGGCAAGACTTAGCTTTGTTGCAGGAAAGATAGCGGCTTCCACTAAAAAGATTACAAATGTGGCAGCGTTTAACGGCGTAACCGCAAAGAATGGCACGGCATTTGAACAGCTTACTCTGCCGAAGAAAGCAAAGGTTGTATTAGATTCCGGAGAGATCGTGGAACTGGATGTGACCTGGCAGAAGGGCAATTATAATGGCAGCACAGCCGGAACCTATACGCTTCAGGGAGACCTCAGGCTTGCTGAGAATATCGAAAATCCGCAGAATAAGAAAGCTTCGATTGCGGTAACGGTGGAAAAAGCAGGACAGCCGCCAGTAACGCAGCCGAAAAAGGGCGACGTCATAAAGGCAAAAGACGGCTCGCGTTATCAGGTAATTAATCCGGATACAAGGACGGCAAAGCTTGTAGCCGTGAAGAGCAAGAATGCAACAAAGATGAACGTTCCCGCTACGGTTGATCTGAACGGATATAAACATACCGTTACACAGGTCGGCGACAAAGTAATGAGCGGTAATGCGAAGCTGAAAAAAGTTATTCTTGGCAAAAACGTTACAAGCATTGGAAAGAGTGCGTTTAAAGGATGTAAGAGTCTGACGATGGTTCAGTTGAAGGGCAAGGCTTTAAAGACCATTGGAAAGCAGGCGTTTAAAAAGACGTCCGCAAAGCTGGTAGTAAGCGCAAAGAAGATGAATAAGAAACAGAAAGCCGCATTGCTGAAGAAATTGAAAAAAGCAGGCGCAGGAAAGAAAACAAGAGTGAAATAGTTAGAGATCAGGAATCCCCCGCAGGAAGCTGCGGGGGATTCTTATAGTTTTATAAATTCCGGTTTTCGGTTCCGGAAAACAGTATAGTAGCGGAAGCCGCATTCCAGCAGCACATCCCGTACCTTATCGAAAGCATAAGCCAGATGTTCCGGCGCATGGCCGTCGCTGCCCACAGTAAGGATTTCGCCGCCAAGCTCCCGGTAACGTTTTAATATATCGGGGTGGGGATTCGGGGCGTTCAGGCCGTATTTATAACCGGCTGTGTTCAGCTCCAGGCCAATATGATGCGAAAGGATGGATTTTAAGATTTCATCCAGAATATCCTTGTATTTTTCATAGGAGTAGAAGCGGTTTTTGTTTGGCCCGTAGCGCACGATGTAGTCGATATGTCCATACACATCAAAATCGGAGAATGCTTCCAGATTCTGAAGGATGGACTGAAAGTATTCCAGGTAGCAATCCTTTTCGCTGCGTCCTTTGTAGAAAGCGGGGTAATAAGGGTCGGCTCCGTTTACCGTATGGGAAGAGCCGATGATAAAGTCGAAATCCCATTGCCGCACATATTCTGAGAGCCGTCCCGAAAGACGCGGCTCCAGCCCAAGTTCTATTCCAAAGAGAAGCTCTGTTTTTTTGCCGTATAGCTGCCGGCATCGGTTCAGTTCGTCCAGATAAGCAGGCGTATCCACCTCGAAAAGATTCCCGTCTGCAACATAATCATAATCCAGGTGCTCGGTAAAACACATCGTTTTCAGCCCACGCCGGATACCCTCTTCGATCATGGACGCCATAGGCGCTGTAGAATCTGCCGAAAAGGACGAGTGAATATGGAAATCACTGTTCAAAAAAATCCCTCCTTGTACACTTGTTTTTTCTTTTATCATAAAGGATATTTGAAAAAAAGTCCAATCCTGTATGGAAACCTGCCAAAAGTTTCTAAAAGAATCATAAATTTGTAATTTTCTCTTGAATTTTCGGGACAAGTTAGGTAAAATAAGGAATAGGTTGTGGTTTCTTTAACAAACTATATAGAAACACACAAAAGACCGGTTTTTGGCTGGTCAAATTATTTCATTCTTAGGAGGAATTAAATCATGGCAGTAAAAGTAGCAATTAATGGTTTTGGTCGTATTGGCCGTCTTGCATTCAGACAGATGTTTGGCGCAGAGGGATATGAAGTAGTTGCAATCAACGACTTAACATCTCCGAAAATGTTAGCACACTTATTAAAATATGACTCATCTCAGGGTAAATACGAACTGGCTGACAAAGTAGAGGCTGGCGAGGATTCTATCACTGTTGATGGAAAAGAAATCAAAATTTACGCTATGGCTGACGCTTCCCAGCTTCCGTGGGGAGAAATCGGAGTAGACGTTGTATTAGAGTGTACAGGATTCTATACCTCTAAGGCAAAAGCAGAAGCACACATTAAGGCAGGCGCTCGTAAGGTCGTTATTTCCGCTCCGGCTGGAAATGATCTGCCGACTATCGTTTACAATGTAAACCATGAGACACTGAAAGCAGAGGATACAGTTATTTCCGCAGCTTCCTGTACAACAAACTGCCTGGCTCCGATGGCAAAAGCTCTGAATGACTATATGCCGATCCAGTCTGGTATCATGTGCACCATCCACGCTTACACAGGCGATCAGATGATCCTTGACGGACCGCAGAGAAAAGGCGATCTGAGAAGATCTCGTGCAGGCGCTGTAAACATCGTTCCAAACAGCACAGGTGCAGCAAAAGCAATCGGTCTGGTTATTCCGGAACTGAACGGCAAGCTGATCGGCGCTGCTCAGCGTGTACCGACCCCGACAGGTTCTACCACAATCCTGAACGCAGTTGTAAAAGGACAGGCTACTGTTGATGGTATCAACGCAGCTATGAAGGCAGCAGCTACAGAGTCCTTCGGATACAACACAGACGAGATCGTATCCAGCGACATCGTTGGTATGAGATTTGGTTCTCTGTTCGATGCTACTCAGACAATGGTAGTAAATCTGGAAGACGGAACATCTCAGGTACAGGTAGTTTCCTGGTATGACAATGAGAATTCCTATGTAAGCCAGATGGTTCGTACAATCAAATACTTCTCAGAGTTAGCATAAGTTTAAATATCTTTAAGAAGATCCAAAAAGGGTCCGGTCTGCTTGGGCCGGACCCTTTTATCATTATTCAGGAGGCAAAGAAATGCTTAATAAGAAATCAGTTGATGATATTAACGTAAAAGGCAAAAAAGTTCTGGTAAGATGCGACTTTAATGTTCCATTAAAAGAAGGAAAGATCACAGACGAAAATCGTCTGGTAGCAGCCCTTCCGACAATCAAAAAATTAATCGCTGACGGCGGAAAGGTAATCCTTTGTTCTCATCTGGGAAAACCGAAGGGAGAGCCGAAGCCGGAGCTTTCTCTGGCGCCGGTAGCAGCACGTCTTTCTGAGCTGCTGGGACAGGAAGTGAAATTCGCGGCAGATCCTGAGGTAGTAGGACCGAATGCAAAGGCAGCCGTAGAAGCTATGCAGGACGGAGAAGTTGTATTATTAGAGAATACACGTTACCGTGTGGAAGAGACGAAGAACGGCGAAGCATTCAGTAAAGAACTGGCTTCCCTGTGTGAAGTATTTGTAAACGATGCTTTCGGTACAGCGCACAGAGCACACTGCTCGAACGTAGGTGTAACAGAATATGTGGACACGGCGGCAGTAGGTTACCTGATGCAGAAAGAAATCGATTTCCTGGGCAATGCGGTAAACAATCCGGAAAGACCGTTTGTAGCAATTCTCGGCGGAGCCAAAGTTGCAGACAAGCTGAACGTTATCAACAATCTTCTTGAGAAGTGCGATACCCTGATTATCGGCGGCGGAATGGCTTATACTTTCTTAAAAGCGCAGGGCAAGGAAGTAGGAAATTCTCTTCTGGATGAGTCTAAGATTGATTACTGCAAAGAGATGATGGAGAAGGCTGAGAAGATGGGCAAAAAGCTTCTGCTTCCGGTAGACGCAGTCGTAGCTGACGGCTTCCCAAGCCCGATCGATGCAGAAATTGAAGTATCTGTCGTATCCGCAGATGCAGTTCCGGCTGATAAAGAGTGCCTGGACATCGGACCTGCGACAGCAGAGCTGTACGCAGAGGCTGCAAGGACGGCAAAAACCGTTGTATGGAACGGACCGATGGGCGTATTCGAGAACCCGATCCTTGCAAAAGGTACGATCGCAGTGGCAAAGGCTCTGGCAGAGACAGACGCTACGACAATCATCGGCGGCGGTGATTCCGCAGCAGCCGTAAACCAGCTCGGTTTCGGCGACAAGATGAGCCACATCTCTACAGGCGGCGGCGCTTCCCTCGAATTCCTCGAAGGAAAAGAGCTTCCAGGTGTAGCAGCAGCTAACGATAGATGAGATAAGCGGACTGAGAACTGAATGTCTGGCCGCTGACCAGGCTTGCCTGGGGCAGCCGGGAAGACATTCAGTTTGAAGGCGCAACGCGCACGAGGAATCGCGAAGCGATTTCGAGTAGGCCGCTGATCGGTCAGAGCTTAGTGCGAACTTAGTTCCCCGCACTTAGTGAATGCGAGCAGAGCGAAGCATGAGCTTAGTAAGGGGAACATATTACTAGTGATGTCTGGCCGCTGATCGGGCAGAGCTTCGTGCGGACAACCTATAATTTAAGGAGAAAGTGAAAATGTCAAGAAAGAAAATTATTGCAGGCAACTGGAAAATGAATATGACTCCAAGCGAGGCAGTTGCTTTAGTAAACGAGTTAAAACCATTGGTAGCAAACGATGAAGTGGATGTTGTATTCTGCGTTCCGGCAATCGATATCATCCCGGTTGTAGAGGCAGTAAAAGGCTCTAACATCCAGGTAGGCGCAGAGAACATGTATTTCGAGGAGAAGGGTGCATATACAGGCGAGATTTCTCCGGCTATGCTTACCGATGCAGGCGTGAAATATGTAGTTCTCGGACACTCTGAGAGAAGAGAGTACTTTGCAGAGACAAACGAGACGGTAAATAAGAAGATGCTGAAAGCATTCGAGCATGGAATCACACCAATCATGTGCTGCGGCGAGACTTTGGAGCAGAGAGAGCAGGGTGTGACGATGGATTTCATCCGTCAGCAGGTAAAGGTTGGTTTCCTCGGAGTAACCGCAGATCAGGCTAAGACAGCCGTTATCGCTTACGAGCCGATCTGGGCGATCGGAACAGGAAAGACAGCTACCACAGAGCAGGCACAGGAAGTATGCAAAGGCATCCGTGCGTGCATCGCTGAGATTTATGATGATGCGACGGCAGCAGCGATCCGTATTCAGTATGGCGGTTCCGTAAATGCGGCTACGGCTCCGGAATTATTCGTTCAGGACGATATTGACGGCGGTCTGGTAGGCGGTGCGGCTCTGAAACCGGATTTCGGCAAAATCGTAAATTATAAATAAATTTCGAATTTATCAGAAAATTTAACGTAAGACGTACGGAAACACTGCGAAGCGTATATAGCCTGGTCTATTTGCCATGTTAGAATGCGTTTTGCGGTGTTTTTATGATGTTGCGGATAACGCCGTTGATTTTTCAGGCAGGATGCAGTAATATGTTTAACAGCCTGAAATATATGGAAAATGCGTGAAAAACATACGACGGAGAAGGAGAGTACATGATGCAGGACAAAACAACAGAAATTTTTCGGAATGCGCCGGTTTCAAAAGCGGTAATCAGCAATATTATCCCATCCATTATCAGCATGATTATGGTGTTGCTCTATAACCTGGCGGATACATTTTTTATCGGACAGACAAAGGATGCTTATATGGTGGCGGCAGTATCGGTGGCAACGCCGGCTTTTTTGATCTTTATGGCAGTAGGTATGCTGTTCGGGATTGGGGGAACATCCCTGATTTCCAGAATGCTGGGGGAAGGAAAAGAGGAAAGAGCGAAAAATACATCGTCTTTTTGTTTCTGGACGGGACTTGTGATTGGCATCCTTGCAATGGTGGGTATCTGGATATTTGTGGAACCCGTGTGTCATCTGATTGGGGCAAGTGCGGAAACAGAAAGATATGCGTCCCAATATCTTAGAATCGTGGCATGCGGCATTCCGTTTTTGATTGTCAGCAATTCCTTTAGTAACATTATCCGTGCGGAAGGAAGAGCAAAGACAGCCATGACAGGCATGATTCTGGGAAATATGGCCAATATCATTCTGGATCCCGTTATGATTCTCGGATTCCACTGGAATGTGGCGGGAGCAGCGGTAGCTACTGTGATCGGAAATGTGCTGGCGGCAGGGTTCTACTTTGTGCATCTTCTGTCAAAAAAGACGATGCTTTCTATAAATCCAAAGGAGTATCTGGTGAGGGATGGGATTGCGAAGGGCGTATTTGCGATTGGCATTCCTGCTTCTCTGAACAGTATCCTGCTGAGTGTTTCCAATATTATTATTAATAATATGATGGTGAAGTATGGAGATATGGCGGTGGCCGGACTTGGCGTCGCTATGAAAGTAAACATGATTGTAGTCATGTTGTTGATTGGTCTGGGAACCGGGATTCAGCCCCTGTTAGGATTTTGTTTTGGCGCAGGAAACAGAAAACGGTATGTGGCAGTTCTGAAGTTCTCGCTGGGGCTGGCTTTTGGCTTGAGTGTAGTTATGACGGTCGTCTGTTATTGCGGAGCAGGGCCATTGGTAACGGCATTTCTGGATAATGCGGATGCTTATGAATACGGAATGGCGTTTGCCAGAATCTATATTTATTCCGGGCCGATCATGGGTATCCTGTTTGTGCTGATCAATGCGATTCAGTCCACGGGAGCGGCAGTACCTTCCCTGATTTTGTCCGTGAGCCGTCAAGGGATTTTGTATATACCAATCCTGTTTGTGTTCAGCAGGGTATTTGATTCTGCACGGATGCTGGCTCTGGCGCAGCCAGTGACGGATTACCTGGCCGCTTTACTGGCTGCGGCGCTGTTTCTGATTACTTATAGGAAATATTTTGGAAAAGAAAAATAAGTCAGGCAAATTCATACTTGACAAGTAGGAAATTGAGGAATATAATACGCATAAATTAAATAAAACATATCGAAAAAGTAGGAAATAGGGAGGAAGAAATATGGCGAACATTTATAAAGGAACGTTGGGACTGATCGGAAATACCCCTCTGGTTGAAGTAGCCAATATTGAGAGAGAGCTTGGACTGAAAGCGACGGTTCTTGTAAAACTGGAATATTTTAATCCGGCGGGAAGTGTGAAAGACAGAATTTCGAAAGCCATGATTGAGGATGCAGAAACAAAAGGAATTTTAAAAGAAGGTTCTGTGATTATTGAACCGACGTCGGGAAATACCGGAATCGGCCTTGCATCCATTGCAGCGGTCAAAGGATACCGCATCATTCTTACCATGCCGGAAACGATGAGCGTGGAGAGAAGAAACATTCTGAAGGCATATGGCGCGGAGCTGGTGCTCACAGATGGCGCAAAAGGAATGAAAGGGGCAATCGATAAGGCAGAGGAACTGGCAAAAGAGATTCCAGACAGTTTCATTCCGGGACAGTTTGTAAATCCGGCGAATCCAAAGATGCACAGAGAAACGACGGGGCCGGAAATCTGGAAAGATACAGACGGAAACGTAGATATTTTCGTGGCAGGTGTAGGAACCGGAGGGACGCTTACAGGGGTGGGAGAATATCTGAAATCCCAGAACAGCGAGATAAAAATCGTAGCAGTGGAGCCAGCAAGTTCACCGGTTCTCTCAGAAGGAAAAGGGGGACCTCATAAGATTCAGGGAATCGGAGCCGGATTTGTACCGGAGGTGCTGAATACTTCTATTTACGATGAAATCATCACAATTGACAATGAGGACGCCTTTGCAGTCGGAAAGCTGATGGGAAAAAAGGAAGGGGTACTGGTGGGAATCTCTTCCGGTGCAGCTCTATCCGCCGCGATTCAGCTTGCGAAGCGTCCGGAAAATGAAGGAAAAACGATTGTAGCATTATTGCCGGATACAGGCGACAGATATTATTCAACACCATTATTTGCAGAATAGGAAGGATAAAATCCATTGCAAGGCATCAAAGTCGTGTTTTGCAATGGATTTTTTACTCAATTTTGCAGAATCAGGCAAAAAGATGTTGTGTTTTTCCGCAGATTTTATTACAATAGGAGACGTGCAATGCCATAGAACAATGAAAAATAGAAAAGAATATCTTTTTAGCGGAAAGGGGAATTCAGATGGATTACGCAAAAGAATCATTAAAAATGCACTATGACCTGAGAGGAAAGCTGGAGGTAAAATCTCGTGCGGCAGTAAATTCAAAGGAAGCTTTGAGTCTTGCATATACGCCGGGCGTTGCTGAGCCTTGCCTGGAGATTCAGAAGGATGTAAATAAGAGCTACGATCTGACGCGCCGTTGGAATACGGTAGCTGTTGTGACAGATGGAACGGCAGTACTTGGACTGGGTGACATTGGACCGGAGGCTGGTATGCCGGTAATGGAAGGAAAATGTGTACTTTTCAAAGAGTTCGGTGACGTGGACGCCATTCCGTTATGTGTTCGCAGCAAAGATGTAGATGAGATTGTAAAGACCGTTGCGCTTCTGGCAGGAAGCTTTGGTGGAGTAAATCTGGAAGATATTTCTGCTCCGAGATGTTTTGAAATCGAGAAGAAGTTAAAAGAATGCTGTGATATTCCGATTTTCCATGACGACCAGCATGGAACGGCAGTTATCACGCTTGCAGGAATCATCAATGCGCTGAAGGTTGTGGGAAAGAAGCTTGAGGATGTGAAAATTGTCACTTCCGGCGCAGGAGCAGCCGGCATTGCGATCATCCGCCTGCTGATGTCCATGGGACTGAAAAATGTGATCATGACGGACCGCAAGGGAGCAATTTACGAAGGACGCGAAGGGCTGAACCCGATCAAAGAAGAGATGGCGAAGATCACGAATTTCAACCACGAAAAAGGAACCCTGGCAGAAGTTATCAAAGGTGCGGACATTTTCATCGGCGTATCTGCGCCGGGAACTCTGACACAGGATATGGTGCGCACGATGGCGAAAGACCCGATTATTTTTGCCTGTGCAAATCCGACGCCGGAAATTTTCCCGGATGACGCCAAGGCGGCGGGCGCGGCAGTCGTATCTACGGGACGTTCTGATTTCCCGAATCAGGTAAACAACGTGCTTTGTTTCCCTGGAATTTTCCGTGGAGCGCTGGACGTGCGTGCATCGGATATTAATGATAAGATGAAGGTAGCGGCAGCTTATGCGATTGCAGGGCTGGTAAGTGATGAGGAACTGAACCCGGATTATATCCTTCCGGCAGCATTTGACAGCAGAGTGAAGGATGCCGTGGCAGAGGCGACAAAGAAAGCGGCAATCGAGAGCGGCGTAGCCAGAATCTAACGATGTTCCTATCCTGGAAACATAGAAAAGCAGTCCCGGCAGCGGAATCATCCGGGATTGCTTTTTAGGGTATGAGCATGAAAAGTAAAAGAATTTGAAAAAAGTACTTGATTTTTTGAAAAAAGTATAGTATCATAACGAAGTCGGTTCGACATGGTTCGTTGGTCAAGCGGTTAAGACGCCGCCCTCTCACGGCGGAAACAGGGGTTCGATTCCCCTACGAACTGTTTGTGAAATATTAAAATTGCTGAAAATATCTGGAGGAAGATGTTTTCAGCCTTTTTATTTTTAAAATTTTGAGGAATGGATGAAAAAATCAGAAAAGTAAAAGCTTTCCTGATTTTTTCTTGCATTTTTTGGTGGATTGTTGTTATAATAGCCGTTAGTGAATAGAATGTTAGTTCGAATGTGAAGAGAGGAATGAAAAAATGGCGAAGAATACCACATACGATGCCAGCAGTATCTCAGTGCTTGAGGGGCTTGAGGCGGTCAGAAAAAGACCCGGTATGTATATAGGAAGCGTATCACGCAAAGGATTGAATCATCTGATCTATGAAATCGTAGATAATGCGGTGGACGAGCATCTGGCGGGATACTGTGACCGGATAGAAGTGACATTGGAGAAAGATGGCTCGGCTACCGTGAACGACAACGGGCGTGGAATTCCGGTGGGGATGCACGAAAAGGGGATGTCGGCGGAACGGCTTGTATTTACAACGCTGCATGCCGGTGGAAAGTTTGATAATAACGTGTATAAAACCAGCGGGGGGCTGCATGGCGTCGGTTCTTCCGTGGTGAATGCGCTTTCGACTTATCTGGAGATTAAGATAAGCCGGGAGGGAGCCATTCACCACGACCGCTATGAGCGCGGCATTCCGACGATTGAACTGGAGAACGGGCTTCTTCCCGTGATTGGAAAGACAAAAAAGACCGGAACCTGGATTAATTTCCTGCCAGATCCGGAAATTTTTGAAAAGACAGTCTTTGCAGCGGCAGAGGTAAAAAGCAGGCTTCATGAAACGGCATATCTGAACCCGAAGCTGACGATCGTTTTTGAGGATAAGCGGGAAGCACAGACAGAACATATGGAATTTCATGAGCCGGAGGGCATCATTGGCTATGTCAGGGATTTGAATAAAAAGAAAGAGACGATTCATGAGCCGGTGTATTATCAAGGGGAGTCGGATGGAATTACCGTAGAATGTGCGTTCCAGTATGTGAATGAGTTTCACGAGAATGTGCTGGGATTCTGCAATAATATCTATAATGCGGAGGGAGGTACGCATCTGACGGGATTTAAGACCATGTTTACTACGGTCATGAACAGCTATGCGAGAGAGCTTGGAATCTTAAAAGAGAAAGATGCAAATTTCACAGGCGCAGATATACGAAACGGACTGACAGCGGTCGTTTCCATCAAGCATCCGGCGCCGAGATTTGAAGGACAGACAAAGACAAAGCTGGATAACCAGGATGCGGCGAAAGCCACTGGAAAGGTAACAGGCGAGGAGATTGTCCTGTATTTCGACCGGAACCTTGAGACTTTGAAAAATGTCCTTGCCTGTGCGGAAAAGGCGGCAAAAATCAGAAAATCGGAAGAGAAGGCAAAGACAAATATGCTGACGAAGCAGAAATATTCCTTTGATTCCAATGGAAAGCTGGCAAACTGTGAAAGCCGGGACGCTTCCAAATGCGAGATATTTATCGTAGAGGGAGATTCTGCCGGAGGCTCTGCAAAGACGGCCAGAAACCGGAATTTCCAGGCCATTCTGCCTATCCGGGGAAAGATTCTGAATGTGGAAAAGGCGAGTATCGACAAAGTTCTGGCAAATGCAGAAATCAAGACGATGATCAATGCTTTTGGCTGTGGGTTTTCGGAAGGCTATGGAAATGATTTTGATATTACAAAGCTGAAATATGATAAGATTATTATTATGGCGGACGCCGATGTGGACGGCGCGCATATCAGTACGCTCCTTCTGACCCTGTTTTACCGTTTTATGCCGGATTTGATTTATGAGGGACATGTCTATATCGCTATGCCGCCTTTATATAAAGCGATGCCGTCAAAAGGAGCGGAGGAATATCTCTATGACGATAAGGCGCTGGAGCGGTATCGGAAAACGCATAAAGGGCCTTTTACCCTGCAAAGATATAAAGGGCTTGGGGAGATGGACGCCGACCAGCTTTGGGAAACGACCCTGAATCCGGAAACAAGGATGATGAAACGGGTAGAGATTGAAGATGCGCGAATGGCGTCTGACGTGACGGAAATGTTGATGGGTACGGAGGTTCCGCCGAGAAAAGCGTTTATTTATGAACATGCGCAGGATGCGGCGCTTGATGTATAGCCTGCCTGAAATAGAGAGCTGGAGGAAAATATGGAAAATTTAGAACAGAATATTATTCGCACGGAGTACTCAGATGTGATGCAGAAGTCGTATATTGACTATGCCATGAGCGTTATCATTTCCCGTGCGCTGCCTGACATCAGGGACGGGCTGAAACCTGTACAGCGCCGTACTCTTTACGATATGCACGAACTGGGGATACGCTATGACAGGCCATATCGGAAGTGCGCCCGTATCGTGGGCGATACGATGGGTAAATATCATCCGCACGGCGACAGTTCCATCTATGAAGCGCTGGTAGTCATGGCGCAGGATTTTAAAAAAGGACTTCCGCTGGTGGATGGACATGGAAACTTCGGCTCCATCGAGGGAGACGGCGCGGCAGCCATGCGATATACAGAGGCCAGGCTTCAGAAGATTACGCAGGAAAGCTTTTTGGGCGATCTGGATAAAAATGTGGTAGATTTCGTACCGAATTTCGATGAGACGGAGAAGGAGCCTGAAGTACTTCCGGTGCGGATTCCAAATTTTCTTGTCAATGGTTCAGAGGGAATCGCCGTAGGTATGGTGACGAGTACGCCGCCCCATAATCTGGGAGAAGTGGTCGATGCGGTCAAGGCCATGATTAAAAACAGTAAGATCACGGACGAGGAGCTGCTGGAGTATATTCAGGGGCCGGATTTTCCGACCGGGGGAATTGTAGTCAATAAAGACGAACTGCCGCAGATTTA
Organism: uncultured Lachnospiraceae bacterium; assembly: GCA_937965795.1. GTDB lineage: Bacteria > Bacillota > Clostridia > Lachnospirales > Lachnospiraceae > Hominisplanchenecus_A. The sequence continues at coordinate 9,726 of CALCMD010000019.1, read as the reverse complement.
TAAAACAGGAACCGGGAAGATCAGGATTCGAGGAAGAGTGGAAGTCGAACCGGTCAAGGGAGGCAGGGAACGTATCGTGATTACCGAGATTCCGTATACCATGCTGGGAGCGAATATCGGGAAATTTTTAAACGACGTGGCGTCTTTGGTAGAAACGAAAAAGACTACGGACATCGTGGATATTTCGAATCAGTCTTCGAAAGAGGGAATCCGTATTGTTCTCGAACTGAAAAAAAATGCGGATACAAAGAATCTGATTAATCTTTTATATAAGAAAACGCGGCTGGAGGACACCTTCAGCGTGAATATGCTGGCGGTCTGCGACGGAAGGCCGGAGACGATGGGGCTTCGAAGTGTTCTGGAGCACCACATTGATTTCCAGTTTGAGCTGGCCACCAGAAAATACCGGACGCTTTTGAAGAAAGAAAAAGCGAAGAGCGAGATTCAGGAAGGACTGATCAAAGCCTGCGATGTGATTGACCTGATTATTGAAATCCTCCGGGGAAGCAAGAGTCAGAAACAGGTGAAGGAGTGCCTGGTAAACGGAGTGACAGAAGGGATTCAGTTTAAATCCAAAACCTCCGAAAAGGCGGCTGCCAGCCTGCGTTTTACAGAGGCGCAGGCGACGGCGATTCTGGAGATGCGGCTGTATAAGCTGATCGGGCTGGAAATCGAAGCCCTGATGAAGGAGCATGAAACGACTCTGAAAAATATTGAGCGTTATGAGGACATCCTGAATCATTACCGCTCAATGGCAAAGGTCATTATCAAAGAGCTTGACGCAGTAAAAAAAGAGTATGCCGTGCCAAGAAAGACTTCCATTGAAAATGCGGCCGCGGCCGTTTATGAGGAGAAAAAGCCAGAAGAAGCAGAAGTCGTATTTTTGATGGACCGTTTTGGTTATGCGAAATCTGTGGATCCGTCCGTATATGAGAGGAACAGGGAAGCGGCCGATTCTGAGAATAAATACAGGATCACCTGCATGAATACCGACAGGATTTGTCTTTTTACAGATACCGGAAAAATGCACACCGTCCGAATGGCAGATGTTCCTTACGGAAAATTCAGGGAAAAAGGGACGCCGGTGGACAATCTGTGTAATTACGACAGCGCACAGGAGAGAATTATATTCGCAGGGTGCCTTCAGAAGATCAAGGCGTCTGACCTTTTGTTTGCTACGGCACAGGGAATGCTAAAGAAAGTGCAGGGAGATGAATTTGATGTGGCGAAGCGTACGATTGCGGCGACGAAGCTACAGGAAGGCGACGCAGTCATTTCCGTTTGGTGCATGGAAACGGCGGAACAGCTTGTTCTGCGAACGCATCAGGGATATTTTCTGCGATTTAAAGCAGAGGAAGTTCCCTGGAAGAAAAAAGGAGCTGTGGGCGTCCGGGGAATCCGGCTTGGTGAAGAGGATAAGCTGGAAGAAGTATATGGGCTGGAAACGATGGAAAATCCGCTGATTGAGTATAAGGAAAAAGAAGTGGATTTGAGACGGCTTCGCACCGGAAAGAGAGATACGAAAGGGACAAAAATCAGGATATAAGAGAAAATTGTGGAAGGGGCTTGAGATTTCTTGCCGGACGGTGGTATACTAAGAACGAATTTGGCAATTTTTTTGGAGCCATTACTGTTTTTAACAATATATGCTTACACGAAAGGAGTGCAGTTATGGGCGGAATATTTGGCGTTGCATCAAAGCAGAACTGTGTGATGGATTTGTTTTTTGGAGTGGATTACCATTCGCATCTTGGTACGCGAAGAGGGGGAATGGCAGTACATGGAGAGTCGGGATTTAACCGGGCGATCCATAATATCGAAAATTCTCCATTTCGTACAAAGTTTGAGCGGGACGTGGAAGAGATGGAGGGGAATCTGGGAATTGGCTGTATTTCGGACAGTGAGCCGCAGCCGCTTCTGATTCAGTCGCATCTGGGCAGTTATGCGATCACGACGGTAGGAAGACTGGACAATGAAGACGAATTGTTAAAAGAGGTCATGAATGGCTCTACGCACTTTCAGGAGATGAGCAGCGGGAAAATTAATGCTACAGAACTGGTGGCGTCTATGATCTGTAAAAAAGAAAGTATTGTGGAAGGGATTCGCTATGTGCAGGAAAGAGTAAAAGGTTCTATCACAATGCTGGTCATGACAAAGGACGGAATCTATGCGGCCAGGGACAGGCTGGGCAGAACGCCTCTTGTCATCGGACAGAAAAAAGACGCTTACTGCGCTTCCTTCGAAAGCTTTGCGTACATCAATCTGGGCTATACGAATTATAAGGAGCTGGGGCCCGGAGAGATCGTATACATAACGCCGGAGAGTGTGGAGACAGTCAGTCCTGCGGGAGAAGAAATGAAAATCTGTTCTTTTCTGTGGGTATATTATGGATACCCGACCTCTACCTATGAGGGCATAAATGTGGAAGAGATGCGTTATAACTGCGGAAAGATGCTGGCAAGGCGTGATAACGTGGAGGTCGATTATGCGGCAGGCGTACCGGATTCGGGCATTGCCCATGCCATTGGCTATGCCAATGAAGCGGGAGTTCCCTTTGCACGTCCTTTTATCAAATATACCCCGACCTGGCCGCGTTCTTTCATGCCGACGAAGCAGAGCCAGAGAAATCTGATTGCCAGAATGAAGCTGATTCCGGTAGACGCTCTGATTAAAGGAAAGAAAATGCTGCTGATTGATGATTCTATTGTGCGTGGGACGCAGCTTCGGGAAACCACGGAATTCCTTTACCAGAGCGGGGCGAAAGAAGTACACATCCGTCCGGCGTGTCCGCCTTTGCTTTTTGGGTGCAAATATCTGAATTTTTCACGTTCAAAATCCGAGCTGGATTTGATTACAAGAAGGATTATAAAGGAGCGTGAAGGAGATCAGGCGGAGGATGTGCTGATGGATTATGCAAATCCTGACAGCCAGAATTATAAAGAAATGGTGGATGAGATTCGGAAACAGTTAAACTTCACCAGTCTGAGATTTCATCGACTGGACGATATGGAGAAATCCATCGGCATTTCTCCGTGTAAACTCTGCACCTATTGCTGGAGCGGTAAAGAATAGACGGGCAGAACAGAATGTGAAAACTGCCGGAAAGAGGAAATGGTTCGGGCTGATTCCTTTTTCCGGCAGTCTTTTTAATTTTCGATGAGTTTTTCCAGGTCTTTATAAAACGCCGGGTAGCTGATCTTTACACAGTCCGCGCCCAGAATTTCAGTTTCGCCGTCGGAGGCGAGCGCAGCGATGGCGAATGACATGGCGATCCGGTGATCGAGCCGGCTGTCGATTGGCGCGCCGTGCAGCGAATAGCCGCCCTCGATGATCATACCGTCATCGGTGGCCTGGATATGGGCTCCCATAGCGGAAAGATTTCTCACCATTACGTCGATGCGGTTGGATTCCTTGACTTTCAGCTCCTGTGCGTCTTTGATCACGGTGGTTCCTTCCGCGAAGCAGGCCAGGACGGCCAGAATTGGAATTTCATCGATCAGGGCAGGGATGATGCTTCCGCCGACCGTCACGCCGTGCAGGCTGCCTGAACGTACCAGCAGGTCGGCAGTCGGTTCCCCATTGCCATAATTTTCGTTCAGGAGAGTGATATTGCCTCCCATTTCCTGGAATACCCGGAGGATGCCGTCTCTGGTGGGATTGACGCCCACATTTTTAATCAGGATTTCAGAGTCCGGAAGCATAAGCCCGGCTGCAAGAAAATAGGCTGCGGAGGAGATATCTCCCGGAACGTGAATCTTCTGTCCGGTAAGCCGTGGTTCCGGAAGAATCGTGGCGGTGGTTCCTTTTGTCTGTACGGTTCCTCCAAAGTAGTTCAGCATGATTTCCGAATGATTCCGGGAAAGATAAGGTTCCGTCACACTGGTGGGAGAGTCTGCGTAAAGTCCCGCCAGAAGAATCGAGGACTTTACCTGTGCCGAAGCTACCGGAGACTGGTAATGAATTCCTTTCAGGGAGGTTCCGGCAATGTGCAGCGGCGCACATCCATTCCCACGGATACTCGTGATCCGGGCGCCCATTTGCGTGAGCGGATCAATGATACGCTTCATGGGACGTGTCTGGATGGAGGCGTCCCCGTTTAAAGTCGTTTCGAACGTCTGCCCTGCCAGGATGCCGGAAATCAGGCGGGTTGTCGTACCGCTGTTTCCGGTGTCAAGTTCGGATATGGAGGCAGTAAGACCGTGCAGCCCTTTTCCGTGAATCAGCACCGCATCGGTCTTTTCCTCGATAGAAATACCCAGACGGCGGAAGCAGTCGATGGTGGAAAGGCAGTCTGCGCCATTCAGAAAATTTGTTACTTCCGTGGTTCCGGAGGACAATGCGCCAAACATAATCGCCCGGTGGGAGATGGACTTATCGCCGGGGACGGTCACTTCCCCCCGGAGTCTTTTTACTCTTGCATATTTCATCATATCTGTCATATCCTTTCTATCCTGCTATCTTTCATAAACGGTGTAGCGATAACGCCGCAGCAGTTCAACGGCTTTTTTTCGGGTCGTTTCCTCATAAAATTCCACCTGGAGAACCGCTTCTTCAAATTCCCGGTTATGGACGATGCCGATGTTTTTGATGCTGATGCCGTTCGTAGCCAGGATGGTGGCGAGAGCGGCGATTCCTCCGACTTCATCCACCAGATCGCAATAGATGGAGTAGTCCTTTTTAAACGAACCCCGCGACACATTCGATATGGAATTCCGGTAATCTCTGGAAGTTTCGAAGAGCCGGTAAATCTTGTGATTGTCGTGTTCTGCCAGGGCGATTTTAATCGAAATCAGGCTGTTAATATAATCATCCAGCACAGAAATAATATTTTCACGGTTCGTAGAGCAGATCTGTTCCCACATTTCAGGGGAGGAAGAAGCGATTCGTGTAATGTCCTTAAAGCCTCCCGCAGCCAGAGTTTTCATCGTATCGTTTTCATTGTCACAATCCTTCACCAGATTGACCAGTGAGGAAGCGATCAGATGAGGAAGATGGCTGATGGCGGCGGTTACATAATCATGCTCCTGGCAACTAAGAATCAGGGGGAGCGCTTTTATGGTCCGTACCAGCTTTTCATAGCGGTCGATCTTGTCCTGCGATACTTCGTCCGTAGGGGTCAATACATAGTAAGCGTTTTCCAGAAGGTGCCGTTTTGCATTTGCGATCCCTGTTTTTTCAGAACCGGCCATAGGATGTCCGCCGATAAAGTTTTTCTGCATGCCCAGCGCATAGATGTGCTGGTGAATATCTGTTTTTGTGCTTCCTGCATCCGTCAGAATACAATCCTCTTTCAAAAGAGGTTTCAGTATCTGAAGATAAGAGGCATTTGCTTCTACGGGGGCGCACAGGAATATGTAATCGCAGTCCCGGTAGGAATCATCTATTTCTGTGCAGGCTTTATCAATAATGCCCTCCGCAAGCGCATACTGTGCGGTTTCCAGACTTCGGGTATGTGCGGTGATAAATACGTTCGGGTAAAAATATTTGAGGGCTTTGGCGATGGAACCTCCAATCAGTCCCAGACCGATAAAGCCAACTTTAAAATCATTCATGAAATGGGCCCTTTCTCTATTGTTTTATAATAAGTAAAGAATCAGACTAATTTTACTATGACAAAATACGGCTGTCAACACGATGTTGCATTACAGTGCGAAAATCAGGGGAATTTATTGACAAATAGAAGGCAGAAATTTATAATAAAAGACAACAGGCTATTTATAAAAAAGTAATGGAGAAGTGAAAAATCAAGAGGATTTTCAGGTGTAAAGAAGGATAACAGGAGGGAAAAATGAAAAGAAATTATTACAAAAAAGCATGTGCGCTGACGCTGGCAGGCATTTTAGCGGTAAGCGGTATGGGGACGCCTTCCCTGTCAGCAGATGCGGCAGGAGAAATCCTGTATTATGGAAGTACTGCGGCGACAACGCGAGGCTCCAGTATGGAAAACGGTATGTCGTATACGGCGGCGGAAATGAACACAACCTTTAATGGGACGAATGTGTTTTCCGCTTCTGCGGCAGACGTGGGCTTATTCCGGGATAATATCAAAGGGGCAGGTTCCATTAATCTTTCGATTACGTTTACACCGTCTGCGGTATCGAACTTTATGAACCTGCTGGAGATTTCCAACAGCAGCAAGAATACTTCCACGTCTTCTCCGTCGGAAGAGCTGGGGGTGATCCTGGGGTCAAATGGAAGAGTCTTTCTGATGACAGGAGCAGCGAATGGGGGGACAGACTGGCAGGTGGATTCCGGAGTCAAAGTTACGAATGGAAATACTTACACGCTGACTTTGAACATCGCGCCGGATAAGCTCAGTGTCCAGATGAATGGAGGAGCAGTAAAAACGGTCAGTGCGGAGGGAACCAGAAATACAAAGAAGTTCGTACAGGCGTTTTTCGGAGGAACAGGAACATCCTATACGGACTGGCGGCAGAACATAGACTCCGTAGTAATCGGCGGTTTGAGAACGGGAAGCTGCCAGACGCATACAAACTTTACAAACTTTAACGGAACGATTTCACAGGTGACGATTGCGGGACAGAACAGCGCCGAGACGCCTGTCGGCGGAGGCGTGACTTCTGCGATGTTCGCGGCGGACAGCCTGGATAATACCTGGCTTTTTGGCGGCGGCGTCGAGACACAGGGAAGATTTGAAGAGATCGGGGGCGTCCGGAACTTTATCGGCCAGTTTGAAGAATATGTACGCTGGTCAAAACGTATAAATGGCGTCCGGGAAGGGATGCAGCGCTATACGATCAATATGGGAAAGGCCGGGCAGGACGCTTCAGAGTTCGCCAGAAAGCTTCCGGAGCTGATTACAAAGGCCGATCCGATGGCGGTAGCCTATCTGATCGGGCCGGAGGATTATAACGGAGAGGGAGGAACCGGAGCCTTCCAGGCGGCGCTTTCTACTATTCTTGACCAGGCGCTGGCGATGAAAAACGGTACAGGCTGCGCGGTGATCCAGTATCCGCACGCGGTAAAGGATGCAGCGGTAAATGCAAAGATTGAAGAATATATTGCGGCGGCGCAGGAGGTCATTCAGGGAAAAGCGGCTTCTGTAAAAGAGCGCATCGCTGTGGTAGACCACTATACGGAGACTTCCAATGACAATTTTAAAAATAATATGCTTACGGAGGAAGGTCTGCTGAACGCGCAGGGGCATTATGAAATCTCCAGGCAGTTTTCAAAGGTGGTATACGGGACCGTGGATAACACATTCCCAACCATATCGGAGAACTGGACGGCAGAAAAAGCGCCGGATACTTATCTGAAACTTATGCCGGAGGTAACGGCGTCCGGGGACAGCCTGGAAGTGACGGTGGACGGCGTGGAAGGAACGGAGTGGAACTATATCCTGACGATAGACGGCGCCAGGATCACCGGAAAGGCTTCCGGCAATCCATTTACCATTGAAAAGCTTCCGGAAGGAAAGGATTATGAACTGACGGTACAGACGGGAGATGGAAAAATCCAGCTTTCCGCCGTGACAGGAACAGTTGCGGAAGGAAATAAAGCCCAGACTCCGGTACTTACAGAATTGCAGCAGGCGATCCGGGAGAAAGCGGAAAATAAGGAAGAAGCGCTGACGTGGCTGTTTATGGGAGATTCGATTACCCATGCGGCGGCTCATACGCATGGATATGACGGCATTGCCCAGATTTTTGAGAAGTATGTGAAGGAGGATCTGGGAAGAGCAGACGACATGGTAGTGAATACCGCTGTTTCGGGTGCGACAGCGGAAAGAACGATTGCAAATATCGAGCAGCGCATGACGAAATATCATCCGGATATTGTTTCCATTATGCTTGGAACCAACGATACGATCAGCCAGGCAGCCTACAATAACAATCTGAAAAGTATTGTGGAGCGCATAAAAGCGGTAAATCCGGACGCACTGATTATTTTCAGAAGCCCGACGCCGGCAAAGGGAGGGAATTATGCCAATAAGCTGAAGGGCGAAAGCGGTTCCGTGGCGTCTATGAAGGCGGTTGCAGAGGAAATCGGGGACATTCTGTTTATCGACCAGTACACGGAATGGAATGAGGAAGCGACAGCCTATCCGTATCTGTTTACTTCGAATTATTATTATGGGGATAACAATATCCATCCGGGCGCGGCAGGGCAGCTCCGTATGGCGCAGCAGTTTATCCGCGAGTGCGGACTGGACACGAACACGAGGATTGCAAATCTTTCCTATCGGTTTGAATGCAGTGATACCAGCAGCCAGGGCAAGCCGGAGGTGTCTGTTTCTGAAAGCGGAGACGGTATTACCGTAAGCCGGAGCAGTGTACAGAGCGTTTACGGAACGGAAGAAACCATCGGTGATATGACGGTGAGAGTCACAGACCGGGATGGAAGAACCTATGTGAAAAATTCAGGTATTGATGGGGAAGAGGTGGCGATGAGTCTTCCGACAAGCCGGAATTATGCGGTGGAAGTTACTGCAAATATCAAAGGGAATACGGCAAAGCATGTGACGTTTACCGGAGATGACATCCTTTTGACGACAGGTACGGAAAAAGAAGATTTGGATGCAGAGCTGGAAAGACAGGCCGGAATATTAAAAAATGCTGCCGTTTATACGACAGAGAGCGCCGAAGCGTTTCGGGCGGCATATGACGCCGCACAGAAGGCAGCCACGGACGGCGTGACGGATGCGGAGCAGTTAGCCAGAGTTCGGGAGGCGCTGGAAAAAGCTTCCCACGGGCTGACAGAGAAGAAAGTCATTGGAGGCGTACAGACAGTGACGATTACGGGAGATACCGTTGCCGTACCGGAGAATGCGCTTTATACGGCGTCAAAGCTGTCCTGGAATGGGGATAAGACAAGCGCGGCCTTTACGCTGACGGCCAAAAAGGACGTCCGGTTCGGAGCGGATATTCAGGTGGCGGTTTCCAATGCGGCAGAGCTTAAAATCTCCGGTATTACAGTAAATAAAGCAGCAGGTTCTGTAACAGTCACTTTTACGGTCAGCAAAGAAGGAAAAACGGAAGAACCGAAGCCGGAAGCTCCCAAAAAGGGGCAGATCTGCGAGGAAGGAAACTACAGCTATAAGGTAACAGACACGGAAAAACGGACAGTGGAAGTCGTTGGTGTGAAAAACCAGAAGCTTACGAAGCTTACTGTGTACCATACGGTAACGCTTGGAGGGCAGAGCTATAAGGTTACTTCGGTCAAAGCTTCCGCATTTAAGAATAACAAAAAAATAACGAGCGCAGTCATTGGGAAAAATGTGGAAAATATTGGGAAGAGCGCATTTGCAGGCTGTACAAAGCTGAAAAAAGTGACGATGCAGGGCAGCGGACTGAAAACGTTGGGCGGCAAGGTATTTTCCGGCTGTAAGGCGTTAAAGAATATTAGCATTAAGAGTAAATCTCTGAAACAAGTAGGAAAGAATGCGTTTAAGGGTATTCATAAGAAAGCGGTCATAAAAGTTCCAAAGGCGAAATATAAAGCATATGAAAAGCTCCTGGCAAAGAAAGGGCAGAGCCGGACCGTAAAAATTAAAAAGTAAAAATCCATACCGGGCCGCAGACAGTGAAAACATCTGCGGCTCTGTGAAATCGTAGAAAATGCAAAAAATGCAAAAAAACGAAAAAATGCTTGCATCATATGACAGATTATGCTAGAATAATCTCTGGAACGCCGGTGTGTCGGAATTGGCAGACGAGACAGACTCAAAATCTGTTATCCGCAAGGGTGTGTGGGTTCGAGTCCCAC
>CALCMD010000018.1 GCA_937965795.1 uncultured Lachnospiraceae bacterium | reverse complement strand
TGGGAGGCCTCATAAAGGAAAATAGGAAAAGTGCCAACGAGTACTTGACACAAACAACCGCTTTCTTATCGTTGAAAACTCCGCATAAGTATGATATTCTAGAAAGTAACGAAATGGAGGTGTCAGATCATGAAACTGACAAAATTGCTTGAGAAACTGGAATATGAATGTGTAAGTGGAAGCCTTGATACGGAAGTACGGGCGGTCGTGAATGATTCGAGGAAGGTAACGGAAGGCTCTCTTTTTATCTGCATTCGGGGGGCTGTCGTTGACAGCCATAAATACGTGCCGGAGGTCATCGCAAAAGGCGCAAAAGTTTTGGTGGCAGAGGAGAATTTAAGCGTACCGGAGGATGTGACCGTTATCCGGGTGGCGAACAGCCGCTATGCGATGGCGCTGATTTCCGCCGCATGGTTTGATTATCCGGCGGAGAAGCTGAAGGTGATCGGAATTACGGGCACAAAAGGGAAAACCACGACTACCTATATGGTAAAATCGATCCTGGAATCCGCAGGACATAAAGTAGGGCTGATCGGCACCATCGAGGCAATCATCGGAGATGAGGTGATTACAGCGAAAAATACCACGCCGGAGTCCAGCACGATTCAGGAATACTTTGCAAAGATGGTGGAGGCAGGCTGCGACTGCGTGGTCATGGAGGTATCTTCACAGGGGCTGATGCTGCAACGTGTGGCCGGGATTCCTTTTGAAATCGGAATTTTTACGAATATTGAACCAGATCACATCGGGCCTGCTGAACATGAGAGCTTTGAGGATTATATGCACTGGAAAGGAATGCTGTTTAAACAGTGCAGGATTGGCGTTGTCAATGCGGATGATAAGCATCTGGAGCAGGTGCTTGCGGGGCATACCTGTGAGGTGGAAACTTTTGGTTTTTCACCGGAAGCCGATCTGCGCGCGGAAAATATTCATATGGTGACAAGGCCGGGGTATCTGGGCATTGATTATCATGTGACGGGACTTTTGGATATGGACGCCCAGATCGACATTCCGGGAAAATTCAGCGTTTATAATTCTCTGGCTGCCATTGCCATTTGCAGGCATTTTGGCGTAGGAAAGACCGATATTCAGGATGCGTTAAAGAAAACAAAGGTAAAGGGCAGAATCGAGATGGTGAAAGTGTCGGATGAATTTACGCTGATGATTGATTATGCCCACAATGCCATGAGTCTTGAGAGTCTTTTGACGACTTTGAAAGAATATCATCCGAAGCGTCTGGTGTGTCTTTTTGGCTGCGGCGGCAACCGTGCGAAATCCAGACGGTTTGAGATGGGCGAGGTGTCTGGGAAGCTGGCGGATTTCACGATTATCACATCAGATAATCCGCGGTTTGAGAAACCGGAAGATATTCTTGCGGATATAGAAACCGGAATGCAAAAGACAGATGGAAAATACATCAAGATTCCAGACCGGAAAGAGGCCATTGCCTATGCGATACACAATGGGAAACCCGGAGATGTGATCGTATTGGCGGGAAAAGGCCATGAGGATTATCAGGAAATTGAAGGAAAAAAGTATCCGATGGATGAAAGGGTACTGATCCGGGAGATTCTGGAAGAGGACAGGAAGCTTCAGGCATAACATCAGAAAGGATGGAAGCAGGAGAAAGCATGGAAAAGCTGTATGCAAACATTATTGTGGATATTACCCATGAAAAGCTGGACCGCATCTTTCAGTACCTGATTCCGGAGAAGCTGCGCGGCATACTGTCTGTGGGGATGGTGGTGCGGGTTCCATTTGGAAACGGCAGCCGCATGATTAAAGGATATGTCATTGGGCTTACGGACCATCCGGAGTATGCGCCTGAAAAAATGAAAGAGATTCAGGAAGCAGTGACAGAGTCCAGCCCGGTCGAATCCAGACTGATTGCATTGGCGGGATGGATGCGGGATTATTACGGCTCGACGATGATTCAGGCGTTAAAGACGGTTCTTCCTGTAAAGCAGAAGATCAGACCGAAAGAGAAAAAGAGCCTGCGGCTTCTTATGGAACGAAAAGAGGCCGCAGAGAGACTTTCCTTTTACCGGAAAAAGCATCAGACAGCCAGGGCAAGGCTTTTGGAGGCGCTTCTGGAAGCCGATGAGGTTCCGATGGAATTTGTCACCGGAAAGCTGAACGTGTCTTTGGCGGTGGTGCGGGCGCTGGAAGAGCAGCAGGTTCTGGAATGCGTAAAGAGGACAGTGTACCGGAACCCGGTTTGTCTGAGCGGGGCTGTGGATTATCATTTGCAGTTGAATAAAGAGCAGCAGGAAATCGTTGATACAATCATGGAAGAATGGGATGAGAAAGAACATCCCACATGTCTGATTCATGGCGTCACTGGAAGTGGAAAGACAGAAATTTATATGGAGCTGATCGCCCATGCGATTGGGCGGGGACAGCAGGCGATCGTACTGATTCCGGAAATTGCGCTTACTTATCAGACGGTGATGCGGTTTTACCGGAGATTTGGCGACCGGGTTTCTATTATGAATTCCAGATTATCACAGGGAGAGCGGTTTGACCAGCTTCAGAGAGCGCGGGAGGGAATGGTGGACGTGATGATCGGTCCGAGATCCGCATTGTTTACTCCATTTCAGAATCTGGGAATCATCATTATGGATGAAGAGCATGAGGACACTTATAAAAGTGAGACGACGCCGAGGTATCACGCCAGAGAAACTGCCATACGGCGTGCCGAAATCGAGGGCGCGCGAGTGGTGCTCGGTTCGGCGACCCCCTCCGTAGATGCTTATTACCGGGCAAAATCGGGGGAGTACAGGCTTTTTACAATTGAAAAGCGGGCGAAAAAAAGCAGTCTGCCGGAAGTGGAGATCGTGGATATGCGGAAAGAATTGCAAAGAGGGAACCGTTCGATCCTGAGCAGAGACCTGACTGCCAAAATGGAGGAAAAACTGCAAAAGGGTGAACAGATGATGCTGTTTTTGAATCGCCGGGGCTATTCAGGATTTTTGTCCTGCCGTGCCTGTGGAAAGGCGATCAAATGTCCGCACTGCGATGTGTCTCTGTCGCTGCACAACGGAGGAAAGCTGGTCTGTCATTACTGTGGTTATGAAATAGAAAAGCCCGAAGTATGTCCGGACTGCGGTTCTGCATTTCTACGGGGATTCCGGGTGGGCACACAGCAGGTGGAGGAAGTGGTGAAAAAGGAGTTTCCGAAAGCCAGAATTCTCCGCATGGATATGGATACCACGAGGGAGAAAGACGGACATCGGAAGATTCTGGAGAAGTTTTCCTCACAGGAGGCGGATATTCTGATTGGCACGCAGATGATTGTGAAAGGACATGATTTTCCAAAAGTGACGCTTGTGGGGGTTCTGGCGGCGGATATGTCCCTGTATGCCAACGATTATCGCTGTGGGGAGCGTACCTTTCAGCTTCTGACACAGGCAGCGGGAAGAGCGGGGAGAGATGAGCTTCCGGGAAAAGTCGTGATTCAGACTTATGACCCGGAAAATTACAGCATACGGGCAGCGGTCGCACAGGATTACCGGGGATTCTATGAGCAGGAGATTCTTTTTCGAAAGCTGGCGGGGTATCCTCCAGCAGGAAGAATGCTGGTGATTCACGGGATGGCCGGGTCACAGGAGCATCTGGCGCTGGCGATGGATTATTTGAAGAAATTTATCGACATACTGCGAAAAAAGAGGCGGGTACAGGTGCTTGGGCCTGTGGATGAACAGGTGGCGAAAATCAACGATATTTACCGGAAAGTGATCTATTTAAAAGATCCGGATGATAAAATCCTGACTATGATAAAAAATAAAGTGGAACAATATATTGAGATGAATGAAGGATACGACACAGTAAACATCCAGTTTGATATGGAATAAGGAACGGGCGGCAAAGCAGGAATCAAATAGAGGAGGAAAGTAAAATGGCAATACGAAAAATCAGAATTATGGGCGATAAGGTGCTTACAAAGAAATGCAGGGAAGTGGAGGAAATGACCGGCAGGATCCGGGAGCTGATCGATGATATGTTTGACACTCTTTATGAGTCCATGGGAGTCGGACTGGCGGCTCCACAGGTGGGTATCCTGAAACGCATTGTCGTGATTGACGTTACAGGAGATGAACCTTACGTGCTGATCAATCCGAGAATTGTGGAAACCTCCGGAGAGCAGCATGGTACGGAGGGGTGCTTAAGTCTTCCGGGAAAAATGGGAGAGGTGACAAGGCCGTCTTATGTCAGGTGCGAAGCATTGGATGAGAATATGGAGCCGTTCGTGCTGGAAGGAGAAGGACTTCTGGCCAGATGTATCTGCCATGAGTGCGAGCATCTGGATGGTATTATGTATGTAGAACATGTGGAAGGGGAGCTGATGGATGTTCCGGCTCCCGACGAAGAGGAGTGATCGGATGAATGTAATTTTTATGGGGACGCCGGATTTTGCGGTAGGTACGCTGAAAAGTCTGATCAATTCGGCTCACCAGGTGAAGGCGGTGGTGACGCAGCCGGATAAGCCAAAGGGAAGAGGAAAGGCGATGCAGGCCACGCCGGTAAAGGAAGTGGCGAAAGAAGCGGGGATTCCAGTGCTCCAGCCAAAGAGGGTAAGGGAACGGGAAGTCATTGAGAAATTGGAGAAGATCGAGGCAGATGTCATCGTGGTCGTGGCCTTTGGACAGATCATCCCAAAAGAGATTCTTACGATGAAGCGTTATGGATGTATCAATGTCCATGCCTCCCTTCTGCCGAAATACCGGGGAGCGGCGCCGATTCAGTGGGCGGTCATTGACGGCGAGAAAGAATCGGGTGTGACCACCATGCGGATGGATGAAGGATTGGACACGGGAGACATGCTTTTAAAAGAGGCCGTCTGTCTGGAAAAGGAAGAGACGGGGGGCAGCCTGTTTGAAAAACTGAGCCATACCGGGGCGGAGCTGCTTTTGAGAACTCTTGCAGGTCTGGAAGCCGGAACGATCGTACCGGAAAAACAGGGGGATTCTCCGACAGCTTATGCGAAGATGCTGAAAAAGGATATGGGGCAGATCAACTGGGAGAAAAGCGCGGCAGAGATCGAACGTCTGGTGCGGGGGTTAAATCCGTGGCCCAGCGCTTACACATATCTGGATGGAAAAACCTTAAAAATCTGGAAGGCGGATGTGATACCGGAGAATAAGGGAGTACAGCCGGGAATGGCGCTGGCTGCCGCAAAAGATGGCCTGCATATCCAGACGGGCGACGGAGTTCTTGTAATCAGGGAGCTACAGCTTGAGGGGAAAAAACGCATGGAAGCGGCTGCTTTTCTCAGAGGCTATCCGATTGAGGAGGGAAAAAAATTATGTTGTTAAGTTATGGTTTTTATGGAAGGTACGGCTATGGAATGGGAATGTTCTATGATCCGACTCTGATATTAGTCCTGCTTGGCGTGATATTGTCCCTGCTGGCCTCTGCGGGAGTAAAGAGTACCTTCGCAAAGTATTCAAAAGTGCGCAGCATGTCGGGAATGACAGGGGCACAGGCGGCAGAACGCATTCTTCACCGTGCAGGCATTTATGATGTACAGATCACGCACGTGGCAGGTAATCTGACAGACCATTACGATCCACGGAATAAGACGCTGCGGCTGTCAGATGCTACCTATGCTTCCGCTTCGGTGGCGGCAGTAGGAGTGGCGGCTCATGAGTGCGGACATGCGATTCAGCATCAGAAGAAATACAAACCCCTGATGCTCCGCAGTACGCTGGTGCCGGCGGCAAATCTGGGCTCCACTCTGGCATGGCCGGTTTTTCTGGTGGGATTGATCGCATCTTTTCCGGCTCTGACGACAGCGGGAATTCTGCTGTTTGGGCTGGCGGTTCTGTTCCAGCTCGTGACACTTCCGGTGGAGCTGAATGCCTCTTCACGGGCAGTGAAGCTTCTGGAAAGTACGGGAATTCTGGGAAGAGAAGAAAATTCAGGGGTAAAGAAAGTATTAACGGCCGCCGCTTTTACTTATGTGGCAAGCCTGGCGGCTTCTATTTTACAGCTTTTAAGGCTGATCTTACTGGCAGGAGGAAGACGAAACAATGACTGAAATGATAAATTTACGGGAGATCGTATTATCTACTTTAATTGAAATTTTGGAAGAAGAGAAGTATAGCCATGTGGTGCTCCGGGAGGTTCTGGAGAAATATCAATATCTGGAGAAAAGGGAACGTTCTTTTATTTCCAGAACTGTGCATGGAACGCTGGAAAACCTGATTCAGATTGATTATATTATCGAAAGATTTTCTACCATCAGCGTAGCGGATATGAAGCCGGTTATCCGGACGATTCTGAGGATGTCCGTGTGTCAGATGAAATACATGGACAGCATACCGAACTCTGCTGCCTGCAATGAAGGCGTGAAGCTGACGCAGAGAAGAGGATTTTATAACCTGAAAGGCTTTGTAAACGGCGTGCTCCGAAGCGTGTCGAAAAACCTGAAGATGGTAACATATCCGCAGGCCGGGGAGCATCCGCTGGAATATCTTTCCATCACCTATTCCATGCCGGAGTGGATTTTAAAGGAATGGCTGGAGGTCTATGACTTTGAGACAGTAGAAAAAATCTGTAAAGATACACATGAAGCGAAAATGACATCCATCCGCTGCAATCTGGATAAGGTTTCCAAAGAAGAGATTATAAAAAGCCTGAAAAAGCAAAGGATTACGGTAAAAGAAGTTCCGTATCTGGACTATGCGCTGGAAATCGGGGACTACAATTATATAAAAGCGGTAGACGCTTTTAAGAATGGCTGGTTTCAGGTACAGGACGTCAGTTCCATGCTGGTAGCGGAAATCGCCGCTCCGAAATGGGGAGATTACTGTATTGATGTATGTGCCGCGCCGGGAGGAAAGAGCCTGCATCTGGCAGATATGCTGAAAGGAAGCGGCTATGTGGAGGCGCGCGATCTGACAGAGTATAAAGTGCAGCTTATGCAGGAAAATATTCAACGTATCGGTAATATTAATATGTCTGCAAAAGTGATGGACGCTACGGTGCCTGATCCGGACTCCGTGGAAAAGGCAGATATCGTAATCGCGGATGTTCCCTGCTCTGGTCTGGGCGTGATCGGGAAAAAGGCGGATATAAAATATAAAATGACGCCGACAAAGCAGGCGGAGATCGTAAAACTTCAGAGAAAAATTCTGGATACGGTACAGAGCTATGTAAAAAAAGGCGGCGTCCTGATCTACAGCACCTGTACGATCGCACCCGCGGAGAATCAGTACAATGTGAAATGGTTTCTGGAAAATTACCCGTTCCGTCTGGAGAGCATTGATCCATATATTTGCGACGAGTTAAAGGGAAAGACGACACAGGCAGGTTATTTACAGCTTCTGCCGGGCGTCAATGAGTCGGACGGCTTTTTCATTGCCCGGCTTAAGAGGATTGACTGATGGAAAAAACAGATATAAAATCTTTGAACTATGCAGAGCTTCGAAGATTTTTTGAGGAGATGGGGGAAAAGCCGTTTCGTGCAAAACAGGTATACCAGTGGATCCATGAAAGTCTGGCAGAGGGGTTTGATGAGATGACAAATCTTTCGAAGGAGCTTCGGGAAAAACTGAAAGCGATGTGTACTTATACCTGTGTGATGCCTGTGCAGGTTCTGACCTCCCGGATTGACGGGACGCAGAAATATCTTTTTCGTCTGGAGGATGGAAATGTGGTGGAGAGTGTGCTGATGCGGTATAAGCATGGAAATTCCGTCTGCATATCCACACAGGTAGGGTGCCGCATGGGATGCCGCTTCTGCGCTTCCACCATCGGAGGGCTGACCAGGCATCTGCGTGTTTCCGAGATGTTGGAGGAGGTCTACCGCATTCAGAAATTTTCCGGCGAACGGGTGTCGCATCTGGTGCTGATGGGGACCGGGGAACCGTTGGATAATTATGAAAATGTGCTGAAATTTATCCATATGCTCAGCGATGAACATGGCCTGAATATCAGCCAGAGAAATATTACGCTGTCTACCTGCGGTATCGTGCCCAGGATACGTGCGCTGGCAGAAGAGGAATTGCAAATTACCCTTGCGCTCTCTCTTCATGCGTCCAGCCAGGAAAAGAGAATGGAACTGATGCCGGTCGCATATAAATATGAGCTGGGGGAGGTGCTGGAAGCGTGCCGGTATTATTTCCAAAAAACAGGCCGCAGAATCACTTTTGAATACAGCCTGGTAGGAGGAGTCAATGACGGGGAAAGCGATGCGAAGGCTCTGGCAGGGCTGATCGGAGATATGAATTGTCATGTGAATCTCATCCCGGTGAACCCCATTCAGGAAAGGGATTATGTGCAGTCCGAAAAGAAAGTTATCGCAGATTTCAAAAATAAACTTGAAAAATACGGAATTAATGTTACTATAAGAAGAGAAATGGGCAGGGACATTAACGGTGCCTGCGGGCAGCTCAGAAAGAGATATGAAGAAAGAGAGGCAGAAAAATGAGGTCGTGCTGCGTTACAGATGTAGGGCAAAAGAGGATGATGAATCAGGATTTCGTCTATGCGTCTGAGGAGCCAGTGGGGAATCTTCCGAACCTGTTTGTCGTGGCGGATGGCATGGGAGGACATAATGCAGGCGATTTTGCTTCCAGATATACGGTGGAAGTTATTCTGAAAAGCGTCCGCGCCAGTAAGGAAAGAAATCCTATTAAGATTATACAGAAGGCGATTGAAAAAGCAAATGAGGAAGTCCTGAAAAAAGCGAATTCCAATGAGAATCTTGCCGGAATGGGAACTACCGTGGTGGCGGCGACGATTATTGACCATTACATATATGTGGCAAACGTTGGGGACAGTCGTCTTTACCTGATCCGGGATGGAATACAGCAGATTACAAAAGACCATTCTCTTGTGGAAGAAATGGTTCGGATTGGAGAGATTAACAGAGAGCAGGCCAGAAATCACCCGGATAAAAATATTATTACACGGGCTGTGGGAGTGAGCAAACGTGTGTCGATTGATTTCTTTGAGCAGGAGCTGGAGAAGGAGGACATTGTTCTGATGTGTTCGGATGGTCTTACCAATATGATTGAGGACAGAGAAATAGAAAAAATTATCAAAGAGGGCAGGGATGATTTGCCGGAGATTGCGCTTGGCCTGATCGGAAGAGCCAATCAGAACGGGGGCAAGGATAATATTGCGGTAGTTTTAATTGAACCGCTGGCATGTGAGGTGGAAGAATGTTAAAAGAAGGAATGTTTCTCCAGGAACGATATGAGATCATCAGTAAAATAGGCTCTGGCGGGATGGCGGATGTATATAAAGCAAAGGACCATAAGCTCAACCGGTTTGTGGCAGTGAAGGTGTTGAAACCGGAGTTTCGGGCAGATAAAGCATTTATTTCCAAATTTCGCGTAGAGGCTCAGTCAGCGGCAGGGCTGGAGCATCCGAATATTGTAAATGTTTACGATGTAGGAGATGATAATGGCGTGAATTTCATTGTGATGGAGCTGGTAGAGGGCATCACATTGAAGGAGTATATTGAGAAAAAAGGACGTCTGGCAGTAAGAGAAGCGACAAGCATTGCGATTCAGGTTTCGATGGGACTGGATGCGGCGCATCATAATAATATCGTGCACCGTGATGTAAAACCGCAGAATATTATTATTTCTACAGATGGAAAAGTAAAAGTGACAGATTTTGGGATTGCCAGAGCGGCATCCTCCAATACCATTAGTTCCAACGTGATGGGGTCTGTGCATTACAGTTCCCCCGAACAGGCAAGAGGCGGCTACAGTGATTATAAGAGCGACGTCTATTCTCTGGGAATCACGTTGTATGAGATGCTGACAGGACATGTGCCTTTTGACGGGGATACGACGGTGGCGATTGCAATCAAGCATCTTCAGGAAGAGATGCAGTCTCCGAGAAAGTACGTGCCGGATCTTCCAAAGAGTATTGTACAGATTATATATAAGTGTACGCAGAAGAGTCCGGACAGACGTTATGCGGATATGGCAGAGCTGGTTCGTGATCTGAAAGAGTCTCTGGTGAATCCGGATGGAGATTTTGTACAGATCGCTCCCCTGACAAGCCATGCGCAGACAGTCGTGGTGTCAAAAGAAGAGTTAGAGCAGATCAAGAATGGAAAAACAGCAAAGCAGGAGGAAGCTTCTGAGAATGATTATAACAGGAATGGCTATCAGGAAGGGAACCATACGTATTATGGGCAGGATCCCTATGGAAATTATCCGGGAAATGAACGGCACAGGAACGGAAGGTATCAGACGGACAGCCATTCAGGAAGACATATGCAGGAGCCGGAGGATGAGGATACTGGCGTAAGCAAGAAGATGGAGAAGTTTCTGACCGTGGGAAGCATTGTCATCGGCATTCTGATCCTGGTAATCTTTTTGACCCTGGTGGGAAGCGTGGCAGGCTTTATTGATCTTGGATTTCTGACAGGAGGGAAAAAGGCGCAGACAGAGGTTTCCACAGAATCTGAGACGCCATCGGAAACAGAGACGGAAAAAGCGACAGAAAGACCGACAGAAGAGCTGGTAGAAGTGCCGGATGTAAAGGAAAAGTCTCTGACAGAGGCACAGCAGGAGCTTACCGGACGCGGATTTCTGGTGGAGACAGATTATGCGTTTGACAGTGGAATTGAAGAAGGAAAGGTCGTGTCTACAAGACCGGCGGCAGGAGACCGTGTCAGCGCCGGGGATACAGTGACCGTCGTAATCAGCAAAGGTCCGCAGCCGGAAACCGGAGAGCAGATGGTAGAGGTTCCGGCGGTTCTGGGCGAATCTGCTGCGAGGGCCAGAGAGATTCTGGAAGGGCTTGGACTTTATGTAAAGATTATTGAGAGTTACAGTTCAAAATATCCGGAAGGACAGATTATGAAGCAGAGCATTGATGCGGGTACGGAAGTGACGCCGGGAAGTACGATTGAGCTGGAGGTAAGCATTGGCGATCTTCCCAATCATGATTCTTCTTCTGAGACAGGAACCGGAGGCGCTTACTCCTGTAAAGCGGATTTAAAGCTGCCGGAACTTCCGAACGGTTATAATGGGGAAAAAGTAAAGATTACCATTGAACAGGATGGAAACGAGACGACGATCATCGAAGGAGAGGCGATTTCTTTCCCATACCGTCTGGAGTGGGAGAGTGATTCTGACAGCGATGCGACAGCTTATGTGTACATTTCAAATGAGGATGGAACGACCACGCAGGTACGGTATGAGCATATAAAGTTTCGCTGATTTCTACTGAGGAGAGTTCATGCAGGGTAAAATAGTGAAAGGAATTGCCGGATTTTACTACGTTTTCGTGGTGAAATCCGGAATTTATGAGTGCAAGGCAAAAGGAATTTTCCGGAAAGATAAAAGAAAACCGCTGGTGGGGGACGACGTCGAGCTGGAAGTTCTGGATGAGGTGGAGAAAAAGGGAAACATCACCAGACTTTTGCCGCGGAAAAATCAACTGACCCGTCCGGCAGTGGCAAATGTAGATCAGGCGCTGGTGATTTTCGCTATGCAAAAGCCCAGCCCGAATTTCGGACTTCTGGACAGATTTCTGGTCATGATGAGATGGCAGCAGATGGACACCGTCATCTGTTTTAATAAAAAAGACCTGGCGTCGGAAGCAGAACAGGCGCGTCTGGAAGCTATTTACCGTAAATGCGGATGCAGGGTGGTTTTTGTCAGCGCAGGAAAAGAAGAGGGAATCGAAAACCTGCACATGCTTCTCGACGGAAAGACGACGGCAGTGGCAGGGCCTTCGGGTGTGGGGAAATCCTCACTCATTAATCTTCTTTCGCCGGAGGCGCAGATGGCGACCGGAGAGATCAGCAGTAAGATTGACCGGGGAAAACATACGACGCGCCATTCGGAGCTACTTATGATAGCGGAGCATACGTATATTATGGATACGCCGGGGTTCAGTTCTCTTTATCTGGAAGGTCTGGCGAAAGAGGAACTGAAGGATTTTTATCCGGAATTTGCGGAATATGAGCAGTCATGCAGGTTTCAGGGCTGCGTGCATATCCATGAACCGGAATGCGGCGTAAAGAGCGCGCTGTCGGAAGGAAAAATCAGCCGGGAGCGTTATGAAAGTTATGTGGGGCTTTATGAGGAACTGAAAGAAAAAAGGAGATATTGAGTATGGTTAAATTGGCGCCTTCGATTTTATCAGCAGATTTTAAGAGGCTTGGCGAGGAGATTCAGACAGTTGCGGATGCAGGGGCCGCATATATTCATATTGACGTGATGGATGGAGATTTCGTGCCGAGCATATCCTTTGGAATGCCTGTGATTCGGGCGATACGGGAAGTGACAGATAAAGTATTTGACGTACATCTGATGGTTTCAGACCCGGACCGGTATATAGAAGCCTTTGCGGACTGCGGGGCGGATATTATTACAGTTCATGCGGAAGCGTGCCGGCATCTGGATCGTACCGTGTCGCTGATTCACAGTCTGGGGAAAAAGGCGGGGGTGGCGTTGAACCCGGCGACAGATATTCGTGTTTTGAGTTACATTCTGGAGCAGGTGGATATGGTTTTGATTATGTCGGTAAATCCCGGATTCGGAGGACAGAAGTATATTCCCTATTGTACACAGAAGATCAGAGACTTGAGAAGAATGATTGATGAGCGCGGGCTGGATGTGGAGATCGAAGTGGACGGCGGAATAAATGCCTCCACGATAAGAGAGGTACTGGAAGCAGGCGCGGATGTGCTGGTAGCGGGATCGGCGGTCTTTGGAGAAAACCCGGCGGTGAAGGTCAGAGAATTTCTGGATATTATGAAAAAATACGGAGAACAATAAATGAAAACAGCGGTGATTCTCAGCGGGGGCGATATCGATCATGATTTTGCCCTTGCGTTTTTAAATAAAACGGAATATAAATTTCTGATCGGGGCAGACCAGGGGATTCATTTTCTGCATCAGCAGAGAATTTTTCCGACGCATATTGTAGGAGATTTCGATTCTGCCGATCAAAAGGAACTGGATGATTTTAAGAAAAACACGCAGATTTCGATCAGTGCTTTCCAGCCGGAAAAGGATTTCACGGATACACAGATTGCGGTGGAGCTTGCGTTGTCTTTGGACAGCGATAAAATCTATATTCTGGGAGGAATGGGACGGCGGACCGATCATTTTCTGGCGAATATCAGAGTGCTGGCAATAGCGGAAAAAGCAGGAGTCCCATGTTTTCTTGTCGATCCCTGGAACCGGATTCGTGTTGCAGACAGGCCGCTGGCGCTAAGGCGTTCGGAATGTTTTGGAAAGTATGTATCTCTTTTTGCGCTTGGCGGGACAGTGACAGGGGTGACGCTGACCGGATTTAAATATCCGCTTGTGGATTACCGGATGACGGGGGACGACCCGATTGGAGTGAGCAACGAGATAACGGAGGAGGAGGCAAAGATTGATTTTTCTTCGGGAACACTGATTGTAGCAGAAAGTCGGGAGCACGCAGAATAGGGCGAATACTGTCGAGGCATGTCGATGAGTTCCCGGCCGAAAAGGTTGATTTTTGTCGCTTCGTGTGATAAACTGTACCATAATTGTGAAAGTTAGAACAGGCAAATATATGCAGTATATCCGGAAAGGAAATTACAAATGAAATTAGGAATTGTTGGTTTACCAAATGTTGGAAAAAGCACGCTGTTTAATTCTTTGACAAAGGCAGGAGCGGAGTCGGCAAATTATCCGTTCTGCACCATTGATCCGAATGTGGGCGTAGTTGCCGTACCGGATGGGAGACTACAGCTTCTGGCAGATCTTTATCATTCGGCAAAAATCACTCCGGCAGTTATAGAGTTCGTGGATATTGCAGGGCTGGTGAAAGGCGCTTCCAAAGGCGAGGGACTGGGAAATCAGTTTTTAGCGAACATTCGCGAAGTGGATGCCATTGTACATGTGGTGAGATGCTTTGAGGATGCGAACGTGATTCATGTGGATGGAAGTATTGATCCTCTGCGCGATATCGAAACGATCAATCTGGAATTGATTTTTTCTGACATTGAGATTCTTGAGAGGAGAATCGCTAAGGTTACGAGAGGAGCAAGGAATGACAAGATACTGGCGAAAGAGCTGAACCTTCTGGAACGTCTGAAAGCATGGCTGGAGGATGGAAAGATGGCGGCGGGTTTTGAAACAGAGGATGACGATGAGGCGGCATGGCTTCCGACCTATAATCTTCTGACATGCAAACCAGTGATTTTTGCGGCGAACGTAAAAGAAGATGACCTGGCGGATGACGGAGCATCAAATCCTTATGTGCAGCAGGTGCGTGAATTTGCGTCAGAGAATAAAAGTGAAGTTTTTGTGATCTGCGCCCAGATCGAGCAGGAAATTGCCGAGCTGGAGGAAGATGAGAAGAAGATGTTCCTGGAAGATCTGGGACTGGAAGAGTCCGGTCTGGAAAAGCTGATCAAGGCGAGCTACAGTCTTTTGGGGCTTATCAGTTACCTGACAGCCGGAGAGACGGAAACGCGGGCATGGCCGATCCGCAAAGGGACGAAAGCGCCGCAGGCGGCAGGAAAAATACATTCAGATTTTGAAAGAGGATTTATCCGTGCGGAGGTGGTAAACTACCAGGATCTTCTGGACTGCGGGACTTATGCGGGGGCAAAAGAAAAAGGACTGGTAGGTCTGGAGGGAAAGGAATATGTGGTAAAGGACGGGGACGTTATTTTATTTAGATTCAATGTATAAAGGCGGGATGAAACATGGATAAAAACATCAATTTTCCCCACCTTGGGATATATTTGGAGCGTGTGGGAAAAAATATCAGCGTACTTGGATTCGAGATTGCTTTTTACGGCATTACGATTGCAGCGGCCATGCTCGCCGGTCTCTGGCTGGCAATGCGCATGGCAAAAAAGACAGGGCAGAATCCGGATGATTATTTTAATCTGGGGCTGATTGCAATCGTGAGTGCGCTGATTGGCGCACGGGCTTATTATGTTATTTTCGCATGGGAGCATTACCGGGATAATCTGCTGGAGATTTTTAATCTTCGACAGGGAGGACTGGCAATCTACGGAGGAGTTATCGGAGGCGCTATTGCGACCTTTGTGTTTGCAAAGGTAAAGAAATTGAAATTCTGGCAGCTTGCCGACACCGCAAGCCTGGGTCTGGTTCTTGGACAGATCATAGGCCGTTGGGGGAATTTCTTTAACAGGGAGGCTTTTGGAGAGTATACGGATGGGCTGTTTGCCATGCAGCTCCCGCTCAATGCGGTTTACTCCTGGGACGTGACGCCGAAAATGCTGGAGCATTTGCAGACGATTGAAGGCGTGCAGTACATTCAGGTGCATCCGACTTTTCTTTATGAATCTTTATGGAATCTTATTTTGCTGATTCTTTTGCTGTTGTATACGAAACATAAAAAATTTCACGGAGAGGTATTTTTCCTGTACTTGCTGGGGTACGGTCTGGGACGCGCCTGGATTGAAGGGATGCGGACAGATCAGCTCTGGATTCCGGGAACAGAGATACCTGTCTCACAGGTGCTGGCAGTGATGCTGGTAATTATTTCGTCAGTTTGTATCGTTGTCAAGAGGCGGAAACGAAAGAATTTGGAAAGTACAGGTGATGTGTGTGAATAAGAAAGTAGAAGAACTGAAGCTCAGAATCGAAAAAGAACGCATCAGGCTGAACCAGATGATGAAAGAACGGAAGGTGGACGAAACGTATCGGCAGAGTCTGGTAGTAGATGAACTGATTGCGGAATATATCAGCCTTATAAACGAATAGAGGGAAGTAAAGAAGATACGGGAAGGAGAAATTCTTTCCGTATCTTTTTTTAATGGAGATTCAAATCATGGTTTGGCGGAGCGTCTGCGTCCATTCCGTACGCAGGCCGGGGGGAAACGTATCCCACGCAAACGGGGGCAGGGAAT
>CALCMD010000017.1 GCA_937965795.1 uncultured Lachnospiraceae bacterium | reverse complement strand
GGAATCTATAAATGGCACCGGTCACTATGAAAGATGATGCGCTTCCGCAGATTCATCTCGTTCGCGATACGGATTTAGGCGTGTTTGCCTATGAGCTCCATATCCTAGCTGGGGATTTTCTGCGGGAAAGTGAATTCAATATGCGCTCTTTGATGACAAATACTGGAGCGGATTCTATCGCTATCATGGGAAAAAACCACATGTGGCTTTCCGACGCCGTATTTGCGTACTGTTCCACAGGGGATTTACACCAAATGATCTTCACAACGGAATACATCGGGGCAAGGGCTTTTCTGTTTCATACCAACCGGAAGGAGGACGGTCACTTATTTGGCGATGTCCTAATGACGGACTTGGACACACTGCGGCAGGATGTGAAACATCATATGCTCTATCCCGGCGGGGTCAATATCGAGCAGAAAGACGGCTCCGCAGCAACAGTCAGCCTTGAAAAATGGCACTCAATGGAGCTGTACGAAAAAGATGCCTTGAAAAGCTGGGGATTTTCCTATCCCCCGGAGCAGGTCACAGAATGGCAGCACCACTATTCCAACCTGTTCAGCCAGTGGAAGGCGCAGGCATTTTCTTATATGCCCCAGGATTTGGAGGAACGTCTGAATGTGGAGTATATGGAGGAGGCGCAGAACCCGGACACAGATATGTACCGCATACCCCTGGGAACGGCGAAGCAGTTGCTTCTTGACGGGGCTTCGGTCTACCGCCTCCTTCCCGGAGGGGCGGAAAAGATTGCGCCTATTGCGGCTGTCCGGGCGGGCCTCTGGTATGAGCATTATCGGGAGTTTGCCGTTACCCCGGAGGACCTGGGCGCGCTTGACCGGCTGGTCCGCAGGGAGACAGACCGGCTCATGGGAATACGCCCGCAGCTTGATAAATCACAGGAACGCCGCCCTTCCCCGGAGCGGTGATTTTTTATGACAGACTGGAGGTGATATTGATTGGCGGATAACATACAGCATGAAGATTTCGGGGAAAAGATCGGCGGCGCGAAAAAAGACTTATGGAAGGACCGCGGACTTTATGTGAACGACCTGGACGCCATGAATGAGCGCGAAGCCGAGAAATTTGTAAAAAAGGATAATATCTGGAAGAAACCGGATTATCAGGCCATGCTGGAGGATGGGATTCCCCTTGGCGTGGTCTATTTCATTAAAAAGGCACGGGACGGATTAAATGCCTCCCCGCAGTATTACCGCAGGGACGACACACCGGAGAAGCGCCTTGCAAGACAGAAAGAATATATCCAGACGGTACGGGAGCTGCAGAGCGCGGTCTCGGAGGTCCGCACCGTGGAGGACGCCATGCAGGTCTATGACCGTTTCTTTGTGGAGAACGGGTATCTGGAGCAGGTGCAGGGCTGGGGCAGCGGCATCCATTACCAGGCAACGGAGAAGGGCCGTGAGAACCCGGCCATTACAAACAAGCTGTCCAATGCCCTGATGATCCGCTCGGCAGGATATTTTGAGCGGAATTTCACACAGAAAGCACAGAAGGAACAGTTTGGCGTTTCCAAAGACCAGAAGGTGCCGAAGGGCTATGCAATCCATTTCAACGACGGGAAGAATACCTATTCCAAAAATAATGACTGGAAACCTGATACCTATTATGTGACGAAGGGTTATTCCATCTTACAGACAAATTTTGAAACGCGGGAGGCTGCCCTGAAATGGGTGCAGGAGCTGGCAAAAGGCCGCAGCAAAAGCGGAAAAATGCGGTTTGTGCCTCCTCAGCTCTCCCATGTGAGGCGAACCGGGCCGGATTACAGAAACGGCACAGAGATTATCGGGCAGCACTACCTTGATACCTTCGGATTTCGCGGCGGTGAGTTCGGAAACTGGATGAACCAGAATGACCGGCAGGCTTCCCTCAACATGGGGTTTGAAGCACTCAAAGATTTGGCGGCAGCCTTACAGATCAGCGATAAGGATATTGCCTATCAGGGAACGCTTGCTATCGCTTTCGGTGCCAGGGGCAGCGGCAACGCGGCAGCCCATTATGAACCGCTGCGCAAGGTCATCAATCTTACAAAGATGCACGGGGCCGGCTCTTTAGCCCATGAATGGTGGCACGGATTGGACGATTATCTGGGTACGAAAATGGGCGCAAAGGGGATGCTCTCGGAACAGCCCCGTCTCTATGCGCCGTTCCAGAAGTTAATTGAAACCATAAAATATAAGCCGGAAACACCGGAGCAGGCGGCGAAACGCACCGAAGCGCAGACAGAGCGCACCCGGAAAAATGCGGCAAGCTGGCTGGATTCCGCGGTGCTCGGTTCCCTGAAACGGCAGGGCAATGAGGAACAGATGGAAACCTACGCGGTTCTCAGGGAGGCGTTTCTGTCCGGTGAGGCCGGCTCCGTGGAACAGATCAGCGCTTTTAAGAAGTCCGTCACTGGGCGGGTGATCCCCAAAAGTGAGCGGGAACGGCTGGAAGTATTCGAGCACATGCTGTCCGGGATGCAGACACAGGAGACGCCGCAGATCGGACGGGTGGAGACCGATTTTTACCGGAATTCCATGCGCATGGGCAAGGAATGTGAAAAGGACGGCGGCTATTGGGACAGCAACACGGAAATGACCGCCAGGGTCTTTGCCTGTTACATCAAGGATAAGCTGCCCTACAATTCCGATTATTTGGCGGGCCATGCGGATTGTGCTGTTACCTTCGTGACAGATAAAAGCGGAGAAATGAAAGTTTTGAAAGCCTATCCTGAAGGTGAGGAACGCAGGGCCATCAATGCAGTATTTGACGAAATCGTGGCAGACCTGAAACGGGAGCAGATACTTACCCATTCGGATGTGACACTGCCCCTTCCGGTGCAGCCGTTGGCGGAGAATGAGCAGATTTCCATATTTACAGCGGATCGCCCTTCGGTCATGGCGCAGCTTGCAGCGGCGAAACCGGCAGAAAAAACGACCCCGGCACAGGCGGTTCCGAAAAAGAGCCATGCGCCGGAGATTTAAGGAGGTGTGAAAGATTTTGGAAGAAAACAAAGACTACCGCGCTTACCGGTACGGCGATCATTTGGAACCAGGTTCAGAGTTGAAAATTGAGCACAGTGTTTCTTGTGAAGATGTGGATATTTCCTCCCTGATTACAATGGGCGCCGAAAATCTGGAGGCCATGCGCCAGGGAAGTATCGACGGTGAACAGAAAGCCTATGAGATTGTGGTCGCTGCGGCAAAACAATGGGAACAGCAGGCAGCCGCCACACAGATGATTAACCGGGCGCTTTCTTACCTGCGAACCCCGGAGGTGACGCATACCGCAAATGAATGGCGAAAAACCAACAACTGGCGGAATGACGAGGAAATCAGTAACCGCGTCTACCGTATGACCTGTGGTATTTGGGAAGATACCAAATATGACCGGGAAACCAAACAGAGCGTACCGGTTGCCTGGTATGTGACCTGGGATGTCTATGTGAACTCCCCGAAGCAGGGCTATGGCGAAAAGATTGCCGGGCAGAATCAGAAACGCTACACGGCCAGAGTCGATGCAGAAAAGTACCTGAAAGGACGGAAAAAAGCCTACTCCCATTTATTTACGGAAATTTCCCCGCAGATACCCAAACAGTATGAACACCATTTTACTGTATATGGAGCACTCCTGCCGGGGTACACGGTGGAGGGACAGGAACCGGCAAAACCAGACCGTACCGCCGCCGATGTTTCGGAGGGCGGTATTTCTATGCCTGAAAAACCGGAGAAACCTTCCGTGCTGGGAAAGCTGTCTGCGGCCAAAACGCAGGAGAAAACACCTGCCGCCCCAGGTGCGGCAAATAAAAAGAAGGAGGATATGCAGCTATGAAGGTGTTAATGGTGGAGCCGGGCAAATCGCCCTATGAGACTGAAATTGAGGGCGGGCTGGAATCCTTGCAGGCTGCCGTCGGCGGAGATATTCAGGCAACTTATCCTTTTGATGATCTGGTTGGGCTGATCTGCAATGATGAAGGCAAGCTCATGGGGCTGCCTCTGAACCGGGCGCTCTATGATGATGAGGGCCATTTGTACGACATTGTTCCCGGCAATTTTTTAATCGTCGGTCTGGGCGAAGAAAATTTTACAGACCTTCCCGCTGACCTGATGGAGAAATACACGGAGCATTTCAAATATCCGGAGAAGTTCTTCCGCCTGGCGGGTGAGATCGTTGCGGTGAAGCAGCCCCTCCCACCGGAAGAAAAGCAGC
>CALCMD010000016.1 GCA_937965795.1 uncultured Lachnospiraceae bacterium | reverse complement strand
AACGGGCCGATCCGTATTCCACATTTTTGCGGTATTTTTTTGCGTCCTTTCCTCTGAGATAGACAGCCAGCCGCACAATCACCGCACCGCATAATCCCACCAGCCAGTCCAGCGCCGCACCCGGCCACATACTCTGAAAGGCCATACTAAAACCTTCGGACAGCCCTAACAATTTCTGTGAGGCGTCCGCTCCGGGGGCAAGGCGCACCGCCTCGCCCAGCTTCGCAAATACCAGAAGGAACAACAGATAGGGCAGGTGAAGGATCACCTGCTTTTTGAGCGTATCGGTATCTATCTTCATCGTTCTGGGCCTCCGTGTTCCTTGTTTTTCACCCGGTCACGGCCAAGCGCCTGCGCCAGCTCCTTAAATTTATGAAGCTGGGAGAGCAGAGAAGGTCTCTGTGTACGGGCAAGGTCTTTCCGGGTATATTCCTTAAAAGCCGCCGTCAGCGCGTCCGCCTGATTCGCCTTGAAATAGACCGTCCATTTCGGGGGATCGGTCCCCAGCTCTTTTTCAATATGGTAGCGGACCTGGTGTTTTCTGGCGTACCGCTCAAAAGAACGGATTCTGCCGGACACTTCAATGGTATTGGCCCCTGGGTCTTTATAGGTCAGCCGTTTCATGCTGTTCCTTCCGACTTTCGGGGTAGTGCGTTCCTGCTCCATCTTACGGAGCACAGCGGCAATCGCAGAACGCAGCACCCGCCCGGACAGCTTTGCTGCCTGGATGGAGACCGATACGGTCCGCTGTTCCAAATCTTCCTGCATAAGCATCCTCCTTCCTGATAGATTCTGTAATTATAAATAGGAAATAACTGTTTAACGGGTATCCCCAATCACCTGCTGGCGCGGGGCGTGCTCAAAGGCTTTTGCCGCCTGCTCTACCTGGATTTTCGCATGTTTCAGAAGCGTCTTGATGATGGTCGCCGGGTGATCCTGTTCCTCCAGGTGGTCCACCATATCCTTACAGCCCTCCGGGAGATATTCAGCCATATCTTTACAGACATCGGCCAGGTCGCCCATGAAGTCCCAGCAGCTATCCGTGAGCTCACCGTTTTTGTAAAGCTCAAATCCGTAGCACTCGCCTCGCAGGTAGGAATCATAGGCGGCGACTTCGCTGCGCATCAAATCCTCCGCCTTTTTCCGAATGGCACCGGTCATTTTTTCACCGCCGAACTCTTTTAGGGCATCCTCTTTGGAAACATAAATCCATCCCACCTGCCCGCTGTCCCAGGGATCATTGAAACTTGTGGTCTGCATGGCAAGGCCGCTGTGATCCATGAGATAAAGGGGCAGTGTAATGTATTTTTCGGAGATCACCTTCAGCATGGCGTCATCAACCGCCCGTTCCTCCGTCTTTGGCCCGTGCCGGAACCGGCTGCTCACAATGTTCACCATATGTTCATAGCGTTTCAGACCCGCTTCATCATGCCCCACGGTATCTAAATACATCTCCCGCAGGAAATCATCTTTATCCATGTAATTGTGACTGTCACCCAGCGCATAGCGGGGGTGGAAGCAGGCCATTGTACCAAAATGTTCGTCTACCTCACGGGGAGAGATTAAAATATCGTCCGGCTGCACCATCAGCGCATAGGGGCCTTCTACTGCCATCAGCATAGGCTATCAGCTCCTTTCCGGCCCTCTGGCCTTTTTATCCGGCGCTTTCGGCTCTGCCTGTGCTGCCTGTTTTCTTGCATTGTCAAGCTGCTCCCGCACCGAAACATCCCGTTTCGCTTCCGGCGCGCCTGCGCCGAAGAAGCCCGGCAGCTCCTTGAAGCCGATACTGTCCACGTAATATGCGGCATCCGCACCATTCTCATGCAGGACCACCACATCGGAAACGGAAAGGGAGTGACCCCTGAAATCTTCCGGGTGGTCGATATTAAAACGCCTGTAAATATCCTCCAGCGTTTCGCCCGATTCCCGCTGCATTGCATAGACCATCTGGTAATGGTCCCGATCCACGGAAAGCCCTTTACTTTCCAGCCAGTCCAGGGACATAAAACGGAAGTTATCTGTATTGTCCGATAAGTCAAGCTGATAAATAGAATAAGTGCTGATCCCATACTCTTTTTCATAGGAAGAAATACGCGCTAAAAGCGGCGCTGTTTCTCCCTCCATGTGTTCCTCGCGCTCAAATGCCGCCAGCCTCATGCGGATTTTTCCGGTATCTCCTGAAAGCAGCTCGTCCGCCATGCGCTCT
>CALCMD010000015.1 GCA_937965795.1 uncultured Lachnospiraceae bacterium | reverse complement strand
AAACTTGAAAAATCCTTTATTTTAAAGGAAAAATCACTTGACATTATAGGGAGGAAGAACGCGAAACAGGCAGAGAGCAGTATAACATTTCCTGTTTGACAGGAATTTCTCCTTTGCTGATGTCCTCTGGGGAATACCGGGTGTACAGCTATTACGACAGGATACAAGCACATTTTTACAATATGAATTTATTTCCGTATCTTGTGTTGACAAGCGAATCGGCAGTTTTACTAACCTCGGATGTTTCCTCGGGTCTTTATTTTTCTGACAAAGAGAAGAAAGAAATGTTCTTACCAGGATCGACACCGGCGAAAGCGGTAAGCGCACCTCTGTGTGTGAAACGGGTAACGTCTCCAATCTCAGCCATAAGCTGGGGCCAAGTGACGGTCCGACACCATTCATTGCCATAACAACTGGATATTCCGGGAGCGTGGCGGCAGTTTGATTCATTTTAAGGCGTAGAGACTCCACTGCCTGTGAAGCGGTGTTCAGCATCGTGACAGCCTGCCGTATCAGAGCTTTTGTGCTGTCATCTTTCGGAAATACGGCGATCAGGTCAGAAGAGCTCTGATAGATCTTTTCCGCCTTTGAGGCACTGAAGTGATAACCGTTTCGTTTGCACCACTTCTGGTAATGCTCCGTAAAGGCTTGCAGAGACTTGCTGCGTACACAGTCCACATGCCAGTAGGTGTAGACAAAATCCACCCATTTCTGGGAGCCGTCACTGCGGGCAGGACTGTCAAAGAAGTCATTGGCTCCGGGATAGGTTTGATCCAGAAGGGAAATGAGGTTGTTTTTCATGGCAGTTTTCTGGTCCATATAGAAACCGAACTGCCGGTTCATTGTTTTGAGTTGATTGCGTGTTTTATCCATGCTTCCATATTGCTTCAGTTTTGCCCAGCGGTCAAGAGTATAAGGGGCGATTTTTTTAGAATCCGCTTTATCTGTCTTTGGAGCACGCAGAGAGTCATCTCCGAAATCCCTGATAAGGATGGGATTGACAGCGCTGACAAAGATGCCGGCATCAGAGAGCCAGTTAGCAACCGGTTCATAGTATCTTCCGGTGTGTTCCATGCAGGCTTTGGTTTCGCCGTCAAGGCTTTTGATCTGCTCAATAAGAGCGTTGATAGCGGACTGGGTGTGTGGGATATCGCAGGGTGGCATAAGAACCACATCTCCGGGCCTGCGGATGGTGACAGTACTTTTTCCTTTGGAAACATCGATACCAACAGCGTTCATGATAAAAACTCCTTTGAAAAGAATTAGCAATGGTCAATACCAGATTTACTCATTGCCTATACAATCTACTGGGGATATCACACGAACGAGAAAGTTCAACCTGCGTAAAACGAATGCTGCGAATGAGGGCTGGTTGGCTGACTTACTTACGGACGTTAAGTCCTGGGAGGTAAAGGCCAGACCTATTGCCATACTCATTCTAACAGCTTAAGCAACAAGATGGATAATTCCTTACTGGCTGTAAGGGGTATTAACCATAAATATATTGTAGTAGGAGGGAATCGCAGTCATGTGTAAGGCTGTGGAAGATATGAGAAACCAAACACTTAAAGAGGGCATGATGGAAGTTGCACTTCGTATGTTGAAAGCTGGGAAATATGCGCTGGATGAGATCGCTTCTATTTCCGGACTTTCTCTTGACGAAGTAAAGAAACTCAATGCAGATAAAACAGTATAAGTAACCGTATTCACACAGACCGAGAATCTGGAAACAGGTTCCCGGTCTTATTTTTTTGCTCTGAATGGAAACATTCTGAGAACATGACTAAAAAGTCCTTTACAAATCGTCTCAGGAATGTCAGATTTGTTTTTGATATGTTGATGATATGCTTTAAATGAAACTGAAATCAATATATTGCTTTTGAGGCATAATGTTTGTATAATAGGAAAAAAGCTTTTTCAGGAGGTAATGTCATGGAAATCCGAGTGCTTCGTTATTTCCTCGCTGTTGTCCGGGAAGGAGGAATCAATCGGGCAGCAGAGGTCTTACATATTACGCAGCCGACGCTTAGCCGCCAGATATCACAACTGGAAGATGAAGTTGGCGTTAGGCTTTTCCACAGAGGTGCGAAAAAGATTACCTTAACAAATGAGGGAATCTTGCTGCGGCGGCGGGCAGAGGAAATTTTGTCTCTGGTTGACCGGACACAGTGGGAGTTGACCTGGCAGGACGAGCTTGTGGAAGGCAGGATTGTGATTGGCGGCGGAGAATTGGCGGCTATGCAGGTGCTGCCGGAAATCATTGAAGGATTTCGTGAAAAATATCCGCTTGTCACGTTCGATATTTTCACAGGAAATGCTGATCTGGTAAAAGAGCAGATGGAAAAAGGGCTGATTGATATTGGCGTATTGCTGGAGCCCATTGATATAGAAAAGTTTGAATTTA
Organism: uncultured Lachnospiraceae bacterium; assembly: GCA_937965795.1. GTDB lineage: Bacteria > Bacillota > Clostridia > Lachnospirales > Lachnospiraceae > Hominisplanchenecus_A. The sequence continues at coordinate 18,962 of CALCMD010000015.1, read as the reverse complement.
TCCGTCTGAAGGGAAAAGAACGGTGGGTTGTCTTAATGCGCCCGGATGATCCGCTTGCCAAGAAAGAAGCTGTGAATGCAAAAGATCTGGAGAATATGCCGATCATCCTTCCGAGAAGGACAAATGTACAAAATGAATTATCTAACTGGCTTGGGGATTCCTTTCAGGAACAGCAGGTTCTCTTTACCAGTAATTTAACTACGAACAGTGCCCTTATGGTTCAGAGAGGCCTGGCATATTCCATTGTCATTGAGGGTTCGATTCCTTTCTGGGATAAAGAGAAAATTGCGTACCGGCCATTGTCCCCGGAGCTTACTGCAAACAGCGTATTGGCCTGGAAAAAGCAGCAGCCGTTTAGTCTGGCAGTAACGAAATTTATAGAACACATAAAATGCTTTTTAGGCATAACAAAGGCGCAAAAACTAAGTATTTGATATAACATGTTACCTTGTTTATAATGCAGGTGTAGAAAAAGTGCAGCACACTTTCTCTACACCTGTATTTTTATTTGCCATGCATCCGAAGGGAACTGACGATGGCAGGTCCTGTAGGCGGCAAAGCAGTCAGAAAAGAATGGGAACACAAAGGGGCTCAGGATAAAACGGTTGCAATGCTCTGCAATATGATGCGGAGAATGTGCAGCGATGGGGTTTCCTGTACAGTAATGAGAGGTAGTAATGATGAAAACGTATTTGAAAAAAAGTGTTGTATGGATGATGTTAAGCCTTATAGGAATTATTTTTGCAGGCAATAGTGAGCGCGCAGAAATAAAATATGCGGAATCACAGGCTAATAATCTTATTTTGACAAAAGCGGAATATCCGGTATCTTATGAAATTGAAAATTTTCCGATTTTATATCAAATGCCAGAGTTGCCAACAGGATGTGAAATTACTGCTTTGACGATGCTGTTAAATTATTATGGTTTGCCGGCTGAGAAAGTAGAAATGGCAACCGAGTATCTTCCCACCTTATTGTCGGCAGAAACTTATGTTGGAGAAGATGGAAGGCTGTGTGGAAATGATATGGATCAATATTTTATCGGGGATCCAACAACTCAGAATGGTGTCATATGCGGGACGGGAGCGATTATTACAGCGGCAAACAATTTTCTTCTCGATCATGGAAGCACACTTAGAGCTACAGATCAAACTGGTACTGTAGTTGAAGAATTATATCACATGGTAAGCAGAGGCATACCGGTAATGGTATGGTGTACTATTGGAATGGAGGACAGGAGCCCTGTGCAGGGCTGGTATACAGAAAATGGTACATATGTAGACTGGAGCAGAAATGATCACGGGGCGGTATTAATTGGTTATAGCTCCGATACGGTAAAAATTGCTGATCCTATTTCAGGTATTGTAGAATATGAGCGTGAACAGTTTGAATCTGTTTTTGCTTCACGTCAATTGCGGTGTGTTATTTTGCAAGAATGGTAGGTTCATAGAGGTATTTTCCTGTTTACAAAACATGTGTAATGCTTTTTAGGCATAACAGAGCAGTAAAAACTAAGTATTTGATATAACATATTGCCTGGATTATAATGTAGGTGTAGAAAAAAGTGCAGCGCACTTTCCTCTACACCTACATTTTTTATGCGAGCAGCGATGAGGTATAGGGAGGCAGGAAATGACGTTAGAGGAAATAACAAAGCAGCTAGAAAAAAATGGACGCACAGAGGAGGAGCAGATCCGAATCATACGAAAAAGCAGGGCACAGTTACTGGATGAAATTCATGAAAAACAACAACAGTTAGACCGGTTGGATTACATGCTCTATGAAATGAAGGGAGGAAAATAAAGTGAACACAAGAAAATCAGGGACGTTTGAGGGTTTTGCTGAAGGTCAGCTGTAACTTTAAATAAAAAAGAATAAAGAGGAGGATTTAATAATGAGTTATCAATTTTTTGTTCCTACCCGCACAGTGTTTGGTGCCGGAAAATTAAACGAACTGCATACCCAGACAATGCCCGGAAAAAAGGCAATGGTTGTGATTTCCAATGGGAAATCCATGAAAGAAAGCGGAACGCTTTACAGAGTATTAAAAGAACTGGCTTATGCAGGCGTGGAGACGGTGGTGTTTGACCATGTACAGGCGAATCCCCTTCGTTCCACTGTTATGGATGGAGCGGCTTTTGCGAAAACAAATGGCTGTGATTTTATCGTTGCCCTGGGCGGCGGCAGCGTGATGGATGCATCGAAGGCTATAGCTGCAATGGCAACCAATGACGGCGATATCTGGGATTACATGAACGGCGGCACTGGCGGAGGGAAAACCCTTACAGAAAAAGCATTGCCGGTGATCTGCATTACAACGACAGCGGGAACTGGCTCCGAGGCGGATCAGTGGGGTGTGATCACCAATGACGAAACCAATGAGAAGATTGGATTTGGCGGCTATGACTGCCTGTTCCCGGTATTGTCTATCGTTGACCCGGAGCTGATGGTTTCGGTTCCGCCGAAATTTACGGCATATCAGGGATTTGACGCACTGTTCCACAGTACAGAGTGCTATATTTCCAAAGCTCATAACCGCATGGGCGATATGCTGGCCCTGACCGCCATTGAAAATATCGGAAAGTATCTTGTCCGGGCCGTAAAGGATGGAAATGATCTGGAAGCCCGTGAAGGAGTGGCTTTTGCCAATAACCTGTCCGGGCAGGTAATGACCGTGAGCTGCTGCACCAGCGAACACTCTATGGAACACGCCATGAGCGCCTATCATCAGGAGCTGCCTCATGGAGCAGGTCTGATCATGATTTCAGAAGCATACTATCAGCATTTTGTGGACTGCCACGCCTGCGATGAACGGTTTATTACGATGGCAAAGGCGCTTGGAAAAGAGGACGCCTCCTGCGCGCAGGATTTTGTGGATCTGCTGGTGCAGCTTCAGAAAGACTGCGGCGTGGCAGACCTTAAAATGTCTGATTTTGGGATTCAGGAGGAGGAACTTGACAGGTTGGCGGAAAATGCCCGTGAGACAATGGGAGGCCTGTTTATGGCTGATCCAGCTGAGTTGTCCCATGAGGAATGCGTAGCAATTTATCAGAAGTCATATAAATAAGAGAAATACCCTTCGGGTATACCAAAATGGTCGGAAAGTACGGCCGATGAATAATGAATAAAGAAAGGCGGTTTTTTGTATGAACGAATTAGAACATGGAACGATTTTTGAAAAAGGTGTGCCGAATCCTTTCGGCGAATATTTCACAGGCCAGTCTTATCTGGCAATGTTGACACAGTTAAATGGCGTCGGGGTTGCAAACGTGACATTTGAGCCTGCCTGCCGGAATAACTGGCATATTCACCACGGAGAAAAAGGCGGAGGACAGATCCTGCTGGTTACCGGAGGACGCGGCTGGTATCAGGAATGGGGCAAAGAGGCCCAGGAACTTCATGCAGGAGATGTGGTTGCCATTCCTGTGGGAGTCAAGCATTGGCATGGAGCGGCAAAGGATAGCTGGTTTGCACATATCGCTATAGAGGTTCCCGGTGAGAATACCTCGAATGAGTGGCTGGAGCCGGTCACAGAGGAAGAATACAAAAAGTTGAAATAAAGGAGGCATTTCAGATGGCAAAAGTTACTGCAGGTCATGATGAATTGGGCGTATTTGCCCCTAAATTTGCAGAGTTAAACGATGATGTGCTGTTTGGTGAGGTTTGGTCACGGGAGGATAAGCTGTCCGCCAGAGACAGAAGCGTGGTTACAGTAACGGCGCTGATGGCAAGCGGGGTGTCACTGAAATTCCATATCTTGAACGCGAAAAACCACGGAGTAACGGCAGAGGAAATGGCTGAAATCCTGACTCATGCAGCTTTTTATGCGGGCTGGCCGAAAGCGTGGGCAGCGTTCCGGATGGCGAAAGAAGTGTATGATGAAGCATAGGAAGGAGGGAAAGCATGAAGAAAAGCCTGGCGTTCATACTTAGTATTTTCATGATGCTTTCTTTGACGGTGTGTGGAGCTGAAACTACCGGGGCGGAGGAAACAGAAACTAACATTTTAATTGTTTACTTTTCAAGGTGGGGCAATACGGAGTATCCCGATGATGTGGATGCGACAACATCTGCCAGCATTGTGGCAGATGGAGAAAATTACGGTACCACAGAATATATGGCCCGCATGATACAGGAAAATGTTGGCGGCGACCTTCACCTGATTCAGACACAGGAGCCGTATCCCACCGACTTTGATGAACTTCGGGAGCTGAACCACAGCGAAATGGCAGAGGATTATTTGCCTGCCCTTGTGGAAAGTAACCTGGATATTTCCCGGTATGAAACAGTGTTTATTGGCTATCCGGTGTGGGCGACAGAGGTTCCGCAGGCTGTGTTATCCTTTTTGAATGAATATGACCTTTCAGGGAAAACAGTCATTCCGTTCTGTACGCATGACGGATATGGAGCTGGCAGCAGCTATAACACAATTCAGGAAGCCAGCCATGCAGCAGAGTCACCGGAAGGACTGGCGATTGAAGCAAAGGATGTTCTGGCTGCCGCAGATACGGTTGTCGCGTGGCTTGAGAGCATAGGCATCACAGGAGAAAGCGCTGAAGCGGAAAATGGAGAAACAGCCATTACTATTACGATTGGTGATGCGGTTCTTGACGGCGTGATTTATGACACTGCACTTGCACGGGAAATTAAAGAATATTTTCCTCTTACTATTTCCATGAGTGGCTTTGGAGGAAGAGAGTATTATGGCGGTGTAGACTTCTATCCCGCAGAGGAAAATCTGGTGGGCGGTGGAAAAACATTTGAAAATGGTGATATTACCTATTGCGAGGATCATCATAATATGGCGATTTTCTACGCACAGACGGATAACCCCGATCTTTCGGTGGACGTCATTCCCATTGGTAAAGTAACATCGGATTTATCTGTTTTGGAAAATCTTAATAGTACAGAAGAAATCACTTTTTCACTGAAAGAATAAGTGTTATAAAACCATGAAAATATTTTGAATATGGAGGTAGATACAATGAAAAAAACAATTGCTTTTTTACTTTCTCTGTTTATGATTATGAGCCTTGTTGCCTGTGGAAATACGTCAGCTCAGACAGAGCAGCCTTCTGCAGAAAGTAATTCTGCCGGGAGCAGTGTATCAGAGGAAACATCTGTACCGGAGGAATCCGAACTGGAGACCGAATCTGCACAGCCTGATGAAACGCAAGAAACAGCAGGAATAACAGAAATAGCAGAAACAACAGAAATAACAGAAGCAGCAGATATACTTGAGACCGGGACTGATGCTGAGACTGAAACTCAGACAGAGGGTACAAAAATTCTGGTAGCCTATTTTTCTGCGACCAATACAACTGAAGGAGTAGCAGAACATATTGCAAATGGTCTGAATGCTGATCTTTACGAAATCATTCCGGAAGAACCTTACACAGATGAGGACCTGAATTATAACGATAACAACAGCCGCAGTACACTTGAAATGAATGACCCATCTTCCCGGCCGGCAATCGCTGGTTCTGTGGAGAACATGGAGCAGTATACAATCGTGTTTCTCGGTTATCCCATCTGGTGGGGAGAGGCACCGAGAATCGTCAGCACCTTTATGGAAAGCTATGATTTTTCCGGTAAGACCATTGTTCCTTTCTGCACTTCCGGCGGCAGCGGCATTGGCTCCAGCGCTTCCAATCTGGAACAGCTTACCAGTGGCGCCACATGGCTGGAAGGAAGACGTCTGAATGGCAGCGATTCCCAGGATACCGTCATGGAATGGGTAAACGGTCTTGGTCTGAATCTGGGAGAATAATCAGATAAAGAAATTTTAAGTGATGTGAAAGGATGAATGACTCATGAAACCCAAAATGAAAATCAAGATGGGAATTGATCTCCTGATGACAGCGCTGCTGCTCTGCCTGATGGCATATCAAATCATCGGGGAAGCGCTTCATGAGTGGTTTGGCGCCGGGATGCTGCTTTTGTTTATCGCACATCATATCCTCAATATCCGGTGGTATGGCAATCTGTTCAAGGGGAAATACAAGCCTCTGCGCATGGTACAGACAATCGTTAATTTCAGTGTGCTCATTTCTATGATTTGCCTTGGATATAGCGGAATCGTCATGTCCCGCCATGTGTTTGCAGCGCTTCCTATAAGCGGGCCGATGGCGACTGCAAGAAGTATGCACATGGCAGCCGCCTACTGGGGGATTGTGCTGATGAGCATCCATTTGGGAATGCACTGGGGAATGATCGTGGGAATGTTTAAGAGGCTCCTGAAAGGCAGGAAATTGCCGGGTACGGCGGTGTGGGGGCTGCGGCTGGCCGCCGCCGTAATTGCCGGATATGGGCTGTTCTGCTTTATCCAAAAGGACATTGTTTCTTATATGCTCCTGAAAAATCAGTTTGTATTTTTTGATTTTGAACAGAGCGCAATATCCGTATTCGCAGAGTACATTGCGATGATGGGATTCTGGATTTTTGTCAGCTTTTATATAGTCCGGGGAATTGGAAGGATTTCCGGCAAACACTCGAAAGACCGGATGCCCTGATGGGAGAAGCATTATCGGTACATTACTCAGGTGGAGACAGCCTGCCTGATGATATAACAAAATGGCTGGAAACAAATCAAATTTTGCCGGCAGATGAAGGCAGGGATTTTCTTATATAGAGGGAGGAATCAGCAGACGGAGCTATTTTCAAATAAAGCATTAAAGGATATGATTATCCCGCTATTTTTAGAGCAGCTGCTGGTTATGCTTGTGGGCATGGCGGATACCCTGGTCGTCAGCTATGCCGGAGAAGCGGCGGTTTCCGGCGTTTCTCTGGTAAATCAGTTTAACACGATTTTTATTTATCTGTTTACGGCGCTGGCATCCGGTGGAGCGGTGGTAATCAGCCAGTACATTGGCAGAAAGAGGGCGGATGCTGCAGGGGAATCTGCGAGCCAGCTCCTGTTGTTCTCTGTGATTTTTTCCGCATTGGTTTCGGCACTTGTGCTGATTGGGAATGAGGGAATGCTCCGTCTGATGTTTGGAAAAGTAGAAGACGATGTAATGCAGGCGTGTATTACCTACCTGCGTATTTCCGCCTATTCTTATCCGGCTCTGGCGGTTTATAATTCCGGCGCAGCTCTTTTTAGGAGTATTGGGAAAACAAGCGTAACCATGTATTTGTCCGTAGTTTCTAATATCATCAATGTGATTGGGAATCTGATCGGAGTGTTTGTGCTTCACGCAGGTGTTGCAGGCGTTGCGTATCCGTCTCTGATCTCCCGGACATTCTCTGCCGTTGCAATCACATTTCTTTGTTTTCAAAGGAAGAATGGCGTCACCTATGCACGGAGATGGATTTTTCAGTGGAACGTGGAGCTTATGCGGAATATTTTAAAGATTGCCATTCCAAATGGGCTGGAAAACGGCGTTTTCCAGTTGGTAAAGGTGGCTTTAAGCAGTATTGTGGCGCTTTTTGGTACTTATCAGATTGCCGCAAACGGCGTGGCGCAAAGTATCTGGTCTTTGGCTGCACTGGCCGGTGTTGCTATGGGGCCGGTGTTTATCACCGTCATTGGACAGTGTATGGGAAACCGGGATATACAGGCCGCAGAAATTTATTTTAAGAAATTGACAAAGATCACGCTGTTGCTTTCGTCGGTATGGAATTTTCTGATTTTCCTGTTGACCCCCTTATTTATGAGATTCTATGCGTTGGAGCCGGATACAAAGCAGCTTGTGATCTGGCTGGTTCTGATCCACAATCTGTTCAACGCCATCGCCTATCCCTTTTCCGGTGCGCTCAGCAACGGACTGCGGGCTGCAGGTGATGTGAAGTTCACCATGTATGTTTCGGTCATATCCACCATAGCAGTGCGTTTGCTGCTGTCCTGGCTTTTAGGGGTTGTCCTGCAAATGGGCGTCATAGGAATTGCGATTGCAATGGTCAGTGACTGGGTCGTCCGGGCGGTTATTTTCTTCTGGAGACAGAAGTCCGGGAAGTGGAAAACTTTTCAGGTAATATAACTATATTGATAAAATGGTTGACCGGTTCATACTAACGTTTGATATAATCTATATATGGAGGGAAAAAGAATATCCAGAATAAAAATGGATCTTTTAGAAATTCGATATTTTCTAAAGTGTCAGGGGGAGGAAGGAGCATGATCAGGATCGCGTTAGTAGACGATGACCGGGAGCATCTGAAATTAATGAAATCTTATCTGGAAAGGTATGCGGCAGAGGAGCATATTCCGGTTTCTGCAAAGGAATTTTGTAATGGGCTGAATTTTGTGGAGGATTATGATGGGAGCTTTGACGTCGTATTTCTGGATATTGAAATGCCGCATCTGGATGGGCTGGAAGCAGCACGCCGTATCAGGCGGATCGATCAGTCGGTTGGGATTATTTTTGTAACGAATATGGCACAGTATGCGATAAAAGGGTATGAGGTGAATGCAATAGATTTCATTGTTAAACCAGTGAAATACTACATATTTACAGACAAACTTAAAAAAGCGATACGCTTTTCGCAGAAGAATACGGAAAAGGAAATCGTTATTGATACAGGAGACACGGTTATTAAGCTCAGAACATCTATGATCACTTATATAGAAAAAGATAAAAATTATCTTGTGTATCATACAAAAGGCGAATCATTCCGGATAAGGGGGACTTTGGCAGATGCAGAGGATGTATTGAAAGGGGAAGGCTTTTCAAAAAGTATCAGCGGATGCCTTGTGAACCTGAAATATGTAACAAGGGCTTCCAAAGATACGGTATGGCTGGAAGATGTGCAGCTTCCGATCAGCAGGCAGAGAAGAAAAGAATTTAAAGAGGAGCTTATGAAATACATGGGAGGAATGTACTAATGGAAGGAATGCATTTTATATCCTGTGTCCGGTTTTCAATGCAGCTTATCATGGCGGAGGCTTTTTTTGAACGGGCATGGAAACGGAAGAAAAATTTTCCGATAAGGATAATATTTGGAATCGCCGGTTATTTTTTCGCGGCATGGCTGGCGTTTCAGCTATTTACCAGTATTCCGGGCAGCAATCCGGTCGTATATACCATTTATTATATTAGCCTGTTCTGCCTTTCTTTAGTACTGATGTGGGGGATCTTTCAGGTTTCAAAGAAAGAAATCCTTTTTGCAGGTGTATGCGGGTATGCATCACAGCATATCGGGTTTGCGGTATCCATGATTTTTCAGGAACTGACGGGACTGGAGTTTGGAAATCTGGGGGATTTTATTTTCATTCGTTTTTTACCGTATCTGCTGGTTGATCTGCTGGTTTATTTTATTCTGATCAAACGGTATGAGGGAAAAAGCGAACTGAAAGACAGGGATATCCGCATGGAGATGGTGGCACTGGTAATTTTGCTGACGGTTGTATTTTTAAGCGTGCTGGTAGACAGCCAGATGTTCCGCGAAGCGCCGGGGCTGCTGCGCAATGTATTATGCAAGTTATATGCGATCTTTTGCTGCGCTCTTTCCATGTTTGTTGCATTCAGCCTGTCAAGGGAGAACCGGATCCTGCATGAGAACGAGATAATGGAAAATATGCTGCACAGTCTTAAAGAACAGCAGAAGCTTTCACAGGAGAATATTAATATCATCAATATTAAATGCCACGACTTGAAATACCGGATTTCCAAAATATCGCGCATAGAAGATTCGAAAGATCAAAAAGAATATATTGAAAGTATAAAAAATGCAGTGGCAATTTATGACAACATTTATCAGACGGGAAATGACGCATTGGATCTGGTGCTTACGGAGAAAAGCCTGCTGTGTGATGAGTACAATATTAAACTGAGCAGTATGATAGACGGAGCTGCCCTGGACTTTATGAACACAACCGATGTATATGCGCTTTTTGGAAATCTTCTTGATAATGCCATTGAAAGTGTTATGAAGGAGCCGGATGAAGAAAAACGAATCATCAGCGTCCAGATGGCCAAAAAAGTTCAGGGATATCATATTCATATAGATAATTATTGCAGTGCCAGAGTTGTCTTCGAGGATGGACTTCCGGTCACGACAAAGGATGATAAAGCATATCATGGTTTTGGTGTGCGGAGCATCCGGTATATTGTTGACAAATATAAAGGCGATATGTTGATGCGCGCGGAAGAACAGAGCTTCCAGGTGGATATCTTATTTTATACATCTTAACAGCTGAACCGGCAGACGAAAAAAGTCTGCCGGTTTTTTACCAGTTTTACCTCGTACAAAACCAAATATACCAGAAAAATTTTTCGACCTTCTTTTATGCTATTGTTTTTTTACAAGATAAAAACACTCAGAGAAAGAGAATGGAGGAAAAGAGTATGGGAAATGTGGAAGTTGCATATGAGGACGTCATCAGTGTCATCCAACTGGTGAGAAATCATATCATTGTGATTGCGGCGGCGCTGGTCGTCATGATCGCAGTGATGATTTTCGCACGGAAATTCAAAAAACCGGCAAAGGGATTTATCAGATGGCAGTCACTGATCGCATTTGTGGTAGTGACGGCGCTGACAGTGAACAATATGTTATCCGGCGCATTGTATAATACGATCAATGTAGTGCTGGCGGATAAAGGGGAACTGTCACAGGAGAATGCAGACAATTCCAGGCAGATTATCGAGGAAATCACCAATGAAGGCATTGTAATGACCAAAAATGAGGATAGTTTTCTGCCGATCGCACCGGAAAAAATCAACGTGTTTGGCTGGGCGTCCACCAATCCGATCTACGGCGGAACCGGTTCGGGAACCGTAGATGCAAGTACGGCAGTTGGTATCCTGGAAGGATTGGAAAATGCCGGATTTGAGACGAACAAAGAATTATCTGATATGTATGTGGAATACCGGGCGGACCGTCCGCTGATCAGCATCAACGACGGACAGGACTGGACGCTGCCGGAGGTGCCGGTTGCACAGTATTCCGAAGAAATGATTGAGAATGCAAAAGCGTTTTCCGATACGGCGGTTATTGTGATTGCGCGTACCGGCGGCGAGGGAGCGGACCTTCCCCATGATATGGGAAGTGTGATGGATGGCTCCACACTGGAAATCGGAACAAAGTATGTGAGGGGAACCTACACAAATAATGGGGACTATGACGATTTTGAGGATGGGCAGTCTTATCTGGAGCTGAGTCGCACAGAGGCGGATCTGGTAGAGATGGTCTGCAGTGAGTTTGACAATGTCATTGTCGTATATAACGGCGCAAATGCGCTGGAGCTTGGCTGGACAGAGGATTATGAGCAGATTAAGAGCGTCCTGCTCTGTGCAGGCGCCGGAGCGACAGGATTTAATGCACTTGGAAATATTATTTCCGGCGAAGTGAATCCGTCCGGAAAGACGGCGGATACCTGGGTAAAGGATCTTCACCAGACACCGTATATCAATAATATCGGACATTTTGCTTATACCAATACGCAGGAAGTATCAGACGCAGCGCTGGCGGCATGGGAAAGAGCAGACGGCATTGTATCTTTTGTAAACTATACGGAGGGAATTTATACCGGATATCGTTTCTATGAGACAGCGGCAGAAGAAGAACTGATTGATTATGATGAGCTTGTTATGTATCCGTTCGGGTATGGATTAAGCTACACGACCTTCGAGCAGGAAATGGGAGAGCTGGAGGTTACGGATGATACCATCAGTGTGGATGTTACGGTTACAAACACCGGCAGCGTGGCAGGTAAAGAAGTTGCAGAGCTTTATTATAATCCGCCGTATACAAACGGAGGAATTGAAAAATCCAGCGTAAATCTGGCGGCATTTGATAAGACGGACCTGCTGGAGCCGGGACAGTCGCAGACGCTGACACTTGCGTTTAATATTGAGGATATGGCTTCCTATGATACGTATGGCAATGGCGCATGGGTACTGGAGGAAGGAACATATGAGATCAGTCTCCGTTCTGACAGCCACACGGTGATTGATACAAAGGAATACGAGCTTGCGGATGAGATTGTATATGATGAATCCAATCCTCATGCAGGCGATGTGACTGCGGCGGCAAATAAACTGGATTTTGCGGAAGGAAATGTTACATATCTTTCAAGAGCAGATGGATTTGCAAATTATGAGGACGCTGTAAAGGGACCGGAAAGCTACGAGCTGGACGGCGAGGTCAAAGGAAATGGAACCTGGAATCCGGAGGATTACAATAATCCGGAAGATGAAATGCCTGTGACAGGCGCAGATAATGGACTGGAGCTCTATGATCTGCGGGGAGCAGCGTACGACGACCCGCGCTGGGAGGAGCTGCTGGATGAAGTAACCATAGATGAGATGGTGGAGCTTATCGCGTATGGCGGACATCAGACGGCATCCGTGGAGTCGGTAAATAAACTCCGGACGCTGGATACAGATGGACCTGCCGGGCTTAATTCCAGAACGATCAATGCCTTTGGTACCGGCTATTGCTCTGAGATTCTGATTGCGCAGACCTGGAATGAAGACCTGGCTGCAAAAGCGGGCGAAGGAATCTGCAGGGAATTTACAGATTTTCATATTGTGGGATGGTATGCGCCGTCCATGAACCTGCACAGAAGTGCGTTCGGCGGACGTAATTTTGAATACTATTCAGAGGACAGCCTGCTGAGCAGCAGGATGGCACTGGCAGAAGTAACGGCAGCAGTGGAGCAGGGAGTTTATCCGTATATCAAGCATCTGGTGATGAATGAGCAGGAAACCAACCGGAACGCGCTTCTGTGCACCTGGTTTACGGAACAGAGCGCAAGAGAGCTTTATCTGAAACCGTTTGAATACTGTGTAAAGAATACCCCAAGCGGAAAACTGGCAGTGATGTCTTCTTATAACTTCCTTGGTACAGAATGGGCAGGCGGATGCTCCGCACTTCTGAAAGATATTCTGAGGGAAGAATGGGGATTTGAAGGAATGGTAATCTCCGATTACTTTGGAAATTATGGATATATGGACGCAGACCGGGCAGTCAGAGGCGGAACAGATATGATGCTGGGAACCTCCGGAAACGAAGCAATTATGACCGATTTGAGTGCAACCTCCGTAATTGCAATGAGAGAAGCCACGAAAAATATTTTCTACGTAGTAGTAAACAGCAACGCATATGAGGAGTATGTGCCGGGTGCAATTCCATCCTGGATGCAGATTGTATACATTGTAGATGCAGTGATTGCGGCATTGCTTATCCTGGCAGAGGTTTTACTGATCAGAAGATATTTAAAGAAGAAAAAATGCATGATCACTTTAGAGAATGTAACTCCGGAAGACAGAAAATAATAGGAAAAGATGAAGATTTTGCTGTTGACGATGTAAGAAATTAATTGAAAAATAACCGTGTATCATGGATGCTTACCATAGATACACGGTTGTTTTTAGTCCTCTGTCCTGATTAAATTGCTGACATAAGGCCGTTTGCCGGAAAGTACCTCATCGTAGAAATTCTGCTTCCAGTCGATGTAGGCGAGACTATCCTCCAATTCCTGAATGGAAGTACGCAAAGCTTCCTGCTTTCGGGCGAGCATTTCTTTCCTTTTTGGAATCGTGGACTCACCCTGCAGGCAAAGAGCCAGGTAGTCCTTCATTTCCTGGATGCTCATGTCGCATTTTTTCAGACAGGTAAGATCTTTGATCCATTTTACATCTTTTTCATCAAAAATTCGTCGGTTGTTGGCGTCTCTTTTGACGTTGGGGATCAGTCCCTCATTGCAATAGTATTTTAAGGTCTGGTAGGTCATATCCAGTTCCCGGCAGACCTGCATCATCGTATACATCTTGATTGCCTCCTCTGCTGTTCACAAATAATTCACGAAAAATTTGCAAATCAGTATTGACCGGTAGTAACTACCGTAATCTATAATCGGTTATGACAATCGGTTCAAACAAACGTATCTTAGCACAAAAACAGTAAAATTGCAAGGGTAAGGAGTGATACATCCTAACAATGAAAAAGTTTTGACAAATTTTACAAGATAGGGAGGTTTTGAGTAATATGGATACAGAAAAAAGAATGCAAAAATTATTTGCAGGAGTCTCATCAGATTTAAGAAAGACAGATCCCGAATTTGCAGAGATCATTGCAAATTTCTCTCAGGGAGAAGTAGCAGAGAAAAACAAACTAACGGAAAGGGAGCAGATGCTTTGCATCCTGTCCGCATTGCTCGGCTGCCAGGGAATGGGAGAATTTCGGAATATGCTCCATGCGGCGCTGAGTGCAGGAATTGATCCTGTTGCGATAAAAGAGGTTATCTATCAGGCGACAGCCTATCTTGGAATTGGACGTACTTATGATTTCCTTCTGGCGGCAAACCAGATTATGGAGCAGCATGGGATCGATCTGCCGCTCGCACCGCAGGGGACTACAAACGAAAAGACCAGATTCGGAGACGGGCTTACAAAACAGATGGCGCTATTTGGGGAGGGTATGGCGAAACGGCAGACGGATGGACCTGTTCTTCGCCGGAATATCAACCGATGGCTGGCGGATAACTGTTTCGGTGATTACTATACCCGGAACGGCCTGAACGATCAGGAGCGCGAAATGATCACATTCTGCTTTATCCTCGCACAGGGCGGCTGTGAAAACCAGCTTCGCGGACATACGGCGGGAAATTTTGGAGTGGGCAATGATAAAGAAAAGCTTTACAGTGTTGTGGAGCAGTGTATGCCGTATATTGGCTATCCCCGCAGCCTGAACGCTATGAACATAATAGATGAAGTATCAAAATCTGCTGACTGATAGCAACAACCGAAAAATATAAGCGGTTATAACAAGCGTATAAAAGATTGAAATCATAGGAGGCATTTTACGATGAACAAATTTACATTTTCTTACCCCACAAAAGTTTATTTTGGAGAAAGGAGCGCCATGCAGGCACTTCAGGCAGAGCTTGGAAAAGTTGGCGAAAACGTGATGCTGGCGTATGGCGGCGGTTCCATAAAAAAGAACGGAGTTTACGATGAGATGCGAGCTCTGCTTACCCAGGCGGGCAAAAAGGTGGTGGACTTCTCTGGAATTATGTCAAATCCAACCTATACAAAGGTGCAGGAAGGTGCTGCGCTGGTTAGGGAACAGCATGTGGACTTTATTCTGGCTGTCGGCGGAGGCAGCGTGATTGACTGCTGCAAGGTGATTTCCGCACAGGCGGTACTGGATGAAGATATCTGGGACATGGAGTATGGCAAGGGAAAATTTCCGACAGCGGGGATTCCGATGGGTGCGGTTGTGACGGCATCCGGAACCGGTGCGGAAATGAACGCAGGAGCAGTCATCACTTACGAAGAAAAGAAATGGAAAGGCCCCATCTTTGGAACTGCAGCATCCTTTGCCGTTCTTGATCCGGCGTATACCATGTCGGTTCCGGCTATGCAGGTAATTTCCGGTGCTTTTGATACGTTGAGTCATGCAATGGAAACCTATCTGGGCACTTCCGATGAAGATAATGTATCGGACGATCTGGCGCTGGCGGTTATGAAAAATACGGTAGTCAATATGCGTCGTTTGCTGAAGGATATTAATGATCGTCAGGCAAGAAGCAATCTGATGTGGGATTCGGCGATGGCAGAAAACGGGATTTTAAAATGTGGACGCCTGACTGATTTTCAGGCACATCAGATCGAACACCAGCTTGGAGCCTATACGGACTGCAATCACGGGCAGGGACTTGCGGTGATCCAGCCAGTCTATTACCGGCATATCGTGAAAGATGCACCGGAAAAATTCACCCGGTTTGCAAAAGTGGTATTTGGTGTGGATACCCCGGAGGCCGGTGTGGATGCTCTGGAAAACTTTATTAAAGAGTGTGGCCTTCCTGTGAAAATGAATCAGTTGAAATCCACGGTTGAAATTACTCCGGAGGTGCTGCGTCAGGTGGCGGATACCTGCAACATTATTAAATGTAATCCACGTCAGCTTGAACGGGAAGAGGTTTATCAGATTCTCCTGGAATGTATGTAAGGGAGGGAAAACAGATGGAAAGACCATACACCATATGTCATATATTAAGTGCACTGGATGGAAAAATTACCGGGGCATTTATGGGAACAGAAGCTGCCGGAACGGTAAGCGGGGAATATGCCCGTATCCGTTCCGAATATCAGGCGGATGCATGGCTTTACGGAACGGTAACAACAAAGGAATTTACAGGAAACCGTAAACCGGAGCCTGATCCGGGGGAAAAGGTTCCTGACGGTGATTTTGTGGCAGAAGATCATGCTGCACTCTACTATGTTTCAGTGGATACACAGGGAGAGATCGGTTGGGAATCGGGGACCTTTTGTAAACCGGGGAGACCGGATGCTCATGTGATTGAAGTCCTGACGGAGCAGACACCGGCAGCTTACAGAGCTTATCTTCGCAGGCACGGCGTATCCTATATTCTGGCCGGTTCGAAAATGCTGGATGGCAGACTGGCTTTGGAAAAGTTATATCAGTTATTCGGGATCGGCACGCTGCTGATCTGCGGCGGAGGCACGATTAACTGGACATTCCTGCAGCAGGGTGTGGTGGATGAACTGAGTCTTTTGCTTGCCCCCGTTGCGGATGGAAATCCGGATTCTGTTACCGTATTTGAAAAATCGGCGCTGCTTCCGCCCGGTGAACCGGCTGCTTTCCGTCTGAAAAATATAGAACGGCTGAAAGGCGATGGAGTCCGGCTGGTATATACGGTAACTGGCAGGTAACAGGAGGAAGAAAACTACCAGAAAGCGTTACAGCCCGGATTTTTTGGTATTGTATTAATATAGAACAAACGAGGAGGAAATACAATGAAAGCAAAAAGAATGTTTGGAATAGTTGTGGTGATAGCGCTGCTTATGTTTGCATTAACAGCTTGCGGCAACAGCAGTACTTCTGCAAGCAACTTATCTGCTGAAAAGGAAACGGAAACGTCTGCAGAGACGTCGCAGATGGAACAGGCAGAAGAAGCATCCGGAACGGAAATGGCAGAAACATCGGAGAAAGCAGCGGAATCGGGTATAGAAAATGCGGCT
Organism: uncultured Lachnospiraceae bacterium; assembly: GCA_937965795.1. Lineage (GTDB taxonomy): Bacteria > Bacillota > Clostridia > Lachnospirales > Lachnospiraceae > Hominisplanchenecus_A. The sequence continues at coordinate 2,032 of CALCMD010000015.1, read as the reverse complement.
GTGGACGGCAGAAAGATTCTGGTCGCATATTTTTCTCATACGGGAAATACGGAGGAAGTAGCACAGATAATCGCAGATTATACAGGCGGTGATTTGGCAGAAATTCAGAGAGCAGAGGAATATGGCGATTTAGAGGAAGAGGCTGAAGCAGAAATTCTGAATGGCGTACAACCGGAGATTACCGTATCTGTGGACAGCATTGCGGAGTATGATACCGTGTTTGTGGGGTATCCCATCTGGTGGGATGAAGCACCGGCTATGATTGCCACCTTCCTTGCAGACAATGATTTTTCCGGCAAAACAATCATTCCTTTCTGCACCAGTGCAAGCGATGACATAGGAAACAGCCTTCATATTTTCAGTGAGCTTTGCCCGGATGCGGAGATTGCGGAGGGACTAACCGCAAATGATCTGGATGATATTGAACCCTGGATACAGAGACTTGGGATCATGGAATAGAAGGAGAAGACTTATGCAAAGGAAATGTTTTCGGGCAGGACTGCTGTTGCTCATGGCGGCTGCTCTGACAGGATGCGGGACTGGCAGGCAGCTTACCAGATGGGGAAAAGCGTCTGTTGACATAGATCACGATAAAAAGTAAAGGAGCGAAATTCTATGAAAAAAATAACAGCCATACTTCTTTCCGCGCTGCTGGTTCTTTCTCTGGCGGGCTGTGGAAATAATAGTCAGAATACAGCAGGGGATGTATCGACGGAGACAGAAACGGCGGCTTTGGCAATGGAATCCGGTGACGGCGGTACAAAAGAAAGCACAGAGGAATCAGCGGATGCTGAAACAACAAACAATGGAACGGAGAATACTGAAGCTCCGGGGACAGCGGATGCCGGAAACGGTAATATTCTGATCGCGTATTTTTCCGTTATGGAAACGGACGGTGTGGATACCGTAGCCAGTGCGAGCCGTGTGGCAGTGGAAGGCGAGGTTTTGGGAAATAACCAGTACATTGCTCAGATCATTCAGCGTGAAACGGGCGGCGATCTGTTTTCCATCGAAACAGTGCAGGATTATCCGACAACGCATGATCCTCTCCTGGAGTTTGCTTATAATGAAAAAGCAGATAACGCAAGACCGGAGCTTGCGACGAAGATTGAAAATCCCGACAGCTATGATGTGATTTTCCTGGGTTATCCGAACTGGAACGCTGATCTGCCAATGCCGCTCTACACATTCCTTGAGGAATATGATTTCAGCGGAAAAACCATTATTCCGTTTACTACCCACGGCGGAAGCGGATTTTCCAGAACCATTCAGACGATTTCGGAATTGCAGCCGAACGCAACGGTTATTTCTGATGGGCTTTCTATTTCCCGAAACAGTGTCGCGGGAGCAGAAAACGAGGTTGTAAATTGGGTCAATGGGCTGAATTTGAACGCGGAATGAGATTCTGCGTTCATGAGAAAGTAGCAAAGCGGATTCCGAATATCCGCTGATTGAGTAACAATAACAGGTAAGGGCCTGCCCGTGGGTTAACAGGCAGGCGCTTATCTGTAAATGGGAGGAATGTTTCTGATGAAGAAAAAATTTATATGTAAAATCGTCATTGATATGATTATGACAGTATTGTTGCTGTTTTTAATGGCGCGGCAGCTCACCGGAGATTCCGCCCATGAATGGCTTGGTGCAGCTATGCTGATCTTGTGGATTGCCCATCATATTTTGAACCGGAGCTGGTACAGCCATCTTTTCAAAGGAAAATATACGCCTGTACGCATTTTTCAGACCGTGATAAACTTTGCTGTGTTACTTTCCATGCTCGGTTTAATGGTAAGCGGGATCATACTTTCCAGAGAAGTTTTTGCTTTCCTGCCGATTCACGGAGGGATCGCTCTGGCAAGGCAATTACATGTGCTTTCCGCATTTTGGGGATTTGTGCTGATGGCTCTGCATCTCGGCCTGCACTGGAATATGATCCTGGGCATGGTGCGCAAAGCTGCCGGACCGGTTTCTTCCAAACCGCTGCGAATACTTCTGCGTATTGCTGCGGTCCTGGTTGCCGGATATGGGTTTTATG
>CALCMD010000014.1 GCA_937965795.1 uncultured Lachnospiraceae bacterium | reverse complement strand
CAGAACCGGTTAACTCAACGATATAACTGCCAAGTTTTTTTGCTTTTTCCTGTACGACCTGATAAGCCAGGGCCACCGCACTTTCTTCCTCTTCCCCGCTGATTTTGGAAAAATACGGTCTCTCCAGAAACAGGATCAATTCCTCCTTTCCCTCCTCTTCCTTTTTCTGCGCCTCTTTGACCAGATCCACAAATTCAATTTTCTGCGTTTTCACAGGCTTTGGTGTATCGGAACCCTTTGTCAGCCGCAGAAGTGCCCGGAATACGATCTTTCCTTCTTTTGCCAGGTACAGCACCTTTTTGTTTGCATCAAAGCAGGACAGCAGGCAATCTTTATAAATACCATTCACATAAGACAAGCAGGTAGACATCGGAACTTCTCCGATCTGAAGCATCGGGATAAAACGGTCCTCCTCCCATATTTCATATTTATTATCTTTCCTTTTCAGATTTTCACGCCATATTTTTTCCATGCTGGAATCTACCGGATAGGCGATCTCCCTTTCCAGGTCCGCTTCATGGTATTTCAGTTTTTCAAATTCACCCATTAGCTCGGCTGTCACCAGACGCCTCACCGTTTCCAACCGGTTTTCTTCTCCCTGACAGAACTGATAGACGATCTCAGCCTCGCCTTCATACACAAATTCGCGGATCCTCTGCTCAAACCGCTCCACAAATTCATCGGAGATCGGAAGCATCTCCTTTAGCCACAGCCAAGCCGCATCCTCCTGCAGCATTTTTTTCTGGAACTGTCCGAAGGAATCATAGTTTCTTACCGTTTTCCGGTTGCGGATCAGGTAGAGCACCTGCCGTTCATTCTCCACTTCCGGAATATAATTCTGGTAATCCTCCCAGTCCGCGAGCAGTTTTACGGACACCTTTGCTTTCAGGTCCCGAATATGCCCCAGTTCTTCCTGCATCCATGACGATAACGGCTTTTCTGACAGACGCCCGGCGAGCTTTTGCAAAGCCGTCTCTTCCATAGCATCAGAAAGGCATCCCCGTTTTACCAGTTCCCGCAGCACACGCATCCGGTCATCGCTCCTTTCCAATTCCAGGAAACCATATAATTGAAGATAAGATACCTGCAAAGGAGCCAGCGTTTTCAGTTCCTCAAACGTATAGATTTCCCGGTTCAGATATTTTTTCGCATCTTTTCTCCCGAAGATCAGAGCGTAACCATCCCGCAGATTCTTCTCATTCAAGGTATTCAGGTTCAGATAATTCCGGTAAATATCTTCGTCCAGCAGCAAAGACCATGAAGACAGTGCGAGAAATTCCTCACTGTGTTCCTTTACAAGCGCAAGGAAGTGTCTCTTCCCTGTTACGATCGCATACAGAAGAATTTTCACATGCCTGTCTGAAAGCGCATCAATCGGTACCCCATCCAAATCCGCCCGGTATGTCATTGCTGCATAAGAAATCCTGTTTTCCAGCATTTTTTCTTTCTGTCCTGCATCCAGGTCCGGCAGCACCCTTATCAGGTGCTTTAAATCAGTGAGGAACGAAGCATTGTTCAACCACATTCGCATAAAATCCTGTCGCTGCTCCTCTTCCCAAAATGCCAGCACCTTCTCCAGTAATTCTTTGATTTCTTCCGCATTTCCTGCCATCTGTAAAAACTGCGCTTCTTTTAACATACAGGTATTATTTGTAAGCACATGGATCATCTGCATCAGCGGAAGAACCCCTGGCTGCTGCAGATAGCTCCAGGTATCCCGTATATCCCATAAAGAATCCAGCAGCTGTGAAGAAAACAGCGGCAGAAACAACAGCCCCCGTTCGTCCTCCGTAAGCTGCCCCATGTCAATTTTGACATAAAATCGGTATTTCTCCAGATTTTTCAGCAGCAGGCTGCGCATTCCTTCCGGCAGTTCCCTTCTTTTATAATACTTCAGGAAATTGTACTGGATGGCTTCCGGGATTTCCTCATCCATCAGTACTTCCTGAATATCCATGTATGAAAGCTCGGAAAGCCTCTTATCTCCTGCCTGTAAAAACAGGCTCTCCAGACGTTTTAACGGAAGCTCCATATCCGATCCGTCCATCTGCCTGATTGCATCAATGACAGCTCCATCTTTCATCAGATATTTTTTACTGTTCTCTGACATCTTTTCTACAACATGGCTGACCCCGGATTCCACGATCTTCGTACTGACTTCTGCGCAGCCCTTCTCGCCAAATTTCTTCACAAACTCATACGGGAGTCTGGCTTCCTTCATGCTGTTGACCGTCTGTAGGTGCCTTAATATCTGTTCCTTCATTCTGCATTTCCTCCACTTCATTCACAAACTTCTTTTCCTCTTTCAGTTCCAGTTTTCCGCATGCATAAAGTTTGGACAGAAGCCCAGTTAATTCTCCCATATCTTCTGCGTTATAAAGATACACCTGTCCTCTTCTGAAAAGAGAACGGAGATAGGAAACCGCGCTGTCCTCTGCCTCTTCCAGATCGCTGTAATTCACGAAAGCAAGGATTTTTAGAAATTGCCCGGCCTTCTTCCTGCTTCCCGCAATCATTTTGGAAAAAGCAGCTTTCATATCCCGGATCTTGTCCAGTTGCTTTTTCAGCGCCCTTCTCTCTTCCAAAAGCTCTTCCATGTCTTTTAGTTTCTGCTGTTCCTCTTCCGTCATATAAATCTTACGGAGGATGCTCGGCATCTTCTGATCGCCAAGTTTTTCCCGAAGGCCGGAATATACCGCCTGTGCCTCCTCTTTGGGAAACCATAGCAGGTTTTCCTCCCTGGAAAGGATATGGAACACAAAACTCTGGTAATACTCCGTATAATTCTGGAAGACGTAATCATCCAGCCACGTAAAAAAATGCCGGTGTTCTTCCGGTTCCAGAAACGGTCGGAACAAATCCAGTTCCCAGTAACGGCTGTAATTGCTGTAAATATTCTTAAAACAGCCCTCCAACAATTCTGTCACGGAAAATGCATTTGCTATGTCCCTGATGCCCATTTCCTTCACATAACATTCCAGCATAGCATAGGATTCCTGAGACTGGATACCTTTCATATAGCTGTGAAGATAATAGAGCATATTCTTCCATTTATCCACAGCCGTTTTTTCATCCATTTGATACTCTGCCAGAAACTGTTCCATAAGCCCTGTCACCGGGATCAATCCAGGTTCCGCAAGATGGCGGAACACTGTGAGCTGTTTCCAGTGTTCTTGTTCCCAGAACCGCTTCCGGTAATCCGTTCCCGTCAGTTCCCGGTAATGTGTCAGGCTCTCTGCAAGCTTTTTCCCATCCGTTTCCCACTCCAGGGTTTCCAGCACACATTCATCATATTTTTTCTTCTCCAGCACCGAATAGAGCACGTCCCATTTGGAGTCTGTCAGACGGAGCCGTTTCCAGTGTTCTTTCCCTGATTTGTCCGAATACGGATACAGAACCTGGAATGCCTTCACATTTTTAACCTCTATCTCTTCTGCAAGTACATCTGTAATCCCCGCAAATCCCTGTACCTTCACCTCAAACGAATGGTAAGCTGCACAAAGCTGGCTGCACAGTTCATATGCCAGATCCGGATATTCCCGTTCGGCACTCAGAAATTGACGGCATACCTCGATCGCCAGTTTTTCCGCCGTTATACTGTCTGTATCGATTCTTCCGGGAAGGTTTGTTTCCCTGATCAGAAAATAATTCAGATACGCAGCTTCTTCGCTGGCATACCCATTTTCCATCAGTTTTTCTCCTGCAAGCCTCCCGCTTCCGCAGATGCTTCCAAAGGGCAGGCGCATCAGATATTTCAGCACATCCAGGTCTTTTTTCCGGTAGCCTTTCATACGGAACTGGAAATTTTGTACCAGATACTGATATACGCCGGAATTTTCATATACGGAAATTTCCCTATCTGTCCCCAGTTTCGCATTCAGCTTCTTTTTTACGGTTTCCCAAAAGTCGTCATCCTCCGGCAAAATCGACAGCACAAACAGGATCTCCGCGATTTCTTCGTAGGGATAAGAGAAAAGCGCTTCGTAAAACTGTTTTTTCTCCCTTTCCTCCAATAGATACCGGATTCCCAAAAGAAACGCATCCTCCGGAAGCGCATACAGCTTTTTTAAGAATACGGGCAACTGGTTTCCGATGAACAGCCCCTCTTCCTGAAGGTTTTTCGTTTTTGCCAACGCAAACCCTAAAGCCTTAAGTTCCTTTGCCGTAACTTCCCGACGCTCCCACAGACGCTCCAGCACTTCACCCGGATAATGAAGCCCATACGCTTCCTCCATCGTCTTTTCTGTACTTTCCCCAAAGAGCGCATATCTTTCATTTTCCTGTCTTCGCTGGTATTTATCTTCCTTTGTACTTGTCAGATAGACCAGCTCTTCCATCTGCCGATAAAGAGGAATATCCAGCCGCTCTTCAAAAATCTTCCATTCCATAAAATTCCTCCATTCAAAAAGGGGCTGTCTCCAGCCCCTAAAATCGCGCTTTACGCCGCCAGGGAAACATCCTTTTCCCGGAACGTATAACGCTCGATCATTGTTGTTCTCCAAAGGGAGTTCTCCCGCTGATAGTTTTTTGCCTCCTCATAGGTGGAAAATCTTACCGCGTCTCCCTTTTCCTTAATAAGCCGCCAGCTGTCCTCCAACGATTCTGTTTCTACCCGCGTCCAGCATACCCGGCAGATATGTATGCGAAGTC
>CALCMD010000013.1 GCA_937965795.1 uncultured Lachnospiraceae bacterium | reverse complement strand
GAGCATCTGCCTTACAAGCAGAGGGTCGGCGGTTCGAATCCGTCAACGCCCACAGGTTTTTGAAACTTTTTTACGGCTTTGCATCGTAAGATGTGAAGCCGTTTTTTTTGTCTTACAGGCTCATTTTTTTAATTTATTTCCTCTTTATGCCTGATTACTCGGAAAAAAGCCGTAATTTTGCAGCCCGATAATTATCATATAATACGACGTATGGAACTTGATTTACTTACCGCAATCTCTCCGATTGACGGTCGTTACAGGGGCAAGACAGATGCTTTGGCTGCCTATTTCTCAGAATTTGCACTGATAAAATATCGTGTACAGGTTGAAGTGGAATATTTTATCACCTTGTGTGAACTGCCTTTGCCGCAGTTGAAAGGGGTGGACAAGGGTGTATTCGAGACATTAAGAAATATCTACCGTAACTTTTCCGAAGCCGATGCCGGACGCATCAAGGAGATTGAAAGCGTGACTAACCACGACGTGAAGGCTGTGGAATATTTCCTGAAAGAAGAATTTGACAAGTTGGGCGGTATGGACGACTATAAAGAGTTTATCCATTTCGGACTGACTTCGCAAGATATTAACAATACCTCTATTCCTTTGTCTGTAAAAGAAGCGCTGGAACAGGTGTATTATCCCCAGATAGAAGAGCTGATTGCCCAGCTCCGCACATACGCGGAAGAGTGGGCGAACATCCCGATGCTTGCCAAAACGCATGGGCAGCCGGCTTCTCCTACCCGTTTGGGAAAAGAGGTGATGGTGTTTGTGTATCGTCTGGAGCGCCAGTTGGCCGCATTGAAGGCATGTCCGTTAACCGCTAAATTTGGTGGAGCTACGGGTAATTACAATGCGCATCATGTGGCCTATCCGGAATATGACTGGAAGGCTTTCGGCAACAGGTTTGTCGCTGAGAAGCTGGGGCTGGAGCGTGAGGAATATACAACCCAGATATCCAATTATGATAATCTGTCGGCAGTTTTCGACGCGATGAAACGTATCAATACGGTGATGATCGATATGAATCGCGACTTCTGGCAATATATCTCCATGGAATACTTCAAACAGAAGATTAAAGCCGGGGAGGTTGGTTCAAGTGCGATGCCGCATAAGGTGAATCCCATTGACTTTGAGAATGCCGAAGGCAACCTGGGCATAGCAAATGCCATCCTTGAGCATCTGGCGGTGAAATTGCCGGTGTCACGTCTGCAGCGCGACCTGACCGACTCCACCGTATTGCGTAACGTGGGTGTTCCGTTCGGGCATATTATAATCGCTATCCAAAGCTCACTGAAAGGATTGCGTAAGCTGTTGCTGAACGAAACGGCTATCTACCGCGATCTGGATAATTGCTGGAGTGTGGTGGCCGAGGCCATTCAGACAATCCTGCGCCGCGAGGCATATCCGCATCCTTATGAAGCGCTGAAAGCGTTGACACGTACCAATCAGGCGATTACGGAGAGCTCAATCAAGGAATTCATAGAAGAATTGAATGTGAGCGAGGACATAAAGAAGGAATTGCGTGCGATTACTCCCCATACGTATACGGGACTTTAAGAAGTGACAAGAGAAGCCCGGAAGAATCTCAACTTTTTGTTCCGGGGATTGTTTATAAGCTAACGTAAAAGAAGGTAATTAGAGATAAAGAAAGAATGGCCGTGAGGCCAGTAGGTTTAATTTTATTCGAATAAAAAACAATGAGTACAGAAAATGAAACTTGGCGTGATGCCTCTTCTTCAGAAGAGAATTCAGGCGCCGGCCGTGATGGTAACCAATTTAACAGAGAGGGAGGTTACAACCGTCCGTCTTATAATCGTGAAAATGGGGACCGCCCTTATCGTCCGAGATTTAATAATGAAAATGGGGATCGCCCGCAACGTGCTTATAGCAGCGACCGTTCTTATCGCCCGCGTTTTAACCCGAATGGAGAGAATGGCGACCGCCCTCAGCGTTCTTATGGCAACAATGCCGGTGGCGACCGTCCTTACCGTCCCCGTT
>CALCMD010000012.1 GCA_937965795.1 uncultured Lachnospiraceae bacterium | reverse complement strand
AGGCAACGGACTCTGACTCCGTCATTTCAAGGTTCGAATCCTTGTAGCCCAGCTACCAGGCTGCTTTGCAAAAAGCAGCCTTATTTTTATCTTACAGAACATTGTTCTGCAATTGCCAGTAAGAGAAAGGGATAGTTCTACAGGAGGCGGTTTTATGAGTTATCAGTTTGAAAGCAGGGTGCGCTACAGCGAGGTAGATGTATGGCAGAATCTGACCCTGAACGGAATTATTAATTATTTCCAGGACTGCACCACATTTGATTCAGAAAATATCGGCATGGGAATTGAACGTCTGAAAGAGAAACACTGTGCATGGATTCTTTCAGCCTGGCAGATCATTGTGAACCGCTTGCCGAAATTTGGTGAAAAAATCACGGTTCAGACCTGGCCATATGGATTTAAGGCATTTTACGGAGACCGTAATTTTGCGATGCTGGACGCAGAGGGGAACAGGGTTGCCGTGGCCAATTCTGTCTGGGTGTTCATGGATATGGAGGCTGGAAGACCCGTAAAGCTGGAGCCGGAGCAGATCGGAGCATATACTATAGAAGAAAAGCTGGACATGGAGTATGCCTCAAGGAAGATTGCGCTTCCAGGAGAGCTTGAGGAGAAAGAGAGCTTTCCGGTTCTGCGCCACCAGCTTGACACAAATCATCATGTGAACAACGGCCAGTATGTGCAGATGGCACAGGAATTTCTGCCGGAAGGCTTTCAGATCCGTCAGATGCGGGCAGAGTATAAAAAGGCTGCGGTGCTCCATGACGTGATATTTCCTATGGTGCATGTGGAGAAGGGAAGCTGTACGGTAGCGTTGTGTAATGAGGGGCGGAAGCCTTATGCAGTGATCGAGTTTTTGGAAGCACAGTAATCATATTTAGAAAATAAGGAGAAAGCGGATGTTACAATTAGGAAAAAAACAGAAACTGACGGTGGTAAAGCAGATGAAATTTGGAATCTATCTTGGAGAGGCGAAAGAGGCAGCTGAGCGGGTGCTGCTTCCATTAAAAGAAGTGCCGGAGGGAACGAAGATCGGGGATCAGATGGAAGTGTTTTTGTATCTGGATTCTCAGGACCGGATGATCGCTACCCGCAGGCAGCCGCAGGCAGAGCTGGGCGGCGTCGCGGTGCTGAAGGTAAAAGAGGTCTCGAAGATTGGCGCTTTTCTGGACTGGGGTCTTGAGAAAGACCTTCTTCTCCCGTTTAAGGAGCAGACCAGACATGTCTATCCGGGCGAACAGGTTTTGGTGGCCGTTTATCTGGATAAGAGCTGGAGATTCTGTGCGACAATGAATGTTTATGAATATCTGGATACAGATTCTCCTTATAAAAAGGATGACCATGTGACCGGGACCATTTATGAGACAGGCGGTGGTTTTGGCGTATTTGTGGCAGTAGATAACCGCTATTCCGGCCTGATTCCCAAGAGGGAGGCTACAGGCAGGTATCAGATTGGCGACAGCATTTCGGTGCGCGTCACCGGAGTAAAACCGGACGGCAAGCTGGATCTTAGTCCGAACGAAAGGGTAGAGATTCAGATGGATAAGGATGCGGAGCTGATTTTACGGGTCATTGACGAGTATGAGGGGGTTTTGCCTTTTGGAGAGAAGGTATCGCCGGAAATCATCAACCGGGAGTTTGGCATCAGCAAGGCGGCGTTTAAGCGCGCAGTAGGACGGTTGCTGAAACAGGGACGCATCGAGCTTACCGAAAACCGCATCATGAAAAAGTAGGATGTAGAGGAGGAGATAGGATGAATAAGACAAAGAGCGCGAACAGGCTGTTTTTCTGCGTGATCGTATGGGCAATTGTATCGCCGTTTCTTTTTCAGAATGTTTTAGGAAGGATGAGTATGACACAGATTTCCGTGGTGGGTGAGCTCCTCTTTGCGCTCCCGGTCATCTGTTATGTGGCGGTAAAGCGGATTCGAGTAAAGGAATGGATTCCTTTTCAGAAAATCCGGGTATCTACCATCCTGATGGCGGCGCTGACAGGGTTCCTCCTTTTGCCGCTTGTGACTTTTATCAATGCGCTCTCCATGCTGTTTGCGACGAATTATGTGAGCGAGACGGGCGCAAAGCTTGCGGAGAATCCGTTTCTTTTGAATCTGCTGATCATGGCAGTCATTCCGGCGGTCGTGGAGGAACTGATCTACCGTGGAATTTTTTATCATGCGTACAGGGAAAAAGGCGTGATTCTGGGGGCGGTGGCGAGCGCGATTGTATTTGGCATGATACACCGGAACCTGAACCAGTTCTTTTATGCGGCGGTGCTGGGCGTTGTATTCTGTTTTCTGGTTGAGATCACGGGGAGCATCTATGCGTCCATGACAGCGCATTTTGTCATCAATGGCTGGAGCGTTCTGATGATGGCTTTACAGGAACCTGTGCAGGAACTGGCGGGAAGCGCGGGGGCCCAGCAGGCGGAGCTGACGAAAGAGGCGCTGGTTATGGCTGCGGGAGTTATGGGATTTCTGGCTCTGTTTTCGACGGCGCTGGCAGCAGGCGTGATGATCTGGATGACGAAGCACTGCAAAAGAGAAGCGCATATGCGATGGTGTTTTCGGAAGCATGAGCTGCCGGAGGGCGTAAAACGAAGCTTTGTAACGCCTGCGTTTGTAGTCACAGCCGTAGTGGGGCTTGCCTATATGATTTTACTGGAGATCGTCTGAAGCAGACAAAGGAAAGCAAAAGAAAGGGGTACGGGGTGAATTTTACACATTTGCACGTCCATACGGAATATAGTCTGTTGGATGGATCGAATAAGATAAAGGAATATGTTGCCAGGGTCAAAGAGCTTGGGATGGACAGTGCGGCGATTACCGATCATGGCGTGATGTTCGGAGTCATTGATTTCTACCGGGAAGCGAAGGCCGCGGGGATCAATCCTGTGCTGGGCTGCGAGGTCTATGTGGCGCCAAATTCCCGTTTTGATAAGGAAACTTCCGGCGGGGAGGACAGGTATCATCATCTGGTGCTGCTGGCGGAAAATAATACGGGTTATGGGAATCTGATGAAGATTGTGTCCAAAGGCTTTGTGGAAGGCTTTTATTATAAGCCACGTGTGGATATGGAAGTACTGCGTGAGTACCACGAGGGAATCATTGCGCTGAGCGCCTGCCTTGCAGGCGAGGTACAGCGGTATCTGGTGCGGGGGATGTATGAGGAAGCGAAACGCTCGGCGCTGAAATACGAGGATATTTTTGGAAAGGGGAATTACTTTCTGGAGCTTCAGGATCATGGGATTCCGGAACAGAAAAGCGTGAACCAGCAGCTTCTGCGTATGAGCCGGGAGCTGGGAATTGAACTGGTGGCGACGAATGACGTGCATTATACGTATGCGCAGGATGCGGACCCGCATGACATTCTTCTGTGCATCCAGACGGGGAAGAAGCTGGCGGATGAGGACCGGATGCGCTATGAGGGCGGACAGTATTACGTGAAATCGCCGGAGGAGATGGAAAAGCTGTTTCCTTATGCGCTGGAAGCGCTGGAAAATACGCATAAAATCGCCATGCGCTGCCATGTGGAGATCGAATTCGGCGTGACGAAGCTGCCGAAGTATGATGTGCCGGAGGGGTATACTTCCTGGGAATATTTGAATAAGCTCTGCTTTGACGGGCTTGCCCGGCGGTATCATCCGGTGACGGAAGAGCTTACCGAAAGACTGAACTATGAGCTTGGAACCATCCGGCAGATGGGTTATGTGGATTATTTTCTGATTGTGTGGGATTTCATCAAATATGCGAGAGATCACGATATTATGGTAGGACCTGGGCGCGGCTCTGCGGCGGGAAGCCTGGTGGCATATACGCTGGGGATTACGAAGCTGGACCCCCTGCGTTATAATCTTCTGTTTGAGCGTTTCCTGAATCCGGAACGCGTGTCTATGCCGGATATTGATGTGGATTTCTGCTTTGAAAGACGTCAGGAAGTGATCGATTACGTGGTGCGCAAGTACGGGAAGGACCGTGTGGTACAGATTGTCACCTTTGGTACGCTGGCGGCGCGGGGCGTAATCCGCGACGTGGGGCGTGTCATGGATTTACCTTATGCGATGGTGGATTCGATCGCAAAGATGATTCCGCAGGAGCTGAATATCACCATCGACAAGGCGCTGGAGGTGAACAGTGAGCTGCGCAAGCTCTATGAGGAGGACGGGCAGGTGCGTCACCTGATCGATATGTCCAGACGTTTGGAGGGGCTGCCGAGGCACACTTCCATGCACGCCGCAGGCGTAGTGATCAGCCAGAAATCGGTCGATGAATATGTGCCGCTTTCCAGAGCCAGCGACGGTTCGATCACCACCCAGTTTACCATGACGACACTGGAGGAGCTGGGGCTTCTGAAAATGGACTTTCTGGGGCTGCGTACCCTGACTGTGATTCAGAATGCGGTGCGGATGGCGGAAAAGAACACGGGAAAGAGCATTGATATGGATGCGATCAATTATAACGATAAAGCGGTTCTGGATTCGCTTGGCACGGGAAGGACAGACGGAGTTTTTCAGCTTGAAAGCGCGGGCATGAAAAATTTCATAAAGGAATTAAAGCCGCAGAGCCTGGAGGACGTCATTGCGGGAATTTCCCTTTACCGGCCGGGGCCTATGGACTTCATTCCCCAGTATATCCGGGGGAAAAACCATCCGGAGGAGATTACGTATGACTGTCCGGAGCTTGTGCCGATTCTGGAACCGACCTATGGATGTATCGTGTATCAGGAGCAGGTAATGCAGATCGTGCGGGCTTTAGGCGGCTATACGCTGGGAAGAAGCGATCTTCTGCGCCGCGCCATGTCCAAAAAGAAGGCGGCGGTGATGCAGAAAGAGCGCCAGAACTTTGTTTACGGAAACGAAGAGGAAGGCGTGCCGGGCTGCATAAAGAACGGGATTCCGGAGAAGGTGGCCAATAAGATTTATGACGAAATGATTGACTTTGCGAAGTATGCGTTCAATAAATCCCATGCGGCGGCTTATGCTGTGGTCTCTTATCAGACGGCATATTTAAAATATTATTATCCGGTGGAGTTCATGGCGGCGCTGATGACCTCTGTGATTGATAATCCCAGAAAGGTATCAGAGTATATCTATTCCTGCCGCCAGATGGGAATCCGGATTCTGCCGCCGGACATTAACCGGGGAGAGAGCGGGTTTTCTGTAGATGGAAAAGACATCCGCTATGGGCTCTCAGCGATTAAGAGTATTGGCAGGCCGGTCATTGATGCAATCGTGTCCGAGAGGGCGGCGCACGGGGCGTACCGGTCGCTGAAGGATTTTATTGAGAGACTTTCCGGAAAAGAGGTCAATAAGCGCACGATTGAGAGCTTTATTAAATCCGGAGCTTTAGACAGCCTGGGCGGTACGAGAAAGCAGTTCATGATGATCTATGTACGCGTCATGGACAGCGTGAACCAGGAGAAAAAATATGCCATGACGGGACAGCTTTCCCTGTTTGACCTGGTCGGCGAGGAGGAAAAGAAGGAATATGAGATCCGCCTGCCGGATGTGGGCGAGTATGAGAAGGAGCAGCTTCTTGCCTTTGAAAAGGAAGTGCTGGGAATCTACGTCAGCGGGCATCCGCTGGATGATTATGAGGGGCTGTGGCGGAAAAATATTTCAGCAGTGACTTCGGATTTCGTACTGGATGAAGAAACGGGACATACGAAAGCAGAGGATAATTCCCATGTGATCGTGGGAGGTATGATTACGGCCGTGACGGTGAAATACACCAGGACGAATAAGACAATGGCGTTTCTTACCGTGGAAGATCTGGTGGGGACGGTGGAAGTCGTGGTGTTCCCGAAAGATTATGAGAGATTCCGGCATCTTCTGACGGAGGACCGGAAGGTGTTTGTGCAGGGAAGGGTTTCCGGGGAGGAAGAAAAGGACAGTAAGCTCATCTGTGAAAAAATATGGGACTTTTCGGACATACCGAGAGAGCTGTGGATACAGTTTCAGGACAGGGAAGAGTTTTCAAAGAAAGAGTCCGACCTTTACGGATTTCTGCGGGAAGAAGAGGGCAGGGACCGTGTCGTGATCTATGTGAGAAATCCAAGAATGGTAAAGAGGCTGTCCGAGAACTGGGGGATTACCATAAACGAAGAACTTCTGCAAAGGCTGACGGGTCATTTTGGAAGGGACAATGTAAAAGTTGTGGAAAAGTCTATTGAAAAACCGGGAAAAATGAATTAGAATGATATAAAATTATGCGTATGTACACGGGAGCACTCGGAGATTACGGAGGTAAAAGCATGGCAAAAGAGATTAAAACAATCGGGGTATTGACAAGCGGCGGTGATGCGCCGGGAATGAATGCAGCAATCCGGGCGGTAGTCCGCAGGGCGATTTCCAGAGGTTTACAGGTAAAGGGCATCCGGAAGGGATACAATGGACTGCTCAATGAAGAGATTATTGATATGACAGCCCGCGACGTATCCGATACGATTTCACGAGGGGGTACGATTCTGTATACGGCCCGCTGTGCGGAATTCCGGACGGAAGAAGGACAGAGACAGGGAGCGGAGGTTTGCAGAAAGCACGGGATCGACGGACTGGTGGTGATCGGAGGAGACGGTTCCTTTGCAGGGGCGCAGAAGCTGGCCGCACAGGGAATTAATACGGTCGGGGTGCCGGGGACGATTGACCTTGATATTGCATGTACCGAGTATACGATTGGTTTTGATACGGCGGTAAATACGGCGATGGAAGCGATTGATAAGGTGCGGGATACCGCTTCTTCTCATGAACGGTGCAGCATCATTGAGGTTATGGGACGAAATGCAGGCTATATCGCTCTTTGGTGTGGAATCGCGAACGGAGCCGAGGATATTCTGCTGCCGGAGACCTACGATTACGACGAGCAGAAGCTGATTAATAATATCATTCACAACCGGAAACGGGGGAAAAAGCACCATATTATTATCAATGCGGAGGGAATCGGGCATTCCGTAAGTATGGCGCGCCGTATCGAGGCCGCCACCGGTGTGGAAACGAGAGCGACGATTCTGGGGCATATGCAGCGTGGCGGAAGCCCGACCTGCCGTGACCGCGTATTTGCTTCCATGATGGGCGGTTATGCGGTGGATCTGCTGGCGGAGGGAAAGACAAACCGCGTGGTAGGCTATAAGAACGGCCAGTATACCGATTTTGACATTGATGAGGCTTTGGCGATGCAGAAGAATATTGATGATTATGAGGTGAAAATCAGTAAAGCGCTTTCGGTATAAAGAGCGTTTAGAAGGAGAGGCACATGGCAGCAAAATCATTTGTCGTATACGGACTGGGAAAGTTTGGATACAGCGTGGCGGTATCTCTGGCGAAGAATGGCTGTGAAGTACTGGCGATCGACAATAACGGAGATATTGTAGAGGATATTGCAAATGATGTGACCCTGGCAGTCAGGGGAAATGTAAAGGATCAGGATATTTACCACAGTCTGGGCATCGGCAATATGGATGGCGCGGTGGTAGCGGTTTCCGGCGATATGGAAGCGAGCATCCTGGCGACAATTCTTTCAAAAGAAGCGGGGATTCCCTATGTCCTGGCGAAAGCGGAGTCTCAGACCCATGCGGAGGTACTCAAAAAGATAGGGGCAGATCAGGTCATTCTTCCAGAACGGGAGATGGGTTCCCGTGTGGCGAGGAACATGGTTTTTGGAAAATTTATGGATACGTTCGAGCTTTCTTCCACATACAGCATGGCAGAGCTTGAGGTGCCCGATTCCTGGGTAGGAAAGAGCCTGCGCCAGTTGGACGTCAGATGCCGCTATGGAATTAATGTCATTGCCGCGCGTGAGGGCGAGCAGATCAATACGAATCTGGACCCGGATGAGCCGCTGGCACAGCATCAGATTATTCTGACCGTAGGGAATAATGAAGATTTAAAGAAGATAAAGTAAGAGAATAGAAAAACTTTGAAGGTTTCAGGGGCTGCCGCAGAGCCTGTTTCCGGCTTATATGGATTTCATATCAGGCGGAACATGGATTTGCGGCGGCCCCTCGGACTTTAAGCGGAGGGAAATATGATTACGAGCACATCAAATGCACAGATGAAAAACCTGGTGCAGTTACAGAAAAAGGGAAAGGCACGCAGGGAACAGGATGTTTTTGTGGCAGAAGGACTCAAGATGTACCGGGAGGCGCCGCGGGAGCTGGTGGAAAAGATCTATCTGTCAGAGACTTTTTCGAAAAAAGAGGAAGCACGGGAAATCTTAAGACGCCGGAATGTGGAGATCGTGGAGGAGCGCGTGTTCCGGAGCGTGTCGGATACAAAGACGCCGCAGGGGATTCTGGCTGTTGTCCGCAGGCAGCATTATGCGCTGGAACAGGTGCTTGCAGGGGAGAACCCTTTGCTTTTGCTTTTGGAGAATCTTCAGGATCCCGGAAACCTGGGGACGATCCTGCGGACGGGGGAGGGAGCGGGAGTGACAGGCGTCGTCATGAGTGCGGATACAGTAGATCTTTATAATCCGAAAGCCATACGGTCAACGATGGGTTCCATATACCGGATGCCGTTTTGCTACGTGGAGGATCTGAAGGATGTGATGAAGGAGCTGAAGAAAAGAGGGATCGTTTCTTATGCGGCGCACCTGAAAGGCGAACGTGCTTATGATATGCCGGACTACCGGGAAAGCTGTGGATTTCTGATCGGAAATGAGGGAAACGGGCTGACCGACGGGCTGGCGGCATGTGCAGAGGAATATATCCGGATTCCCATGTGCGGGAGGGTAGAGTCGCTGAATGCGGCGGTGGCGTCTTCCGTGTTGATGTATGAAGCTTTTCGTCAGAGAAGGCAGAAATAACAAAAAGCTTGACAAGCTATTGTAACCGATATATAATGCGATTGTAACAAACGTAATATAAATGTAACAATTTCGGGAAAAACGTAATAAAATGTAATATTTTGCCGAAAAAACAGTTGCACAGGAGGTTTGTATGAAGAGTAAAATGAAATCTGTAATCGGTTGCACAGTATCCGTGGCTACAATCTCGATGCTTTCTTCTATGGCAGTGTTCGCAGCATCCGGTACAGAGACAGATGATGCAAAATGGAGCTACACGGCGGTGGCGAATGTAAACACGCAGGTAAATATCAGGGCAAACGCATCGACAGAGAGCGCAATTGTGGGATATTTGCCGAAGGCTGGAGTTGCAGAAGTCATCGAGAGGGGAGAAGAATGGACACACGTGATTTCAGGCGGTGTCGAAGGATACATAAAAGATGAATTTCTGGCATATGGAGACGAGGCGAAGAAGCTTGCGGGCGTGTATGGAACACAGGGCGTCGAAATTTCGTGGGATGACGTGAATATGTTTTCCAGACCGGACTGCTGCTCGTCTGTTTTGAAGAAAGCGAAGGGCGGCAGCGAGTATACGCTTTTGGAGAAGGAAGGCGCATGGTACGCAGTTCAGATGGATGATGTGACCGTAGCGTATGTTCCGGCAGAGGATGTGCAGAAAACAACGATTCTGGAGAAGGCGATTCCTCTGGCAGATTCCTATGGAGAGAGCGACGGAACCTATACGGCGTCGAACTGGCAGAAGGAATATACTCAGAATACGGCAGAAGATGCCGGGGCTTATACAGGTACTTCGGATGAAACGGCGGCAGCTACGGAAGCGCAGACGCCTGATAGCTATCAGGAGCCGGACGGTACGGATGCCGCACAGACAGAAACACCGGAATCTACAGGAGAGGCCAATACGGCTCCGGCCGACAGTTCTTCTGTTGCTTCGGAAGAGACAGTCACCACGGCAAGTACGGACGATGTATCGCTGCTGGCCGCATTGATTTACTGCGAGGCTGGAAACCAGTCAAGGGAAGGAAAGGTAGCAGTCGGGGCAGTCGTTATGAACCGCATCGCCAGCAGTTCCTATCCGGGAAGCATCCGTGAGGTCATTTACCAGAGCGGTCAGTTTTCACCGGCAATTACCGGATGGCTGGATCAGGTTTTAGCGAGCGGTGCGCCAGGCGATTGCTATGAGGCGGCACAGGCGGCTCTGAACGGTGAGAATCCGGTTCCGGGAGCGCTGTATTTTAACACAAGCGCAGGAAGAGGGACGAAGATCGGAGCACACTGGTTTTATTAAAAAGACGGACTGACGCAGAAGCGTCGGTCCTTTTTTGGAGGAGAAGATGAAAATACGGAACGCAGTAATGGGAGAACTGAATCTTTTGATGGAAATGTATGCAGATGCCAGAAGGTTCATGGCGGAGCACGGGAATCCTGATCAGTGGGGGACGAGCTATCCTCCGCGGGAAATGGTAGAGGGGGATATCAGAGGGGGGAATGTCTATGTCTGTGAAGAAGACGGACGTGTGACAGGCGCTTTTTATTATAAAGAAGGAAAGGATGCCACTTATGAGGTGATCGAGGACGGAACGTGGCTTTCGAAACGCCCCTATGGGGTGGTGCATCGGATTATTTCGGATGGAACGGTAAAAGGAACGGCCTCTTTCTGCCTTGCCTGGGCATTGGAACAGTGTAAGAATTTGAAAATCGACACACACCGGGAAAACCGGGTGATGCAGAAGCTTCTGGAGAAAAACGGGTTCACCTATTGCGGAATTATTTATGCGGAGGATGGCAGCAGGAGGATGGCGTATCAGAAGCAGGCAAAGTAAATCAGCGCCGCCTATAAACGGCTGGCGCTGATCTGTTCGCTGCGTTCTTCTATTTTCTGCCGGATGCGTTCGGCTTCGCTGCCCTCGGAAGGGGTAGGCTGATAGTTGTTAAATCCGGCTTCGGAAGAGATACTGCACGGAATGAGGTTGATGTTCTGATCTGCCAGTACCTCGCCGTTTCGGATGGTGAAGGTCTGCTGAAAGATCATGGTGTCCATGTCGGAGGGGGCGGAGTTTCCGCCGAAGCAGAAATTCCCCAGACTGTAAGCGATATATTTCCCACGGTATTCCTCGATGCCCTGCAACACATGGGGATGGTGGCCGATGACCAGGTCGGCGCCATTGTCAATGGCGGCGTGGGCCAGGGTCATCTGGTTATAATCGGGAACGGTTTCTCTTTCGTTTCCCCAATGAAAGATGGCGATGATCAGATCGGCGCCATCCGCCTTCACTTTTGCAATGTTGTCCTTTAACTGCTGCATCCGTTCCAGATGGTCGTGCAGCTCATAAATGCCTACCAGCCCCACGTTTATGCCTTTTACAGTCACAATGGCGGTATCATCATAACCGAAGGTGGAGATGCCGGCGTCCTCCAGAATTTTTTTCGTGTCGGTAAAGCTCTGCTCCCCATAATCATGACTGTGATTGTTTGCGAGGTTTGCAGCCTCGACGGAAGAGCCGGAGAGGATATTTACAAATTCGGGGTCTCCTTTAAAAGCGAACAGCTCGCCGTTTCTTGCGGTGGATTCTGTCAGGGGACCTTCCATATTGATGATGGACAGGTCGTCCGCCTCTAAAATGGAGCGGACATTTTCAAAGAAATAGTCAGCGCCCTGATAGAGAAAATAGGCGTTCAGGCTGGTGTCATAGGCAAAATTCTCATCCGTACCCAGGGTGCAGTCTCCCATCAGGCTTACCGTGATCTGCACTTCTTTCGATTCCGGCTGCGTTTCTGAAAGGGCTTCCGTCAGGGAGGGCTCGGCCAAAGAATCCGCAGTCGTGGCGGAGACTTCTTCCGAAGTCGGCTTTAGCCAGATGTCCCGTGTCAGGTAGAGTGCGGTTCCGGCGGTGAAAAGTGTAAGGATAGCGATAAATGAGACGATTAGTCTTTTTTTGCGTTTTCGCTTTCTGTGAATGCGAATCAGTTTTTCTATACGGTCCATTTCTTTCATGATCTTCATCCCTCGTTTATTTTCTGATTTTTCCGGACGGCGGAAGCCAAACCCCTGCGTTTTCCGGTATGGCTTCTGTCTGGCGTCCATACAATCAGTATATAGGATAAAAGTTTTTCTGGCAAGGCAAAAACTGGGTGTTGAAAATAGAACCGTGCTATGTTATAGTCAGCGTAGAACAAGTGGGAAGTCTGATGTCTGCGGAGGCAGAAAGGGGAGGGACAGCCATGAAAATTGAAAAGATAGATGAAAATCAGATCCTGTGGTCTCTGGACAGGGAGGAACTGGATCAGAACGAGATCAGCATTGTTGATTTTCTGACAGGGACGCCCAGAGTCAGGGAAATGTTCCGGCAGGCAATACGGCAGGCGGAGCGTGACCTGAGCTTTCAGGCGGAGGGCTATATGCTAAATTGCCGGCTCAGGGAATTCAATGAGGAGAAGATTACTTTTACGATTACGAAAAAAGAAATGATACCTGAGACGCCTTATCTGGTGGGGGAATTTGGCAGTCTGGATGAAGTGATTGGCGTATCCGGTCTTTTGAGCGAGGAGATGGGGTTAAAAAATACCCTCTATAAATTCGAGGGCAGTTATCTTTTACTGATGAATCCGGAGAGAGAAGACGAAAAGCAGCTTGCCTGGTGTACGGTAAACCTGTCTGAATTTACGAGTATCGAGGCGATCAGCGGAACGCAGCGTGCTTTTCTTGAAGAGCATGGGGACTGTATTATCCGCAACGAGGCGTTGCAGCGGCTCAGAGAGATTGCGTAAACGGATTGTGGGTGGCAGGAGACCGGTCACCCGCTTTTTTGGCAAAAAAAATGGCTGCCGAAGTTTTGCATCGGAACCACGGCAGCGGCAGGACGGAGAGTGTGGGATTCGAACCCACGTGCCCGGAACGGACAACTGCATTTCGAGTGCAGCTCGTTATGACCACTTCGATAACTCTCCATAAGTAAATTCTGCAACAAAGCTATTATATATAGGAAAACAGAAATAGTCAATGCAAATCGCAAACAAATCGCAAAAAAATCCAATAAAACGTCTTGACATGGCAAAGGGGAAACAGTATAATGAGGGAGTGTGCGTGGTTACACGTTTTTTTTGCGCACATCAAAAACAGACATTGACAGCAACCACATTCTAACAGGAGGTGAATAGGAATGCCAACATTTAATCAGTTAGTAAGAAAAGGACGTCAGACTTCTGAAAAGAAATCAACTGCACCGGCTCTGCAAAAAGGATTTAATTCCTTACAGAAAAAGAGCACAAATGTATCCGCACCACAGAAGAGAGGTGTATGTACAGCAGTTAAGACAGCTACACCAAAGAAGCCTAACTCAGCTCTTAGAAAGATTGCCAGAGTTCGTCTTTCCAACGGAATCGAAGTGACAAGCTATATCCCAGGCGAGGGACATAACCTTCAGGAGCACAGTGTTGTTCTGATTCGTGGAGGAAGGGTAAAAGACTTACCAGGTACCAGATACCACATTATTCGTGGAACACTGGATACAGCAGGCGTTGCAAAGAGACGTCAGGCACGTTCCAAATACGGTGCGAAGAGACCGAAAGACGCTAAGAAATAATAAGAAGTAATAGCGTAACTATCCAGAACAGGCCGAAGCGCTTGCTGCTGAGACCGTGAAAACATGATTCAAGAGTGCAAAACCCCATCGTTGAAAACGATTTTCATGGATTTTTGCATCGGAACTATGAAGGTACGGAACAGTTACGTAACATCAATAAAAATCGTATCACTAACAGAACTATAGTTGTGCCGGATGATATATTCACCAGGTGGTTGCAGGTTAATATAGAAGTCCTTGCATGCACACAATAGAACGACACATTGTGAGTACCGATGATTTAATCATGCGGCGTGACCGCAATCATAATTAAGGAGGGAAGTACCGTGCCACGTAAAGGACATACTCAGAAAAGAGACGTTTTAGCAGATCCGTTATACAACAATAAAGTGGTGACCAAGCTTATCAATAACATTATGTTAGACGGTAAGAAAGGTGTTGCACAGAAAATCGTATACGGTGCATTTAACAGAGTTGAAGAGAAATCCGGAAAGCCGGCTATCGAAGTTTTCGAAGAGGCAATGAACAATATCATGCCAGTACTTGAAGTAAAAGCAAGACGTATCGGTGGAGCTACCTATCAGGTGCCGATCGAAGTAAGAGCTGACAGACGTCAGGCTCTGGCTCTCCGCTGGATTACATTGTATTCCCGTAAAAGAGGAGAGAAAACAATGCAGGAGAGACTTGCAAACGAGATTATGGATGCAGCAAACAATACAGGCGCATCTGTAAAGAAGAAAGAAGACATGCACAAAATGGCAGAAGCGAACAAAGCGTTTGCTCACTATCGCTTCTAACTATTATTAGGAGGAAAAAACCTTGGCTGGAAGAGAATATCCATTAGAGAGAACCAGAAATATTGGTATTATGGCTCATATCGATGCGGGTAAGACCACAACAACAGAGCGTATTCTTTATTATACTGGTGTTAATTACAAGATTGGTGATACTCACGAGGGTACTGCAACCATGGACTGGATGGAGCAGGAGCAGGAGAGAGGTATCACAATTACTTCAGCCGCTACCACGTGTCACTGGACCCTTCAGGATCAGACAAAGCCGAAGGCAGGCGCTTTGGAGCATCGTATCAATATCATTGATACACCAGGTCACGTAGACTTTACGGTAGAGGTTGAACGTTCCTTGCGAGTACTTGACGGCGCCGTTGGCGTTTTCTGTGCAAAGGGTGGCGTTGAGCCACAGTCTGAGAATGTATGGCGTCAGGCAGACACCTACAATGTTCCGAGAATGGCGTTCATCAACAAAATGGACATCCTGGGAGCTGATTTTTATGCGGCTGTAGAGCAGATTAAGACAAGATTGGGAAAGAATGCAATCTGTATTCAGCTTCCAATCGGTAAAGAAGATGAGTTTAAAGGGATCATCGACCTGTTTGAGATGAAAGCCTATATTTATAACGATGAAAAGGGCGATGATATTTCAGTGCTGGATATTCCGGAAGATATGCAGGAAGATGCAGAGCTGTATCGTACAGAGCTGGTGGAGAAGATCTGCGAGCTGGATGACGATCTGATGATGGAATATCTGGAGGGCGAAGAGCCTTCTGTTGATGCGTTGAAGGCAGCGCTGAGAAAAGCGACCTGCGAGTGTGCGGCTGTTCCGGTATGCTGCGGTACTGCATACAGAAATAAAGGCGTTCAGAAGCTTCTGGATGCAGTGATTGAGTTTATGCCGTCTCCGCTCGATGTACCTGCAATTAAGGGTCAGGATCTGGATGGAAATGAAGTTGAGAGAATTTCTTCGGACGAAGAGCCGTTTTCCGCTCTGGCATTTAAGATTATGGCGGACCCATTCGTAGGAAAACTTGCGTTCTTCCGTGTATATTCCGGAACGATCAATTCCGGTTCTTATGTTCTGAACTCTACAAAGGGCAAGAAGGAGCGTGTCGGACGTATTCTCCAGATGCACGCAAATAAGAGACAGGAGCTTGATAAAGTATATTCCGGAGATATTGCAGCGGCAGTAGGATTTAAGGTAACATCAACCGGCGATACCATCTGTGATGAGCAGCATCCGGTAATCCTGGAGTCTATGGAGTTCCCGGAGCCGGTTATCGAGCTGGCGATTGAGCCTAAGACGAAAGCCGGACAGGGCAAGATGGGCGAGGCTCTTGCAAAACTTGCGGAGGAGGACCCGACTTTCCGTGCACATACAGATCATGAGACAGGACAGACCATCATCGCAGGTATGGGCGAGCTCCATCTGGAGATTATCGTAGACCGTCTGCTTCGTGAGTTCAAGGTAGAGGCTAACGTAGGCGCGCCGCAGGTTGCTTACAAGGAGACTTTCACGAAGGAAGTTACGGTGGACAGCAAGTACGCGAAACAGTCTGGTGGACGTGGACAGTATGGTCACTGTAAAGTAATCTTTACGCCGATGGATCCGAACGGCGAAGAAACCTTCCAGTTCGAGTCTACCGTTGTCGGCGGTGCGATTCCGAAAGAATACATTCCGGCAGTCGGCGAAGGTATCGAGGAAGCAGCAAAAGCAGGTATCCTCGGCGGATTCCCTGTACTGGGCGTACATGCAAATGTATACGACGGCTCTTACCATGAGGTCGATTCCAGTGAAATGGCATTCCATATCGCAGGTTCTATGGCGTTTAAGGACGCGATGAAGAAGGGTGACGCAATCCTTCTGGAGCCGATCATGAAGGTAGAAGTAACCATGCCGGAAGAGTATATGGGCGATGTGATCGGCGATATTAACTCCCGCCGCGGCCGTATCGAAGGTATGGATGATATCGGCGGTGGAAAGATCGTACGCGGTTATGTTCCGCTGGCAGAGATGTTCGGATATTCCACAGACCTTCGTTCCAAGACACAGGGACGTGGTAACTACTCGATGTTCTTTGAGAAATACGAGCCGGTACCAAAGTCCGTACAGGAAAAAGTATTGAGTGCAAAATCAAAATAATGACAGAGATTTGACATGGAAAAAATGGCATTTCTATGAAAATTGGGCTTGAAAATATCTCTGATTTGAAATATAATCAGAGATAGCCTATGTAGTTTAAAATAAAAAAATAAAACAGCCGAAAGGCACATATTTATCAAGGAGGACATTCAAAATGGCTAAAGCTAAATTTGAAAGAACGAAACCACATTGTAATATTGGTACCATCGGACACGTTGACCATGGTAAAACAACTCTTACAGCTGCGATTACAAAAGTACTTTCTCACAGAGTAGCAGGTAACACAGCTACAGATTTCGAAAACATCGATAAAGCTCCGGAAGAGAGAGAGCGTGGTATCACAATTTCTACTGCTCACGTTGAGTATGAGACAGAGAACAGACATTATGCACACGTTGACTGCCCAGGGCATGCTGACTACGTTAAGAACATGATTACCGGTGCTGCTCAGATGGACGGCGCTATCCTCGTAGTTGCTGCTACAGACGGAGTTATGGCTCAGACAAAAGAGCACATCCTTCTTTCCCGTCAGGTAGGCGTTCCTTACATCGTAGTATTCATGAACAAATGCGATATGGTAGACGATGAAGAGCTGCTTGAGCTGGTAGACATGGAAATCCGTGAGCTGCTGAGCGAGTATGAGTTCCCAGGCGATGACACACCGATTATCCAGGGTTCTGCTCTGAAAGCACTGGAAGATCCGGACAGCGAGTGGGGCGATAAGATCATGGAGCTTATGGCAGCAGTTGACGAGTGGATTCCGGATCCGAAGCGTGCTACAGACCAGCCGTTCCTGATGCCAGTCGAGGACGTATTCACGATTACAGGCCGTGGTACTGTTGCAACTGGTAGAGTAGAGCGTGGTGTTCTGCATGTAAACGAGGAAGTTGAAATTGTTGGTATTAAAGAAGAAGTGAAAAAGACAACAGTAACCGGTATCGAGATGTTCCGTAAACTTCTTGACGAAGGCCAGGCTGGTGATAACATCGGCGCTCTGCTTCGTGGTATCAAGAGAGAGGAAATCGAAAGAGGACAGGTTCTTGTTAAACCGGGCACAATCAAATGCCATACAAAATTCACAGCTCAGGTATACGTTCTGACAAAAGACGAGGGTGGACGTCATACACCGTTCTTCAACAACTATCGTCCGCAGTTCTACTTCAGAACAACTGACGT